>JAGVQJ010000001.1 GCA_020051775.1 Calditrichota bacterium | reverse complement strand
GCAGGTTCCCCCGGGTTCGACAGTGGTAGGTGAGCGGACATGGTAATAGTTACGTTTTTCCGGATGGTTCCAGGTTTTTGCCGATTTTGGCGTGTGCCTACAGGTTTTCGGGGGTCGCAGCGATCTTCCGGAACAGGGGAGGCGGAGGTATCTTGAGCTTTTTCAGGAGGTTTTGCTGATCTTGGGTCAGTTCCGTCCGCTGAAGAACACCCCCGTCTTTCCCAAAGAATTCCCCAAGGTGGATTCTGTCCATGGTTGCTCGAATCGTGTCCCAGGTCTCCCCCGTTTCCAGCTCGGCCACCCGTATCAGATGCAGGGCCAGCCAGCACAGAAGGACGTGGGATCGGATCCGATCTTCTTTGCGATGATGGACGGGGCGAAGTTCGAGCGTGGTCTTCAGCGTCCGGAAGGCGCGCTCTACCTGGAGGAGTTGCTTGTACCCCAGCGCCACGTCTTCCGGGGAGAGCGAGTCGTCGGAGGTGGACAGCAGATATTTTCCGTCGAGGCGCTCCTCCGCGCGGACCTTCCCCATGTCGATGGTGATCTTCCCGTTCTCCGACTCCCGCAAGTACCGACCGTGGGTCTTGTGGGAGAGAAGCGCACAGGCCGCCTTTTTGTGACCACGCATCTGCGGGTCGCCCATCGCTTCGAGAGCCGCGCGGATTTTCCCGAGGTTCTTCTCCCGGGTGGCGAGATCCTTCTTCGCCTCTTCCGGGTTCAAGACCAGGACGAACCGGCGACGGCGCTCGCCGTCTCCCACGACGATCTCCTTGACCTCCATGTTCTCTTTGATCTTCTTGTAGCGCCCGGGGGTGGAGAGCGCAGCCTGGTTGGCTTCCTGCCTGTCCCGCAACTTCTCTCCGAGGATGTAGTGGCCGCCGGCCCGCTGAAGGATCCTTCGGTTCTCTTCCCCGGCCATCCCGCGGTCCATGACCCACACGCAACGGGACATTTTCCATCCGGCGAGATCCTTCTGGACCATCTCCACCGTGGAGGCGTCGGCGGTATTGCCGGGGAGCACCCAGCAGCGCACCGGGATCCCTTCCTTGGTGACCGCCAACCCGATCACGATCTGCGGAAGGTCGTCCCGCTTGTCCTTGCTCTTCCCGTATCGAAGAAGCGCCCCCTCCTCCTCGTCCTCTTCGTCCCGCTCGAAGTAGGTCGAGGTGGTATCGAAGAACAGGAGATCCACTTCGAGGTTCAAGAGGGTGGCCGTGGAGAAGAACACTTCCTTCTGGACCGACTCGTCGTTCTCCAGGAGAACGTCCATCGCGCGGTAGAGATGCTGCAAGGCGATCGGGGCGTCGTTGCCCAGCGCCACGTCCTTGTCGACCCACTCGACCATGCCGAGTTTCGAGTCCGGAGCAAGGGCCCGGTTGGCCACCATGGCGAAGACCGCCCACTCGACGGGAGAGGTGAACTCGCGATTCGCAATCGCACGGGAGAACACTCCCTCGATCCCGATCCGCTCCCACAGTTTCCGCAGAAGGTACGCCCCACCCATCGCACGGGACCCGATGAAGCGCAGGCGGCCGTCGCCGCCCGATCCCGCAAGGGCCGCCGTAGCTTCGAGTGCATCCTCGGGGGAGAGGAACCGGCACAGGCTCTTCACCAGACGCTTGATAGCGGCGAGATCGAGCTCCTCCTGGCGCCCGAAGTTGTAGATGACCTCGGCCTTGGTGTATCCCTTCTGCGGGTCCCGGACATTGTGGGCGAGCTGAAGGTAGGAGACGACCGAGCCGTCGGCGTTCCTGCGGGATATCTTCCGGATATACATACCCACACATTAAACGTTTATAAGTCATATGTCAACAACATATCTTCATATCGTTTGCCCACACGTTTTCACGGAAATCAGGGGTCGGACAACACAACATCGAGGGTTTACGGGGATTTATGGAGTTGAATGTGCCCATCACTGTCGAACCCGGGCGAACCCGGGACTACATTTTGGGTTTTTTGGAATCACGCAACTGGGATGTTACCGAAAAATAACGGGTTTGATCAGTGACGGGGGAAGAGGTTGTCAAACTTAAGGATGAGGACGCCATCCCACTTTACATGAAGGTCTCAGAAAAAGTATTGCATCTCCGCAAGTTGGGGATGTCCTATACCAGTATCGCCGATCGCCTGGGGGTCAACCTATGGATGGCGAAAAAAGCAGCGCGGTGGGGGAGTGCAGGATGAAACACAGCCGTCAATTGTCTCGGTTTCTTCCTCGCGGGAACAACCACTCCTGCGATTAAATTTAAAAAGATAAAGCAGGGTCCCATTCCTTGCGTGATGATATTTACTTATCTACAATTACATCATCTGTTTTTAATATATCGAGTATCCAGTCTTTTGTATCACCAGATATGTCCCCATAATTTAGTGCTTGTGCAATATATATTCGCAACATCATGTTAAATATATCTATATCTCCAAGCGATAAACCAATATTATTATTTAGTTTCTCAAGTACATGCATGACAGGATCAGATTTATTGTTCCACTCAGGCAATTTTTCACGGCGCAAGTGTGGGATACGAAGCAAAATATCCGATACTATTTTAGCTATATCTACAGAAATTGGGCCAACATCAGATAATGCAAAATCAATAAACACATCATTATCCCCCAACATTACATTCCCCAGATGCATATCTCCATGAATAAGACATTGTTTATAAGTACATGTACGGTTTATGCTAGTGTGTCCCTTCTTTTCTGCAATCGCCTTCAATACTTGCGAAATAAATGTGCCTTTTGTAACATCTGCTGCCGACAACAAGTCTTCTTTCTTTGGGCACCACTTACTAATTATATTTTCAATTACACCACGTTCATTTACACTCTCGCGGTAGAAGGCACATAAAATAGACGATATTCTGTCACCTATAATTTTCACATCCTTTTCAGTTCTGAGTAAAGTGATTGCCTCTTGTGTGTTTTTTGCGAATTGATATGCAATACCGGCAGTGCCATCTTCGTAGATAACTCCCTGCCAGAGAGGGGGCACAGCCCGGGCGAAGTCTAGTCCGCCACGTTGCATGCGCAGGTGGGCTTGTAGCTCCTTATGCAATTTCCAAGGACTTGAAGATATTTTCCACACCCACTCTCCCTCTCGACCGCCATCTTCATTCCGCTGACGCACGTATGCCTTCCACACTTGAGCACCAGACCAGCCTCCAACGAGGGGCTCCAGAACAACTTTTTTCCCGAAACAAAAGATGTTGCGAACCACCCTTTTCCACGAAGGAAACCTGCTATTTAATTTTGCCCCAGACTCTTGTGTCAAATCAAATTGCATGTCGTTTTCACTAGCAATAAACTGTTCACCTAGAATTGCGTGTCTTCGTAGTACTAACGCGCGACTCACGATACCATCCCACAATTCTCTTGTAAGCCAATTTGCTCCAAACATACCTCTAGTGGTGTGCCCATCAAATCCAAAGCTACATGCGATTGATAAAAAATACTCGGCCTCCTTCTTGAATAGCCTAGAGTATGCAATAACAGGGATCCAAGGTGCCTCCCTCCTTATATACGGGAGTATTTCGGTCCCACCACGTAGGTCCTCAGGAGTATAATGTATTGTTTCCATTTGTGGGAATAGTTCGAGGTCCACTAGAGCAAGGTCAACCTTATCAAACTCTTTACCTGCTGGAAGTTTACATCCACCGAATGGTTCGTCACGGCGAACTGGGCATTGATAATCAATGATCACCGGAATACCTATTTTCTTTAAACCTTTTTCTATTTCCTCCTTAACATTAGGGGCATCGTCAACAAGTAATAAATTTAATGATCCTTCAGGCATAATTATTTCTCCATTCGTTTAATTCTCATTTAGCTCTATTGTATCCGATTTCCTTTTAACTGGGAGCACGCGAAGCTTTATTATAAGCGACTTTCGGCCATTGCTATCAGGTCCCTGGTTTTCGAGGTATCCTCCATATGATTCGCAAAATCTTTTTGCGGCACCAATTCCGCCAGCGCTTTTAAGATCGAACCTACCTCCAAATGAATCCCCGAACTTAAGAGCAACATATTTATCGTCTTTGTAAAGGTCAAATTGCACCTCACGCCTACCTGTAGATACTATCCCGTACTTACGCCAATTCAATATGAGTTCGCTACAAATTGCGTTTAGTTCTCCGAGATCGCACAAGACCAAGTCTACCGTCCTATCTATATTAATTGACACGCTTAATTCAGAACCATCTTTTGCTATTAACTTATTACCAATTTGTGCCGCAGTACAATTTACAGGATTTACAAAATAGTGCATCAAATGCGTACTTGCCTCTTTGTTTAATCTGGATATTTCCTTAGTAAATGTAAACACTTCCTCGACTAATTTACTTTTTTCGTTACGATCATTTGGAACAAGACGCGCCAACCTTGCCAGTTGTGCAAGCAAACGTTCCAGAGGCGCCAATCTCCCACTACAATCATTACGGTCGCTTGATAAAACAGCCCATAACCTGCTGGTTCGAACACGCGTAATTGCTTGCGATATTTCTTGGTTCCAAAATGCGAGTGCCCGGTCGATAATCTCCTGTATTTCGTTCCATTTCATTGTAGGATCAACAGTTCTTAATACCAAATCATCAATCGCAGATGTGTAAAGGTTTGTTCTTGTTACATTAGACCATAACTCACATACAGCAAGAACTGCATCAGCGCTTCTTTTTTCGTCAGGTGCTTCTCTGTGTGAAATGATTCTATGTGTTTGACTAAATAATTCTTCGATTCGCGAACGATTTTCGAACCTGAGACTTTGTAGAAGTTTTCCACTGTTAGGCGCGACAGTTTTCAATATTAGCAACCCGATACAAATCTCTTCTACATCCCTTGTTGAGTTTGCAAACCGTGATATCATATCTGTTGCCGTTTCAATGAACGATCCTGGTATGAAATGTATTAGAGACCCTATGACTCTACCGACTTGAAACGGAGGCGTTTCCTCTCCAATTATCTCATGTACACGCGCATAAACATTCGTTTTTGCTTTATAGAGACGACGCTCGAATTCATAGGACGAAAATATATTATTATTCCTATCGGAATAAATAAATGACTTTAAGAAACAGTCAATTTCGTCCCTATTCTCCGATAATAGACTATTGAGAGTACGCCTAGCAACAAGATCTCGTTCTGCAGCATTATATAATGCACGTAAACGTATTCTACCTATATCTCCCGGGGAAGGGGGGGGATGTATAACAATACCACTATCGTCTCTTTCGATTTCAACGGGTGCATTTGCTGATATTTTTTCTGCAAGCGTTCTTGTCAATATGGAGTCTTCACCTATGTCTTCTTTTAGACGCGCATAAATACTGGTCAATTCGGCAACTTCCGTGCAAAATGGACATTTCCCCTCGTTTGGGTCGTGCGCTCCAAATGGAAATTCCAGAAAGCACGCTAAGCGTAGTTGCGCGTCTCGATACATAGGAATCTGCATCATGAAGCTTAGGTGCTGTGGTTCCATTCTTGACGTCACGCATAATACGATTATGCTACGTGGCTCATGCCTTGAAACGAATTCAATACATCTCCTTGCGGTGTCGCCGCTGGCGATTGCTGGCATAATAACGAGCCAACGACCCTGGGCTGCCTTTTCCCCCTCTAGTGGGGGCGCAGGTGCATCGAGTTGAAACCGAGTAATAAAGCGGACTGTGGGACTTTGATTTATTGACGGTATAAAATCTCGTAACCACGTAAGGCTTCCATCTGGGTTATATACGCAAGCATGCCAAGGTTCTCGCTTGCCCTTGCTTATTTCTTCCACAAGATTAATCTGCTCCTTGATCCATCTCTCGATATGTAGACGTAGCGCTGCAAATAAGCGTGGAAAATCTAGAAAAAACTCGTAGTGCTTACCTTTTGAAGAAAGATGTCCCCAATAAAGACCCCCCGATTTAGGGACAATATCATTTATCAATTCAAAGAACGACAATTGCGGCTTATATGGCCTAACATACAACGTCGGAGCATGTGTTTTTTGATCAATTACGTAGACTCGCTCTTCTTCGTTGACATTCGCACCAGCAACAGTTGGCTGTTCATGTGGAAGGATTTGTTCTTCCACCACTGAGATTACTGGAACAGAAATTGAGTGAGAAATGTGCAACAAAATAGGTTTCCCCATTTTATTGTCATCTCTTGCATCAACAAAAACAAATACCCCTTCTATATTTACGCGGGACGAGATCACAATTGATAAGAAGTCTTCAATTTGCTCTCCTCGGCAGATAACGTCCGTAACTACAATTGCCTTTTTACCTGCATATGGTAACAACTCATTTACTACCCAAATCGCAGATGCTGAGTCGGGTGATTTGATAACAACTGGCACTTTGCCCCGCGTCCTATGTATTAAGTCCCCGATATCTCCTAAGACTCTGTTAATTGTTACTGATGTTGATATAAGTAAATCAGGAATATCTTCATCTGCGCGATTAATTATTTGAAGCAGAAACCACTCGGCAAATGCAACTATATGCGAGGGATCTTCTAATGCCTTGCCAACTTCATAAAAGACATCGGTATAGTATTTACCCTCAATTAAAAAAGGACCGGGACTATGACGGACACTTTCATTGCGCAAAAGAACAGCAAGATCTTCTTGGAGTTTTGTCGTATATAGTCTTCTAATTACAGTTAGAAGTTTTGCATCTAGTGACGAGTAGTCTTTTCCCCCTTGTATGTAAGACTGTACATTTAAAACAGTCGACATTGACTTCCAAGGCAAATAGAATTTATTTTCTAACAGATCCCCAAGCACGATTGGCTGTCCACCGAATCGAAACCGTTTGACTTTCGCCGCGATATTCCTTGGGGCCGCAGCGATCGCACGCGGTTCCAGCCAAATAATTGTCCGATTTCCATGCGAGATTGAACGAAGTACACCAATAAATAGGGCCATAGCTCGCGTCGGCAAAGGAATGGGTGAAGGCATAACGACGCTAATTCCATTAATCATTCTTTTTCTGTTAAGATGTCTATCTACTACCGATATTGCTAAATTAACGATGTTGGCCATAGATTGTGATTTATTTGGAATCCTGAAAGCAGTAACAATATCAATATCAAGAGGTGCTCTTACGTCAAGCTCTATCTGAGTTGAAATAGAAGGTCGTTGAGCTGGCGGAATCGAAAGCGGCAGGCGAAGTAAATAATGCGTTCCAATAAGGCGCCCTATCTCTTTGATACCCAATTCTTTATTTCCCTTTAGAACTGGCACAGATGAGCCACTCGTGAAATCAAGACTTAGAATACCTTTTGGTGTTCGAATGATTAATTGTCCCTGCCTTGAACGAGCAACTTCGAGAACACAAAACAATCCCGAAGCGACCTCATCCGGGAGAATTCCATCCTCAATGTGGGGATTATTAGAAAGCAACGATTCGAGTCTCGCTTCGCGCCCAGCCCTGTCTGATGTAGAACTGAATTCAAATGCATATGCAAGTATACGTTCAGCCCTAGAATACTTTCTATGTCTTCTACCACTGATAATAGGTGCGGGATACGGGGGTTCGTAATCCTTGGGCATATGACGAGATAAGCGATGCTCTATTCCTGGGCCGAAATCGCCTAAGTTAATCTCGAGGTATGGCGTTCCTTGATCAAAAACGGCCATAACTCCCCTAGTTCCATAAATCGAACCCGATGCTTCGGCAAGTGATACAAGGTAATGTGCATCTGATCCACCCGCATGAAGAAAAGCATTTTCAGCAAGTTCAAAAATAACTACTTCAAATGCATCTTTTATTACTTCACGGGCCGATTCTGTAAATTCAACTGCAGATAGCAGATGATTAGAACTTACCTCTACAGTCCGCCATAAATCTTCTCTTGATCGGATTACAGTTAAGGGTAGCCCGGCGCGTGGTTCTGGAGACGAAGAATAAGGAACATCGATATCATACGTCTCAAGCAGTCGTAAAATCCCATATTCAATCAAGGCCTTATGTACTTGTGGCGACAAATGAGACCGTTCTGGTAATATTATACTTATGTGTTTTGGCTTGTGATTCTTTTTGAGATTTATTGCCCATGAAAATAACAATGTTGACGGCAGATGGCCTATCCATTCAACCTGCGTAAGATCAAATACAACTGTTTCTGATGCTAGACTCTCTTCAAATTTTTTTGCAAGAACATGCTCAAACGCGGAAAGAGAAACTCTATCTTGAAATAGAATTCTGCATGTCAACGCTCGCATAATATAATTCTCCCGATCTGCACCCAGATATTAGGCCATTTCAAGGTACGGTCCGGATACATGCTCTGGTTCCATAAAACTGGTCTAGCGTCACAGGGGCTATCCACCTCAATCTGACCGCAGCACTGCGATAAACTCCGCCACGATTCGGAAATCTTCCGCCGCTTCAGGCGGGATCGCGATGGGCGCGAAATCCTTGTTCAGCGGCGAGAGCACGATTCGAGAATGTCTCCATTCGCCATCCTTTGTCGCGCGTTTCTCGGATGTATAACGCTTCACGGTGAATGAGCCGCCAGTCTCGGGATCGGCGGAGCCACGGTACTGCGCAAGAACAATCTTTCCTTGTCTCGTTCCCACAGGGTTCGCGCGGAAGACCGAGAGGTCTCCGTCCTGGATCGTCGGCTCCATGGACCGCCCCACAGCCTGTGCCACGAACATCTGTTCATCGAGCCTGCCGATACTGTCCGCCTCTACCCATGCATCAGGCTCGGCAGGCTCGCCTTTGCCGAAATAACCCGCAGCAGCCTTCAGGCTATACAGCGGGAGCAATGTTTTGAATGCCTCGCGTCTAACCCGTGTATCGTCGAGTGGAATTAAGTGGAGCTGAGGGTCCGGCCGAGGCATTACGAGCGATGCGGCAAGATCAGCCATCGACTTTACGCCAGCCGCAACCGATGATTCGAATTTCCGCTGTGGCAGGAATAGGTATCGCCAATTTCCATAAATGGTGTGGCTCATCTTATCGCACCAGAGGCGTGCCGCTTCCGTCTTGAGCGCAGTGTTCGGCCGAATCTCTCCTTTAGTTTCCGCGAGCCACGTCACTTCGCGGCTATCCGCCTCGCGGGAAAGAACGATGAAATCCGGGTAGTACTGCCGGGGCCGATTCCCTTCGTAGTAGGTCACGGAGAACCCGAAGCGCTCGTTCTTGAAGTAACGAACGACGTCGCTGGCGCGGTCGAGGAACTCGGCGAACTGCTTCTCAAGGTCGGTGTGGCACGGAACCTTATTTGTGTGGCAGCGCTTCCCCTCGGCCAAAACTCCGGTCCACTGGAACCGTCGTAGTGTCGCCGAATCGAGCCAATCGGAGTTTCCAAGGATCGGCACGGGTTCGACCCCGGCGAGGCCCGCACCCCTGACGGCGTTTTCGAGTACATCCAACACCTGACAGCGCCAGTAGTAAATTCCAACGTCGCGGAGGTCGCTCTTCCTGCCATCCACTTCCAGAGCCCGCACCCGCAAGTTGAGAAAGCGCCGACCAAGGTCAAGTAGCTCATCAAACGTGGGGCCGTAGCCAAGATCGGCCGCTGATCCGGGGTTCGTCGCCTCGAAGAGCTCCTCTGCGATAAGAAAAGCGGACTTCAGGAGTGGCCACTCCTTCCGAAACTCCTCCAATGTCATGATCGCCTCGGGCTGGCCGCCAACCACAGGGCGCACGTGGACATCCGGGGGAGTTTCTTTGGGGTTGACACGAACCTCGGGCAGCTCCTCGACCCGGACGAGGTCTGCCAGTGACTCCACGACTCCCACCGCCCACGAGCGAACATTCGGGACGCGGACCCGGAACTTCTCCTTCTTCGCGTCGGGCTCGATCCAAATCGGCTTCTGGCCCCACTCGCCGGTCTTGGGACGCTTCCGCTTCTCGACCGGGAACCCCACGAAGGGTATGCCGAATGCGTCCACGGTCTCCTCGGCCCCCTCCGGGCGCTCCTCGAGCGGCTGGTTCAGGACGTCGTAGTTCGTACGCCGTAACCCGCGTCCGATGATCTGCTCGGTGAGTAACGGTGAGCCAAAAGCGCGCAGGCCAAGGATGTGGCTCACGCTCTGCACGTCCCAACCCTCGGAGAGCATGTTGACGCTGACGATGCACCGGACGTCCGCGCCGGATCGCCCTTTTCTCCCGACGGTATTGACCATCTCGCGCAGTACCGCCTCGTTGCCTTTGTCGGCGTCGAAGACCTTGGAGTCGACCTGGATGGTGACCCAGCGCTTCCGGTCCTCTTTGTCGGGATTGCGCAGGAGCTCGTACTCGCGCGTGAGATGCTCAAACAGCCACCCCGCGCGGGTGGCGTTATCGGCCACGCAGAGGAGCACCGGGCTCGGCCCGCGGGCGAACTCGAACATCGAGCCCCACTCGGTGTAGTCCTTCCTCCACGAGGAGTAAATGCTGGCAATTGCCCCCTTGCAGGCGCGGATATACTCTTCCTTGGTCTTCGCGCCCTTGACCAAGTCCCAAAGATCCAGGTAGATGTGGCCCTTCTCGTCGGGGTCAGGCAGCCGCACCACCTTGACGAGGCCGGACTCGAAGGCGTCGTACACAGGGAAGTCCGAGACCAGCCACTCGAAGAGCGTCCCCTCGGGCTTGGGCGACCCTGAGCCGTACCATGGAGTGGCCGAGAGGTCCACAACCAGTGCCACCTTTGTCGCCTTCGATACACGCTGGAGGATCTTGCTCCACTTGATGTAGGCGGAGTCTTCACTCTTCTTTTTGCGCTTCTCGCCGTAGACGTGATGCGCCTCGTCG
>JAGVQJ010000175.1 GCA_020051775.1 Calditrichota bacterium | reverse complement strand
CCGAAACACTCTGGTTGCGAAACAGACCCAACCCCTTCAATCCCTCCACAGCCATCAGCTTCAAGCTGCAAGCAGCCAGCAAAGTTAGCTTGAAGATCTACGATACTGCCGGGAGACTGGTTACGACATTGGTGGACGGATGGCGCGAGGCAGGAACGCACGAAGTAACCTTCGACGGATCGAAGCTGGCTTCGGGGATATATCTGGCCAAATTGACGGCTGGCGACTTCAGCCAGGTGCAGAAATTGGTGCTGACGAAATAATTCCTGTGTCATTCCGGACTTGATCCGGAAACCAGGCCTGGATCCCGGCTTTCACCCCGTGAGGGGCGATCCTACGGATCGCTGGGATGACGGCATGATGCGTGATTCAACTGAAATAATCAGTGTTATGTAGGGGCGTTCAATTGAACGCCCCTACAAACCCTCATTTTCGACAAACCAACAACGGAGGTATTCTCATGTCACGGAAATTCATTCTTTTAGTGTTAGCTCTCTTGAGCCTGACCGCTCCCGCCTGGGCGAGCGTCATCTACGTTTCCGGCGACCAGACCGGAACCTGGGCGGCGGACACGGTGATTGTCACCGGCGAAGTGCGCGTATCGCCTGGGCAGAGCTTGACCATCTCCCCCGGTGTGGAGGTACTCTTCTCGGTTTACTGCAAGCTGATTGTAGACAACGGTGCTACCCTGCGGGCTGTGGGCACTGCGATGGATTCCATCCGCTTCGATGTGCTGCCGCCAGACACCGCCTGGCATGGCATCCGCTTCCTGTCCGCTTCGGATTCCTCCCGGCTGGAATATTGCTATTTGACTCATGGAAAAGCTACTGGTAGCGGAGAAGATAACAATGGCGGAGCCATCTACTGTTCCAGCTCCAGCCCAACCATTATTAACAATACAATAAGTAGAAATTCGGCTCCTTATTTCAGCTGGCCACCCAACTTAGGTTTTGGAGGAGGTATTTACTGTGGGAATAATGCCAACCCCATCATTAGCGGCAATACCATCAGCGAAAATTCCTGCGATGGTGGCGGTGGCGGTATTTACTGTGGGAATAATGCCAACCCCATCATTAGCGGCAATACCATCAGCGAAGATTCCTGCAATGGTGGCGGTGGCGGTATTTACTGCGGGAACAATTCCAATCCGCTCCTCTTAGACAATTCGATCATTGGAAACTTCGCTTATCCCAATGGGGGAGCCATATTTTTAACAAATAGTAATCCTTTCATCAGCGGAAATTTCCTCAGTGGCAATACTGCTTATGAGAGCGGTGGCGGGATTTATTGCATTAATTCCAATGCCAGCATTCTCGGAAACACTTTGACCGGGAATCTCGGCAACTACTATAGTGGTGGTGGGATTTACTGTCTGAATGGCAACCCCACTATCAATGGTAATATTATCCAGGGGAATTCGAGCAACACGTCGGGGGGAGGAATTTGTTGCACTGCTTCCAGTCCCGACATCAGTGGCAACTTCATCCTTGAGAACTACTGTTATGCTCCGTATGGGGGTGGAGGTATATACTGTTATGGCGGAATTCCAACCATAAGTTTCAATTTCATCAGCGGAAATCACAGCTCCTTCGGTGGTGGGATTTATTGTATTAATAACAGTCCCGTCATTCATGATAATCTCCTTAACGAGAATTATGCCGAAACGGGTGGGGGTGGCATTGGCTGCGTTGGAGGCAGCCCTCTGATTGAACACAACACGATCACCCAAAATAGAGTTTTTAGCAGTCCGGTAGGTCACGGAGGTGGGATTTGCCTTTATAATGGAACGTCAGTTCTTATCAGGGGCAATACCATCAGTGCAAATTCGGTAAATGATTTGAATAGCCACGGAGGTGGAATATATTTAGAAAATTGCACGGCAACACTCAGTAGTAATACGATTATCGCCAATTCAGCCAATCAACAATATGGGGGTCATGGTGGCGGGATGTACTGTAACTCTTTAAGTACAGTAGTGATAAATTGCGCCTTTTGGGGAAATAGTCCTGAACAATTTTATGCTCCCTACGGTTCTCCTCCTCAAGTAACCTACTCCGACATCCAGGGCGGCTACCCTGGCACGGGCAACATCAATGTTTGGCCAGCTTTCGTGGACACGGCGCATGACGACTACCGCTTGCAGTGGGGTTCGCCCTGCATTGACGCGGGCGATCCCAATCCGATCTACAACGACCCCGACCTGACCCGCGCGGACATGGGCGCGTGTTACTACGACCAGTCCATGCCCGTACGCATCCTGCTGACACCATACAATGCGCCCATCGAGATTCCCGCCTCCGGCGGCAGCTTCCAGTATGCCCTGCATCTGACCAACATCGCGACTTCCACTCTTCCCGTTCTCGGCTGGTGCAATGTGACACTACCCAACGGATCAACTTACGGCCCGGTCTTAGGCCCGCTGAACGTCTCGGTGGGCCCCGGCCAAACCTTGAGCCGCATGAGAACGCAAACCGTCCCAGCCTCCGCTCCGGCGGGAATGTACCGTTACAACGCCTTTGCCGTCGCGGCGGGTGACACGTCAACCGACAGTTTCGTATTTACGAAATCAGGTGTCGGATTCGGAGAATCCGACCTACAAGGCGGGTGGACAAATGCGGGGGAGGAGTTCAATCAAATCTCTTTCGACAACCAACTCATAACTCATAACTCATCACTCATAACTTCCTTATCCCCCAACCCCTTCAATCCCTCCACAGCCATCAGCTTCAAGCTGCAAGCAGCCAGCAAAGTTAGCTTGAAGATCTACAACACTGCCGGGAGATTGGTTACGACATTGGTGGACGGATGGCGCGAGGCGGGAACGCACGAAGTAACCTTCGACGGATCGAAGCTGGCTTCGGGGATATACCTTTACAAACTAACCTGTGGACAAAACCCTCAAACAGGCAAGATGGTGCTGCTCAAATAGAATCAGGATGACAAAACATTCATGGAGATTGTAATGAAATACTGGACACTGATTTTAACCATGCTCATGCTAACGACAATGGCTCAATCCACCGAGCTGCACCCTTATCGCGTCCCCATTTCCGCCCGTGAAACCCTGCAGGCGATGAATGCCGACGTGGATCATGGCCGCCTGGGAGGAGATTTCGTCGCCTACCTGACGTTCGAACAGGCTCAAGAGTTGGAAGCTCAGGACTACGATCTTCTCGCCCTCACCGAGGCAGAAGCGACCGGAAATCCGTTGGATGAAACTGACGAGTTTCACAACTACACTCAGATGCGCGACAGTTTCTTGGCCTATGCCGCGGCTCATCCCGATATCGCTCAGTACGAGCTGTTGGGGTATTCCGTGCAGAACCGCGAGCTCTTCGCTCTGAAAATTTCAGACAATGCAACAGTTGAAGAAGATGAACCCGAAGTGGTCTTATGGGGTGGCATTCACGGCAATGAATACGGCGGCGCCGAGATGCCCTATCTGTATGCGTTGTACCTCTTGGACAACTACGGCACAGATCCCGCCGTGACCCAGTACGTCAACGACAACCAGATCTGGTGCATTCCGTTGATCAATCCCGATGGGCACACCAACGGCACGCGCAACAACGCCAACAATGTGGATTTGAACCGCGACTTAGGGTATCAATGGTACGGACAGGGCGGCAGTCCGGCGGCTCTGTCGCAGATCGAAAACCGCACCATCCGCGAATTCTGCCTCGACCACAACGTTACCTTGTCCACGACTTTCCATTGTTCGGGAAACTACTGCTTATATCCCTGGGGATTCGGCCCGCAAAACGTCCCGGACTATGGCGTCACCCTGCGCGCCTGCCAACGCTACGCCGCTGCGGCTTCTTACACCTACATCAATTCCTGGGACGATTATGAAACTCATGGCGAATTGCTCGATTACCTCTACGGCTGTTTCGGAGGACTGTGCATCACGGTGGAAGTCAGCAATTCCTCTTCCCTGGTCAATGATACCTTCATGCGGAACAGGGCTGGCATGAATCTGTTCTGCGCTTCCGCCGGCATGGGACTTCATGGCACGGTGATTGACGCGCAGACCAACCAACCCCTGCGAGCCGCTGTGTGGATTGATACCAATCCGATTCCCGCCTACACCCATCCCCAGACCGGTGCTCTACATCGCATCGTGGCTCCGGGAACCTACACCGTCAAGGTGTGGGCCAACGGATACGCTCCACAGACAATTACGGGAGTCGTGGTGACGCCTGAATCTCCGGGACAATTTCAGGCTGCCTTGCAATCCAGCAGCAGCGATTATGCTTTCATGGTGGCTTCCGTCAACCAGCGAGATCCCAACAACGCTCATGCCAACGTCACTTACCCGGCCTTCGCTCTGAACGCCCCGGACGGGTATCCGGCCTCTTTGGGTCAAAGCGGTTTTATCGTTCTGGATTTCGGCGCGGGTCACGAGATCGTCAACGGTCCGGGGAACGATTTCACCGTGACTGAGGCCATCTTCAACCACGACACTCAGCCGGAAGCCTACCAAGTGTTTGCCGGGAATGCCTACACCCAGACCACATTGATTGGTTCAGGAACAGGAACAGCCTCCTTCGATCTGGGGGCTGTCGGGGTCACTTCTACCCGCTACCTGAAAATATTGGACCAATCCGGTGCTTCGCCCAATCTCCCCTTTGCAGGGATGGATCTGGACGCCGTCACGGTCTTGAACAGCGCCGCCACGACCGCCGCTGAACCGATTACTCAAGCGCAGATACCCGAGGAGCTCACTGTTACCTGCTCCCCCAACCCTTTCAACCCGACCACAGCCATCAGCTTCAAGCTACAAGCCTCAAGCTACATCAGTTTGAAAGTCCATGATACGGCCGGGAGGTTGGTGGCGACGCTGGTGGAGGGATGGCGGGAAGCAGGGACAAACGAGGTGACGTTCGATGGATCGAAGCTGGCCTCGGGGATTTATCTTTATCGGATGGAGGTGTCGGGATCGGGCCCCGCAGGGGGGCTTCGCTCGGCGACCCCGACTATGATAACGGGGAACATGGTACTGCTGAAATAGTATGACAAGGAGATGCCGAGAAAGCAACTTGATCTGCAACTAATTAGGAAAGGGATCTGCCGTGAAAAACTGCCATACTCTTGCTCGGATTGCCCTGGTGGTAGCCACTATGCTTATAGCTTTAGGTTCGGCTAAGGGCATCGTTTATGAAGAGTGGGGTTTTCGCACTCCCAGCCCGGTGCACGGCGATAACATCCCGTGCGGACAAGCGGTTGAGGCCCAAGGCAATATCTACGTGGCATGTACCCTCACACTTACATGGGATAATAATTTTTATAGCGTGACCAAATACAACAGCGAGGGTACGCGATTATGGCAAGCCCTTTACGAAGGCCCATTCCATGAAGGTAATACGGCCACAGATATGGCGCTGGATGCTGCTGGTAATGTCTATGTCACCGGGATTAGCGACGGAGGATTCGGCACGGTTAAATTCAACAATCAGGGTCAGCGCCTTTGGGCGGCAAATTATTACCCGCCAACCATTGGCGCGGGTGTAGAAGCCATTACCCTTGACAGCGAAGGCAATGTATATGTCACCGGAACCGCAGGTGATTATTGTGATATGACCACAATAAAGTATAATTCTCAGGGTACCCAGCAATGGATGGCAATCTATACCGGTACTGCGGTCTCAATGGAGTATAGCGTAGACTTGGTAGTGGACAATTCGGGAAACGTGTACCTCACCGGGCGTACTTCGACAGAGTGGTACCAGAGTAGCGATTACCTCACCGTTAAGTACAACTCGCAGGGAGTGCAACAATGGGAAAACCGTTACGACGGGCCTGGCCATGAGGCTGATGAACCTTCCTGTCTCGCCATAGATCCTGACAATAACATTTATGTCACGGGAGGCAGCACCGGACTGTATGGTCACCAAGAATACGCAACCATCAAGTACAATGCAGCGGGCGAACAATTATGGGTGGCTCGCTATTCCGATCCTGAAAATGACGAGGGCCGAACCCCCCGGGATATCGCCCTTGATGCCAATGGCGACGTCATCATCACCGGAAGTTCCTATGCACCAGGCAACTATTTCGTGACGATCAAATACAACGCCGACGGAGAGGAGCTGTGGGCGCGGGAGTACAACTCATACAATGAATTATTATATGGTGAATATGGCGGATACGCGATAGCCTTGGATCCTTTAAGCAACATTTATATTACCGGCGTCGTCCGCGATTCATTAGTTAAAGAGGCTGAAAGCACCGTGCTGAAATATGATCCTCAGGGCGACCTCATTTGGGCCGCGCGTCATATTTGCGACACTCTAAATTGGGGAGGCGGCACCTGGGGTAAATTCATCAATCTGGACAGTCAGGGAAACGTTTATGTCACCGGAGATTTCGGCTTTGGATTTCCCATCAATAGTTCCGAGCAGCATTTAATCAAGTATCGTCAGGTCGAGGGAACGTTCACGGCTGATATGATCCCTACCACCACCCCCATTCAGATTCCAGAGGAAGGCGGTCAATTCAGCTATGACCTTCATACGTTTAACACCATCCAGGACAGCCTGGTCACGGATTTCTGGTGGAAGCTGAATTATCCTGCGCCAATTACATTTTCAATGATCTTCGGGCTGGAATCTAAACTGCTGCCCTTGGACAGTACTTCATCCCATAAAGAGCAAGAAGTGGCCGCTTACTTTGCCGCTGGGACCCACCAGTACATACTGTGCGCTGGAGAGTATCCCGGAATAGTTTGGGCTGCCGATACGATCCTGGTGATAATACTGCCGTACGTTGGCACCATGAATCAGGGAACAGATCCGCAACCGTTTTCATTTGAGGTGACGGCTTCCCCCAACCCCTTCAACCTCTCCACAGCGATAAGCTTCAGACTTCAAGCAGCAAGCCACGTCAGCCTGCGAGTCTACGACACTGCCGGGAGGTTGGTTTCTACTCTCGTTGACGGCTGGCGGGAGGCGGGAACGCACGAGGTGACGTTTGATGGATCGGATCGCCCCTCGGGTCTGTACTTCGCCAAATTAACGGCAGGGGATTTCAGTCAAGTGCAGAAAATGGTGCTGATGAAATAGAACTATAATTGAACAACGGTGAAATCACATTAACCATTCAATGGAGGCTCGCCATGAGAACGTGCTTGATGATACTGCTGACAGCGGCCTGGGTGCTGTCTGATTTATGGTCGGTCGCACCGGCCCTTTGTCAACCTGCCCAGGAATGGTTCCATGTACAGCCCGGCCCGGCCAAACAGGATGATCAGGTCAGGGGAATTGCAGCGGATGAGCTGGGCAATGTCTATATTGGGGGTACTGGCGTGTTTAATCACACCTCAAGTGATTTCATCCTGATGAAGTACTCGCCGCAGGGGATTCGCCAATGGGTAACCTCCTACAACAGTCCCTCCGATGCCTCCGATGAGGCTTGGGATTTCGCGTTTGACGCCGCCGGCAACTCTTACTTGACCGGCCGCAGCAATGATGATTACAGCAACGATTACCTCACGGTCAAATTTGACCCCCAGGGTCAACTGCTCTGGGAAGCTCGATATAATGGCCCTTTCAACGGCCATGATTGGGCTTTGGCCGTGGCCCCTGATGTTGATGGGAATGTGTATGTAACCGGAACGTCCGACGAAGCGATGTTTTGCACTACGATAAAATATAATCCTCAAGGAGTCCAGCAGTGGGTGGCTCAGTATGATGGTCCGGCTCACTTCTATGCGGAAGGAAGATTCTTAGACGTGGATGGAGAAGGAAATGTGTATGTTGGTGGTGATGCCTCCCCCGACACTTTTTGGAATCCTGATTTCTCGATCATCAAATATAATCCCCAGGGCGTGGAACAGTGGTCGGTCCTATATAGCGGAACCCCGGACGATCCGGTGGTGGCATCGAGAGCTTTAAAGCTGGATGCCCAGTCCAATGTCATCATGACGGGTAAATCAGCCACTAACTGGGATAACGGCGATATTACCACAGTCAAGTACAACTCCGCCGGAGTGCTGCAGTGGGCGGTCAACTATGATTCTCCGGAAAATGGCATAGACAACGCTGAAGACCTCGTGGTGGATGCCGCGGGAAATATCATCATCACCGGCAAGACCCATTTCACTTCGTACTGGTACATGATTACGTTGAAGTATGACCCCAATGGCAATTTGCTCTGGGAACGGCGGTATGGCGGCCAATATGCTGACGCGCTTGGTTTTGGTCTGGCTGTGGATGGTCATGATAACCTCTATGTTACAGGGCAGAATTATGGATCGAGTACCACGCTTAAATATCATCCCAACGGAGATCTTCTCTGGACGGCCGTCCTTAGGGACGGCATCCATGTGTCCAGAGGGCGATACCTGACTTTCGATCCACAGGGCGATCTGCTGGTCGCAGGCTCATTAAATTTTCACGATTGCGGCGATGACAACTTCCTGACCATAAAATATCATATGGATGAAAATCCAGCCTCAGTCGAACCGCTTCCCGATGATCCATTTCCAACTTCGTTTGGCATTACGGTTTCCCCCAATCCCTTCAACCCCTCCACAGCCCTCAGCTACAAGCTACAAGCTTCAAGCCATGTGAGTTTGAAAGTTTATGACACTTCCGGGCGGCTGGTGGCGACGTTTGTGGATGATTGGAGAGAAGCGGGCGAACATCGGATCACATTCGAGGGATCAGGATTGTCATCCGGTCTCTATTTCGCCAAGTTGACGGTGGGGGATTTCCACCAGGTGCAAAAGATGATTCTAATGAAATAAATGGCGTTTGGTGCAGTGTAATGTAGGGGCGTTTAATTAAACGCCCCTAAACCACCAATTCATAACCAATTTGGAGGCGTCATGGCACTGGCGAAAAACATCATCCTGGTGGCGGTTCTTTGCGTTTACGCCACTCCAGGGTTCACCCAATACCTATGGGGTGAAGGCGGTATTCCCATTCTGGAAGATCAGGATATCAACTGTTGGGGCGAAAATATCGTCAAGAACGATCGCGGCGACATCTTCATGGCGTGGCGGGATTCGCGAAGCGATTATTCGGCAACTTATCTGCAGAAATTCGACCAACAGGGACAGCCTTACTGGGCGAATGACTTGAAACTGCTCGGTTACCCCAACGGCAGCATCACTCTGTGCCCCACCTCGGACGATGGCTTGGTTTTCACCTGGACACTCTGGTCGGAACCTTCCCACGCCCTGATCATGGCTCAGAAGATTGACGCCGTCGGAAATTTCTTGTGGCCAATGAACGGCGTTCCCGTCGCCCGAACTATTGCGGAAGGTGGAGGCGATCAGGGTACTTATACCTTTCACAATCTTGTTGCCGATACCGCCGGAGGCGTTTTCGTCATCTCGTGCGACGACCGGCACTACGAGTTCTGGCTTTTCGCCAAGCATCTGCTGGCCGATGGGAGTACTCAACCAGGCTGGGATCATGGAGGCAATCCCATTCATTCCAATATCCTTTTCTTGGATAATTACTACCGCGTGGTCAGTTGCCCGGATGGAACAGGGGGATTTATTGTTTCCTGGGTTCTTTGGGATAGCACCGGGGCTTATACCCAGAGAATGGATGGCGATGGCAACCTGCTCTGGGATCCAGACGGCGTAGTCCTCAGTGCGACCGGCGCCAAGGAAGCTGCCGTTTGCCCGGATGGGTCCGGAGGCGCTTACTACCTCTGGGAAGACGCTCGCTTTGCCAATCAGCCCATGTTCATGCAGCGAGTCAGTCATGAAGGAAATGTTCTCTGGCAAACCGGAGGCATTCTGGTCGGTCAAACGGCCACAGAGGAGCACGATCCTCATATCGTCCCGGATGGTATAGGGGGCGTTCTGGCCGCGTGGGAAATCGGCGGATACAACGCTGCCGATATTCGCGGCCAGCGGTTGAATGGAGCCGGTCAAAAACTCTGGACGCCAACCGGTGTCATCATCACCTCGGCCTCTGGAAGTCAGGAATCATCCACCATTTCCTGCGATGGGGCCGGAGGTCTTTATGCCCTTTGGAATTCCTGGACCTCGTACCCTCACATGGACCTCTATGCCCAGTACATCACCCCGGCGGGGACTCCCGCTTGGACCATCAATGGCCTCCCCATTCGTGTGGGACTTGAAAAAACCGTACAAAGCTTGAGCGTGCAGAACACCGACGATGCCGCCGCGCTCTGCTTCTGGTGGGAACATCGCAACGCTCGCGAAGGCCTGTACATGCAGAAGACCACGGCTTCGGGGCAATTTCTGTTTGATCCAGAAGGAACGCCCCTCCAACAGGGGATTTACGGCGGCGGAGATTATTTTATAATGACTGCGATCAGCCCCAATCGCTTCCTCTTCAATTGGACCGACACTCGCAATTACTATCCCGGTCGGTTAATCTACTATCAGATGTGCGACGCTCAGGGCCACACGATCTTGACGCCGCAGGGAGTTCCCCTTTGCGCCGGCGTGGATGATTATCAAAATTATTCCTGCGCGGCTGCAACTTCGGACGGCGGAGCGGTTATCGCCTGGCGCGACTGGCGTCATAGCGTAGTGAACGGTCAGGTTTATGTCCAGAAAGTGGACTCCGGCGGCAATCGTCTCTGGCCCTCCCAAGCCGTTCACGTCACGCTTGAAAATCAAGGTCATCAAACGGATCCCTTCATCTGCTCGGATGGGTTGGGCGGCGCTTATGTCAACTGGCGGTACGGATCAACTCTATTCTTCCAACGGCTCTCGGCACAAGGCCAGAGGCTCTTCGGTCCAGGTGGAGTCAGTTTCGTATTTACCCCGTATTTGGAGAATGTCAAAGCTTTCTTTTCGGATGGAGAATTCGGCGCGATCGTCGTGTATGGAATAGACATGGAATGGCCCATTTACGCCTCCAGGATTTCACCTGAGGGAGCCGTCATGTGGACGGACACCCTCTATTACCTCCCCTATGACCCAGGTTGGAAAATCCAGGCCATACCGGCTCAGGGTGGCAGCGGCATTGTTGTCTGGGAGGATTATCGGTTCGGTATGCCGTCGGATATTTACGCTCAAAAATTCAATAATGCCGGTCAAAATCTCTGGGCGGCTAACGGAGTGCCCGTCGTCACTAGCTCAAACGTCGAACATGATCCGCATCTCGTGGAAGACACCGATGGGTACGTTTTCATCGTTTGGGCGAAAGGCTACGGTGATATTCTATGCCAGCGATTAAGCCCGCAGGGAGTCAGGCAATTTCCTCCCGAAGGCTTGATCGTTTGCAATGCCGCTGACGAACAAAAAGATCCGGGCGTAGTCGGAGACGGCAACGGCGGCGCGATCTTCAATTGGCGTGACGAGCGTGACAATTCCTACAATTCTTACGCTCTGCACTTGAATGCTCAAGGCCAGATTGCCGATCCGTTCTGGGCCGTGAATGGCAATCCGGTGAATACCTTTCCGAACAACTACCACCTGGCCTGGGGCAGTATTTCTGATAGTTCCGGCGGCGCTGTTTATGGCTGGGTAGACGTCCGGGGTTTCTGTACGCAACGAATCAACGACTCCGTGACCCGATCGCCACAGAAAAAATCCTCTCCTGGTGAGAGTATCTCCTTAGTGAACTCCCCCAACCCTTTCAATCCCTCCACAGCTATCAGCTTCAAGCTTCAAGCAGCAAGCCATGTGAGTTTGAAAGTCTATGATATTGCCGGGAGGTTGGTGGCCACGCTAACGGACGGCTGGCGAGAGGCGGGAACGCACGAGGTGATGTTCGATGGATCCAGTCTGGCTTCGGGAATCTATCTGTACAGTCTAGAAACGTCGGGGTCAAGCCCCACAGGGGGGCTTCGCTCGGCCACCCCGACTACAATGAGCGGCAAAATGCTGCTGCTGAAATAACAACAACAGACAAATGACATCTAAATCCGCCGCGGGGCGGATTTTTTATATGGCTGAAGACGCCGACCAAATATCGAAATCACGTCATTCGACAAGTAATTCAATAAAATAACCCCTTAAACAACCAGAGAAACGGCGTAAGTTATTATAGGAACAGAAATTCAACCTCCTAATCATCAATGGAACGATCATGAGAAATGAATTCGCAACCGTCTGATGAACCGACAACCAACCAACGAGGAGATACCATGATGAAAGCACTGGTCGCGATTATGCTCGCCAGCCTAATAACCGGAATCGTAATGGCAGGTTCGGTGGACTCCGATCTTGCCGCCAAAGTAAATTCGAGTACTAACCATGAGTTAATCCCCGTCATGGTTATCCTGAAGGAACAGGCAAACCCTGACGAAGCCGAGGCCATGTCGCAGGGTTTGGACAAGCATGCCGCCCGCGAAATGGTCATTCTATATCTGAAAAATCTGGCGCAGACCAGCCAGAGAAACGTGCTGCATTATTTGACTGACCAAACCTTGGACGGGCAAGCCGCTGATGTGCAGCCCCTGTTCATCGCCAATGTGATTGGATTAAAGGCCACGCCTGCCGTAATCCGTACGTTGGCTCAGTTCCCGGAGGTGGATATCGTTAGTTATGATCCCGAACGATACATGTTGGATGATGTGGGCAGCGGACCCGTAGCTCCCGGCCTCGACCCCGGCATGGACGAGGGGGACGAGATCGCCTGGGGCGTCGCCGATGTACATGCACCGGAAGTGTGGGCTCTGGGTTACAACGGCACCGGCGTTCTGGTGGGTATGATTGACACCGGCGTCAACTACAATCATCTCGATTTGACTGACCACATGTGGGACGGAGGTATACAATATCCCAATCACGGTTATGATTTCTACAACAATGACAACAATCCTATGGACGACGCCACCAGCGGTCATGGGACACACACCGCCGGTTCGGTGGCCTCGGACGGTACTGCCGGCTCGCAGTGCGGCGTGGCTCCTAATGCCACCATCATGGCCATCAAGGTGCTGGGCGCTTCCGGTTCCGGTCCAAGTTCTGCGGTGCTGGCCGGCCTCAATTTCTCGGTGGACCAGGGTTGCGACGTCTTCAATATGTCCTTGGGCATCACCGGCGGCGGTAGTACCAGTGATAAGGCGACCTATCGTACCGCCTGCAACAATGCCTTGGCCGCCGGAGTTATCGCCTCCATCTCGGCGGGTAATAGCGGCCAACAGCAGGGAACCTATCCCATCCCCAACAATGTCGGCACTCCCGGCAATGTTCCGCCTCCCTGGCCTTCTCCGTACCAAACTCTAACTGGCGGCCAGTCTTGCGTGGTCGGCGTGGGTTCGACGACTTCCAGCCATTCTATCTCCTCATCCTCCAGCCGTGGTCCGGTGACTTGGGCAAACGTCTCACCCTGGAACGACTACGCCTACAATCCCGGCATGGGATTGCTCAAACCTGACGTTAGCGCGCCCGGGTCCAACATCAAATCCTGCTCCCGGACCAACATTTCCGGCTATACCACCATGAGCGGCACCTCCATGGCGGCCCCGCACGTGACCGGAGCCATCGCCTTGATTTTATCTAAAAACCCAGCCATGACTCCACGCCAGCTTGACTCATTATTGGAAACGACCGCTCTGGATCTGGGTACGACCGGCAAAGACAATACCTTCGGCGCCGGTCTCATCAATGCGCTGAATGCCGTCAATGCCACACCGGGCGGGACGCCTCCTTCACCTGACGTTACGGTTACACCGCTTAGTCCTCCCATTGTCATTCCGGCGGGTGGGGGTTCATTCCAGTTCAATGCGTCAGTCGTAAATAATGGAGCGCCGGGCTCTTTCGCCGTTTGGACAAAAATCAAGAATCCGGATGGAACTTTCACTGCACCTCAGTTAGGTCCCATCACTCTGATTCCTGCGGTGGGCGTCACCATAACGCGCCTGCGCATTCAAAACGTACCTGGAACTTGGGCGACGGGATTGTACACCTACATCGCTTACGCTGCGTTGACTTATCCCTCGACCGCCATCATTGATTCCAGCTACTTCACCTTCACTAAATCGGCTGTGGGCAATGGCGGTCCGTTCGTGAATAACTCGCAGTGCTACGGCGAACCGTTCCCGGGTGAGCAGCCGATGGCTGCTTTCCTCCCTTCGGGTCTGGACCTGGCGGTTTCCCCCAATCCTTTCAACCCGGCCACTGCCATAAGCTTCGAGCTCCAAGCTTCGAGCTTCGTTTCGTTGAAAGTCTATGATACTGCAGGGAGATTGGTAGTGACATTGGTGAACGGCTGGCGAGAAGCGGGTGATCATCAGATTACTTTCGATGGATCAGGATTACCGTCCGGTCTCTATTTCGCCAAGTTGATTGGGGAGAATTTCAACCAGGTGCAGAAGTTGGTTTTGATGAAATAGCTCCCGTGTCATTCTGGACTTGATCCGGAATCCATGCCTGGATCCCAACTTTCGCTGGGATGGCAGCATAACGCGTGATTCTGCTGAAATAATCAGCATTGTGTAGGGGCGTTTAATTAAACGCCCCTACATGAGCTGAATTAAATACTACAATTTAAATGGGCGCATTACGTGCGCCCCGTTTTTGCCCCAATCCCTAACTCCCCTTCCCTAACCCCTATTTTGACACCATGTCAAAATCCTGACACTCCCTATCCCCCATAATATTAAAGACTTGTAGAAATCTCGCCTGTCAAATAATTGTCAGCTACTGGGTTCTTATACAAAAAATTGAAGTTATCTGCCAAAATCACAATAAGTTGCGTTTCTCATATTTTCCGGCCCCGGGTTTGCTCTAATAGAAAATGCGTCCGGCTTGCCGGAACAATGACGCTGCCGTGCCGGGGGACATTGGGGGGAAATTGGAAGGTGCGGCTGCAAATGAACGGACTCGATGAATAGGGCCGGCAAGCATTCAGGACGCCAGGGCGCCCACGGTGGGCGCCGCTTCAGACAATAATCGGCGCTGCCTCCGCTGATACCGCCGGGGTTAACTTAATCCCGGGATTCCGGGCCCGACGTTCCGGCTGATCGCTGGAGCCCCCGGCGGAAAACTTACAGTCCCGGCTAGGCCTCAAGCCGGGACTGGTTTATTCCCATACACAGCGTTGTCATTCCCGAGAAAGAGTCTGTCCGAAAATGTTTTTCAAGACCGTCATTCCCGCAAGCGAAGCGCGTCGGGAATCGGACGGTCTGATTCTAAGATAAGCCGGAATGACCGTCTAAGTGGCCTTTACCGGCATTCTCGGACAGACTCTTTTGCAGGGATGACCATCAAGACCACTCAAAATCCCTCCAAACCACATCCCCCAAATGCGCTCGGTACAACAATCCCGTTGAACTCATCTCCAGCAGCCCCTGGCGCATGGTGCCGAAGAACTCCGCCTCGGTCGCCCAGCGTGCCTCGGCAATCTCGCGGTGATCCTGCGGGCTCAGAATCGGCGTCTCACCAGCAGGAGCTTTCACGCGGAATACGTGCGTCGTCCAGGGGATGCGGTCCCCGCGTATGCGGGGATCCCCGCAGACGAAATCCACTCGCACCCGCAGCAGATATTTCTCCGGAATCACGGCAATGCCCAGCTCTTCGGCCCCTTCGCGAGCCATCCCCTCTTCCAAGGTATCGCCGGGATGCAGGCCTCCCGAGGGCGGTCGGAACGCTCCAGGCGGATACATCGGTTTGCGTGTGACCGCCAGCCGCCCCTCGTGGTACAGATACATGGTAACGTCATGCGCCCGGCCGTGCTTCTGCGTGGAACGGATGAAATCGAAATGCGCTTGCGGAGTGGAGTAGTTCAACCTCAGGGTTTGAGGTTGGCCGTAACGCGCCTCAGCCTGGGATATCATGTCGGGGGTGAAGTACATTAATTAGTCGTTAGACGTTGGTCGTTAGTGATACGTGCAACGTGTCACTCCCGCGAAAGCGGGAGTCCAGAAACAGTGGCGGGCAGCGTGGCCCGACCGTTTACGGTCGGGTTTATTATACGCCTTCCACCAACCGAATCTCGTCTTCCGTTAATCCGTAAAGCTTATATACAATTTGGTCAATCAAATGGTCGGTGAAGGCAATCTGCTGCTCAAGAGGTAGGATTACTGCTTTAGCCTTTTCAAAACGTGTACGGATACGATCTTCAACTGCGTCCGTCAAAGACGCTTGCAAAGTCGCTAAGACCTTTTTGTTTTTCTTAAAATGAGTAAAGAGCTCTGGAGTTTCCAATTTCCAGAAATCATCCAAAAGAGTTTTAGGTTTGAGAAGATGAACATCTATACGGTGAAATTCTTTTAGGTCGGTCAGGAATTGGAGGGCAGCTTGGCGCTTCTCTTTGTTCATGGTAATCATTCGCTCGGCCAGAAAAGCTAAAAGGTCGTGGATAACGTCGGAGCGTTCTGGCTGAGCAGAAAGTTGGGCGGCGGTGAAAGCTAACAATTCGGCAAAATCACTGGTGGTGAGGCAAGCGGCATAAAGTCGTTGAGCTTCTGCGAGCAAACGGGCGCGCGCTTTCGCGAGAGTGGTGAAGGCGATGCGGAGGATGGGAAGATTTCGTGTCTCATCCAATACTATCTTTGGAAAATCGTCACGTAAAGCTATGGCTGAACTCCGAACGTGGTAGTATGACAACAGCTTTGAGTTCAACACAGAAAGCAAATAAAAAAGATCGAAGTTTGGATCCACCTTTAGGATGCTTTGATGAGATTTATTTGTAATATAATCTTGCTCTACAAAAACGCACTGTAATCTAAATTGGCGACTTATTAATTCCCTTAAAATCAAACGTTTACCGACAAAATATTTTTCTGGTTTATATTCTGCGATAGTTTCATCATATTTGACATAATAATTTCCTGAAAATTGGTGATAGTATCTCTTAAGTTCACCATCTAAAGCAACCGCAAAAGAGTTATCGCTCGACTTTTGTACTAACTGAAATGGAGTAATGCCACGTTGCACATCTGCAATCTTAATTAATGGGATAGTCTCTTTGAGAATTTTTCTTTTTAATTCTAATTGATTTGGCACTACTGTCCGGTATAAAACTATTGACGGCAGTATAACTTATTGAATTATCAAGTAATTAACTGCGAATTCTCGATTTCTCGATTTGAATTTGGGTTT
>JAGVQJ010000046.1 GCA_020051775.1 Calditrichota bacterium | reverse complement strand
TCGAAAACAGATAAATTGCCATGCGCGGAATTTGATTTGTTTTATTGCTGTAAAAAGCATGGGCTATAAATTCAACGAAATTGCCGATACTTTAAAGATTTACCCCGTGAAATGCGTAGCCTATTTAACCGGGGTACATCCTGTGACAGCGGGAAGGTGTGCGGAAAAAGGCTGGAAACTGCTTGATAACTACGAAGGAATGTGGGAGGTATTAGACTAATGCAGTTAGATAGCAACGTTCCCTATTCCTCGGAGGGAATGGCATATGACAACATGCACTTTAGCCCAGCGGGGCTACATTTATTCGCGATAGTTTTATCGGACTGGATGAATGTGATTAGGTAGACACGCTGTCAATGTTTTATCGGGGAACATCAGGGTGAAAATACCTCCCAATGAAAGCTGGATGGGTTGAACATTGCGAGATAACCTGCAGAAACCTACCGAAAGATTGCCAGATATAGCCATCATCATACTCACGTTGATTGCTTGGTTGTGGTCATGTCATATCCTAAAATCTACGAGCCACTACTACATAATTACAGTGGTTACTGGAGCAGCTTTTTTGGCCATCGTTCCATTTGCGATGAATCTGTGTGCGCCTGAACTTCCGGAAAAAATTAAATGGATATTCATCGGGTTATTAGCGATGAAAATGATTGGATCGGTGGCGTATTTTGACCATTTTTTTATAATTCGTGAAGGCAGTAATGTAAGCATTGCAGCATACGGAGATAGTTCCCTTCACCATCGTGCTGCTGTTGAGTTTATGGGAAGATGGGCAAAATATGGAATCGATTTGGGGTTAAATCCGGACAACCACGCAGGTTATGAGCCAAGCTATGTAACCAGTCTGGGGTATTCTGGCCTCCTGGCACTGATTTATTCTAACTCTGGTATCGTGCCCGAGGTTGGCATTGTTGTTAATGCTTTTCTTGCATTTGTTTTTTGTCTTCTGAGTTACAAGCTCTTTACCATCGCGGGTTTATCAACGCGCACTGCGCTTGTTGGGTTGGTAGTATTGTTTTTTTGTCCTGGATTGTGGCTGTGGAGCGCACTTCTCTACAAAGAATCCCTATTATTTACAGTTGTGGCCGCCTGTACATTGGCCGTAATTAAATTGATTGCTGAATATAGTTGGAGGAGCTTATTACTCGTCATCGTCTTGCTGGTTTTATTGCTCACTTTAAGGTTTTCTTCAGTCATCCCCGTTTTAGCCCTGCTTTTTTTGGGGCCATTTTATTTACGTCACACTTTTAAGAAAAGTTTGTTTGTTTTTCTAGTGGGCTGTGGAGTGTTGTTTGCTCTCCTAATAATCCAAGTAAACTTTAATTTGATGAACACCACTGTATCCATAATGGATACCGTAAAAACGGTCATGGAGATAAAACCAGCCGGGGGACATTTCATGACTAATGGAATTGGCAGCATTCCTCCCAATATCTCAAACTTTTGGTACACCATACCAGCTAGAGCAGTTTATATTCTAATGATCCCCATGCCCTGGTTCGGGGGTAATTCGGCAGTTGAACGCTTCGATTATATAGTGAGTCACATAGATGCTGTCTATGACATTACCTTGTTTATGGCGCTGCTCATTATACTTTTTCAGAGAAAATATATTGAATCCACTAAAGTGCAAAACACTCTGCTCCTTATCGGGTTAATGTACTTTGTAATTCCGCTGCTCTTCTTTTCACCAAGCAGGCGGTATATGACTATTGCCATTCCTTTTTTACTCGCTTATGCACTACCTGTATTGATACAAAAGAAAAATGCAATTACCAGTGTGATAATGGCGGCTATTTTTATATCCCTAGTGCAAATTGCCTATTACGCTATATATTCATGAAAAACAGTTTGAAAATTATGGTTCTCGGAGATTGGCACTCCGTCAATATGTTATCTTTGTATAACCCCTTTTTCAGAGGCAATTTTGTGAACCAAAGATGAAAAACTTGACGAGTTGTTCAAAGGTCTCGTAGTGAAGTGGGATCGATATAAGAGTTTTTAAATCTGAACGAGTTCGCCGGCTATCCAAAGAAGGCTTCTGGGTTGTCCTCGGCCAGGCAATGGCAGTGCTTGGCTCCCTGGTTGGGGTGCGACTACTTACCGAGCTACTCGACCCCGCTGCGTATGGTGAACTGGCCCTGGGGATGACCGTAGCCACCCTGGTCAATCAGACCGTACTCGGACCCTTGGGCAACGGGGTAACCCGCTTCTATGCACCGGCAGTGGAGCGGGGCGATCTCGGCGGCTATTTGAACGCGGTACGCCGCCTGGTGTTATCGGCGACCGGGATCATCGTTCTCTTGATGCTGTTTGCGGTCGCCGGCCTGCTGATAGCCGGGCGAACGGAATGGATCGGTATCGCAACCGTAGCCCTTATCTTCGCCATCCTCAGCGGCTACAACTCAATCCTCAGCGGCATTCAGAATGCCGCCCGCCAACGCTCCATCGTGGCGCTCCATCAGGGAATGGAATCCTGGGCGCGGTTTCTGGTCGCTGTCGGGTTGATGTTATGGCTGGGCGCCACCAGTACGGTGGCCATGGTCGGCTATGCCATGGCCGTAATCTTGGTGCTTGGATCTCAGTCTCTCTTTTTTCGTAAGATTATTACCAAAAATATAAACGTAGAAAATAACAAAAGAAGCTGGCAGGAACAGATTTGGAGGTATTCATGGCCAATCTCAATCTTCGGAATGTTTACCTGGGCGCAGTTTGCATCTGATCGTTGGGCACTGGAGCTTTTCGCGACGACGCAAGAGGTGGGTTTGTATGCAGTACTCTTCCAGTTGGGGTACTACCCAATCTCAATGGTTACTGGAATGGCCATGCAGTTCCTGGCCCCCATTTTCTACCAGCGGGCTGGTGATGCAAGCGATAGCCGACGCAATGCCAACATAAGCAACCTTAGCTGGCGTCTAACCGGGTTGGCGCTGGGGGTGACAGGCGTGGCCTTCCTAGTGGCTCTTCTTTTTCACGCGCAGATATTTCGGATTTTTGTGGCCAAGGAATACGGACCCGTGTCGCATCTGTTGCCGTGGGTGATGCTTGCTGGTGGGGTGTTCGCTGCCGGCCAAACTATTTCTCTAAACCTGATGAGCCAAATGAAAACGCACACAATGATGCCGGCCAAAATTGTTACAGCGCTGTTAGGTGTCATATTAAACTTTGTCGGTGCGTATTGGTATGGCACTACCGGTATTGTCATCGCAGGGGTGTTGTTTTCTGTGTCGTATTTTCTTTGGATGGTAGTGCTTTCGAAACATAAAGGAATAGAAGAATGTCTTTGACAAAATGGTCAATCTCATTAGTGAGGCCTCTCTTCGACCGATTTCCTCGCATAGCCACCATGTATCGAAGTGTGCGTGATCAACTAGATTTCATGGAAGAACCAAAAGCGACGCCATGGGGCTTCAAGTTGGCTGGAAATACAGCCATGGCACAGGGAACTTTTGAGCCTACGGAAACTGAACTCGTCAGGAATATTCTCAAGGATGTTGATATCTTGGTCAATGTCGGCGCGAATGTCGGCTATTACTGCTGCCACGCGTTGAGTATGGGAAAACCAGTAATTGCATTTGAACCAATTGAAAGAAATCTTCGCTATCTATGCAAAAATATTAAATCCAATGGCTGGTCTGGCGCTGAAATATTTCCAATAGCACTATCCAATAACGTAGGGATACTCGAAATATATGGAGGCAACACAGGTGCGTCCGTTGTTAAGGGTTGGGCGGGTATCCCAGAAAACTATGTGACACTTGTGCCGTCTTCAACCATGGATGTAGTGCTCGGTACTCGATTGCGGGGAAAGAGGGCGCTTATTCTGGTTGATGTTGAGGGTGCAGAAAAATGGATGCTGGAGGGCGCAACCATAATGCTCTCCAACGATCCGAAACCAATCTGGCTGGTCGAAATAGTGACTAAAGATCATCAGCCGAGCGGTGTTGAAATAAATCCGAATCTTGCCACCACATTTCAAATGTTTTTCCAAAATGGTTATCAAGCATTCAGCGCCGACCAAGATATGCGCCCAATAACCATGGAGGATGTTGACCGGGTTTCGAGTGGAAAATTAGAATTCGATACTCATAACTTCCTATTTCGCGACTCAAAGAAAGAATGATGAGTATTCGGACTATACTTCTTCGGGTCTACTGGCTCCTCAGTGCCCAATTCGGCATCGACCCAAGGAAAACGTTTCATTCTCTGCGGGGACTGCCGCGATATGTGCGCGATTTCTTCCGTTTTCGCTCCAACTACAGCGGACGTCTTGAGTTGTCGCCCTGCCTGCATGACTGGTATGAAGAAGGCGGTATCACTAAGAGCGAATATTTCTGGCAGGATTTGCTGGTGGCCAGAATGATCTTTGAGGCCAGGCCGGAAAGGCATGTGGATGTCGGCTCCCGTGTGGATGGGTTTGTAACCCATGTGGCCAGTTTCCGCGAAATTGAGGTCTTCGACATCCGACCAATAACCGCCCGCATTCCCGGCGTGACTTTCAAGCAGGCTGACTTGATGAATCCCGTTGCTGCCATCACGGATTATTGTGATTCTCTTTCCTGCCTTCATGCCCTGGAACATTTTGGCCTTGGCCGTTATGGCGACGTGATTGACCCGAAAGGCTATGAATCCGGCATCCGTAACATGGCGCTTATTCTTCGTTCGGGGGGCGTTTTTTACCTTTCTGTACCAGTGGGCGTCGAGCGTGTGGAATTCAACGCACACCGCGTGTTCGATCCGAATACCATTGTGGATATTGCTGAGAACAATCAGCTCCTACTGCGCGAGTTTGCATTATTTTCCGCAGATAACGGGTTGGTCGGGACGGATGCAACGTATGAAACCCTATCCTCCATAGGTCAGAGCCGCTACGGTCTTGGCATATTCACCTTTATAAAGAAATGACGAAATGAAGCAAGCATTCAAAAATCTTCTTTATACCAACGTAAATGAAAGCAACCGTCAGATATGGCTAACAACAACGCTCGGCGACATTCCAGCGGGCTATCGCATCCTTGACGCCGGTGCAGGGGAACTCAGGAACAAGCCTCTATGCGCACACCTCGATTATGTTTCGCAAGATTTCGGCCAGTATGAAGGGATGGGCGACGGTAAAGGCCTGCAAACAGGTAACTGGGATACCAGCCGGATCGATTTGGTGTGCGACATCACCGCCATCCCCGAACCAGATGCCACTTTCGATGCCATCGTGTGCAGCGAAGTGCTGGAGCACGTGCCCGACCCCACCAAGGCCGTCGACGAATTTGCGCGCTTGCTCAAGCCCGGAGGCAAGTTGATCCTGACAGCACCCTTTGCTTCGCTTGTACATTTCGCGCCCTATCATTTCTGCTCGGGTTTTAGTCGTTACTGGTACGAACACCACCTGCCTCAACGCGGATTTGAGATTGTTGAACTCACGCCTAACGGAGACTGGTTTGCATATTGTCAGCAGGAACTGATGCGTCTGGGCAGCATGGCGCGGCGGTATGGCGACTGGAGCTGGCCGCTTGCCTATGTGCTGGGCATTCTGGGGGCGCTGTATTTCAGGGTGCGGGGCGGCAAGCTGGCGGATGATCTGGCGTGCTTTGGGTGGCACTGTGTGGCGGTGAAAAGGCCTGTTTAGTCCGGGAAAATATATGTCTATATTGTTCTGGGGCTTCGGTGTCCTTGGCATCTTGCTCTTCCATGAAGGGATTTATCTACCAATCGTTATTTCAGCAACAGTCATTGCCCTGGTTGCTTGGCACCTGTTCAGGTTATATAAGCAATCCCGAGTGGGGCCGCTAACAATGCTGTTGTTTGTTGCATATGCATTGCCATTTATTCATGTTTTCCCATACATCTGGTTTGATTTTAATGCGGAGTCTCCATTGATCTTATGGGGATTGGCGGTGAACCCGTATACGACGGACAAGACCATCATTGAATTGATGTCAATGATTGGTGCTGTAGGAGCCGCCGGCTTTGCGGCTGGTGTTTCGCTCCTTCAGGGAAAATTATCAATGGGTTTGTCGAGCGAAGAAATTGTCCGCTACCGACCGTTTGGAAAAACTCTTTCACTGACGGTTTTTTTGGCGTGGGTTGTCATTGCAATCATATTAACCTGGATTTCTGCGCCAGCGGATACGCTTTTCAGTGCGGTGTACACGGAATCACAAGCCATAAGCACAAATTGGAATTTTTCATCGGCATGGATATTTTCTTATGCTTTCCTTGTATTCGCATTAGCGGATTCGATGTTTGAGGCCTCCCCAAGGATTGCAAAACTAAAGCGCAATATCGTTTTATATGCGATTTTATTGATCGTTATCTGGTTTCAGCTTTTAAGGGGCGATAGGGAGAGTCTGCCCTTTGTCCTTGCCGCGCTGCTCATGTACTACGTGTGGGGTAAATGCCTCCTTGGTTCGGCAAAGGACAGAGTGAAGTTGAACTGGCCAATGATGTTCTTGTTGGTGTTCGTTGTCTTTGTTGCTGCATATCTTGTCGGGGCTGTACGACATTTGCTGACTGGGGTCGCTAGTATTTCTGATCTGATAGAGGTATTAAGTGATCTGAGAGCGGCCGGTGCAATTCATTTTGATAATTTAATCTCTATCGGGTTAAATTCCCCGCCGCTTGCGGCGAATCGGCCTTATGTGGTTGGGTGTTTGATACCCCGCTGCTTGCGGCGGGGTAGTTCATTTACCGGCACGTGGTCTGCCGTATTGCTCACTCCTTTATCAGTCGCCGGTGACTATATCAACGGCTCATTGTCACTCAAGTATGGTCAAACTTACCTGGATTTACTTGGTTCGATTGTGCCGGGGTTTTTGGCGGATTGGATAGGTTATGCGCGGCCGATCGACGCTTTGCGGGGTCCCGCATGGGAGATGACGTATGGGATCGGGGGTACGCATGCTGTTGTCGTACCGTTCATGAATTTTAGAATGGCGGGCGTTTTTATAATCGTGGCGCTATGGAGCTTTGCTTTTACGAAAATAGAGCGTTACTCGATCAAGCGCCTTACTGTTTCAAATTTGGCTTTGTTGGGAATAATCGCCATGGCCATACCTCATTGGCTGTGGTACGGCGAGAAGAACATCATGAATGCACTGATTATCTGGCTAATGTTGTCCGTTCTTTATAGAGTACGACTGGCTAATAGCGCCGTGAACTCCCTGGGTGGGTCTTATCGGCCTTCCAAATCTTCTTTCTGAGGCACTTTTGGCAAGGAAACTCATCATCCGCATCAAAGGTGGCCTCGGCAATCAGCTTTTCTGCTACGCTGCCGCACGTCGCCTGGCATTGGTCAACGACGCCGAAATAGCGTCGCGCAATCAGAGTATTCGTTCTCAGGTTGCCCTGTCTCGAACCGAATTGACATTCCAGGATAGGCAGTTTCATAAGAGATGATCATTGTTCGCCTCACTGGCGGTTTGGGCAACCAGATGTTCCAGTATGCCACAGCTCGTCGCCTTGCCGATGTCAACAACGCGCCGCTGAAACTGGAACTTTCCCATTTCGGGCGCAATCCCGCGCGCGCGTATGCGTTGGGGCATTTCAACATCCAGGCGACCATCGCCTCGCCGAAAGAAGTAGTGTGGTTTAACGGCCGCGAAAAAGTCCGTCGTGTCAAACAAATGTTGCATTCGTTGCATCCTAAGCCGCGTTGGAAGTGGGCATTTCAAGGTTCGGGGTATTTTGATCCGACCATCTTGACCCTAAAAGGAAACGTGTATCTAGATGGGGCATGGCAGAGTGAAAAATACTTTAGAGATATTGCGCCAATTCTGCGAGAAGAGCTGACGGTTCGGGATGAACCTAATGTAGCCAATCGCACCATGTCCAAGCAGATCCGCCAGGGGGAATCGGTCAGTCTGCACATTCGGCGCGGAGATTACGTTACTAATTCAACCACCCTGCGTGTGCATGGGTTGTGTTCGCTCGAATACTATGGCTCTGCCGTTTGCTGGTTGACAGAGCAAGTCCCGTTGCCGCGCTTTTTCGTTTTCTCGGACGATTCGGATTGGGCGCGAGATAATCTTCAACTCGATTATCCAACTACATTTGTTTCCCATAACGGCGCGGACAAGCACTATGAAGATTTGCGTCTGATGAGTCAATGCCGACACCACATCATTGCCAATAGTAGTTTCAGTTGGTGGGGCGCGTGGCTATGCACGTATCCCGGCAAAATCGTCATCGCTCCCCGCCAATGGTTTCACGAGTTTGAGTATGACATCCACGATATTGTTCCGGTAGAATGGCAGTTACTGTAGGTTTTGAGAGAACAACGTGACGCCTCCACCCATCTTGCTTTCAATCTGCATCCCCAGCTACAACCGCCCTGACTCGTTGGTGCGTTTGCTGGATTCGGTCGATGTTCATCCGGGGCAGATTGAGATCGTCATTGGCGAAGACAAGGCACCTCGCCGCGCTGAAGTGAGAGCGCGGGTGGATGAATTTAGCTGCCGCTCGCCGTATCCCGTGAATTATTACGAGAACGAGCGCAATCTCGGCTACGATGGCAATTTGCGTGGTTTGATTCCTCAAGCACGGGGCGAGTTTGTGCTATTTATGGGGGATGACGATTGGTTCGCGCCTGGGAAATTGGACCTATACCTTGAATTTCTCCGTGCTAATCGCGATGTGAGCTACGTGTTGCGTAGCTACTATGCCCAGCACCCGGATGGCACGCTTGAGGAGTTCAAATACTGTCCGACCACACAACGTTTTGCGCCCGGAATTGAAACCTGCGTCTTTCTCTACAAGCGCACTGTTTCCATTTGCGGAGTGACGTTCAAACGCGAACGCGCATTGAATTATGCTACCGACCGCTTTGACGGCATGTTGCTTTACCAGCTCTACCTGGTGGCGGAAATTGCCCTGCATGAACCGACCATTTACTGTGATATCCCCGTCGGGGTTGCTGCTCAATCCTTTCGTGATGACAATCCACAGTTTGGTGCGGCGTTGGCGGAGAAGAGTATTTTTCAACCAGGTAAGGTCACGGCACAAAACTCGGTGAATTTTACCAAGGGCTTTTTTGTCATCAGCAAGTTTATTGATGAGAAATATGGCCTGGATACGACGACACTCATTCGGCGAGACCTTTCCAAGTATGCGTACCCATTTCTTTCGATTCAGCGCAAACGCGGGCGGCGCGAATTTCTAACGTATGCGATTCAATTGGCGCGCGAGACGCGCTTAAACCAAACCTGGCATTACTATTTTTACAGCGCGGCATTGTGGCTGTTGGGTGAAAACTTGTGCGACAAAGGAATTATGTGGGCGAAGCGGTTAGTAGGACACACCCCACGCTTGTGAATAGATGAAAATTCTCGTTGTGGGAGATTGGCACTCGCAAGTGCATGAAGAACCGGTCGCGCGGGCGTTGGCGACGTTGGGGCATACGGTTGAGCGGTTTGCCTGGCATTCGTACTTTCGCCCCGCACTTGCACCAATCCCCGGATTGGCGGCACTGAATCGGCTAAATTGCAAGTTTCAGAATAAATATCTGCTAGGTCCGCAGTTTCAAGCGGTCAACCATGATTTGCTTGCCCGCACGCTTCAGACACAACCCGATGCGCTCTTTGTCTATCGTGGCACACATATTACCGCCGCAACTCTGCGCGCAATCAAGTGCGCGTTTCCGCGTGCGATTCTAGTCGGCTATAACAATGACGATCCATTCTCGCCGCGTCAGCCGCGTTGGGCGTGGCGACACTTTGTGCAGGCGATTCCCGAATATGACTTGATGCTGGCTTATCGTCAGCATAATATTGATGATTTTCTGCGTGCTGGCGCGCGGCGCGTGGAGTTATTGCGTTCCTGGTTTGTGCCGGAGATCAATCATCCGGTGACTCTGACGCCCGAAGAGCAGAAAAAATTCAAATGTGATGTGGTATTTGTGGGGCACAACGAGCCAGATGGTCGTTTGGAATTGATAGAGGAAATAGTACGACAGGGATTTAGTCTTCGAATCTTTGGCCCATATAAAGGTTTTGGAGAGAACGGATGGTATCCGGCGGTTTATAACTCTCCACTCCTCCGTAGTCTCGCTCCTGTGAGCCTGGTCTGGGGGGAGGACTACAACAAAGCCCTGTGTGGCGCTAAAGTTGCGCTGTGCTTTTTGTCCAAGCGCAATCGTGATACATACACACGACGTTGTTTTGAGATTCCGGCGACCCAAACAATGTTGCTTTCCAAGTATACTGATGACCTTGCAACCCTGTACGAAGAAGGGCGCGATGCAGATTTCTTCCGATCAAAAGAAGAACTAATCAAGAAATTGCGGCGGTATGTTCAAGATGATCTTTTGCGTTGCTCCATTGCCGAAGCGGGTTGTCGGCGTGTGTGGAGGGATGGACACGACGTCGTTTCGCGGATGGGGCAGTTGCTGGTTAGGATAGAAGAATTGAAATAGCGGATTTGACATGCTTCGACGAATTACGGATAACAGCACGCGCTTTCTTGGTTGGTTATTTCAAAGGCGACGCGTGCGCTTGGTTGATACAGGCAAACCAGTGAAGGCAAACTTGGGTGCTGGTTTAGCAGTGGCGCCTGATTGGATCAATGTTGACGGATCGCTAAATGCTCTATTTGCATCTTGTCCACGGTTGATTCACGCAGTTCTTTATCGAGCTACTGGATCTAGAACGTACTACACTTTTCAGCAATACCATTCTATTCTTGAACACAATCGGTTTGTGTTTCATGATTTGAGTTATAGCGTGCCATTTGGCGATAACACGATCGATTGCGTCTTCTCTTCTCACTTTCTTGAGCATTTATCTCACCGCGATGGTTGTCGTTTGATAGGAGAAATCTACCGTGTTCTCAAGCCGGGTGGTCGGGTGAGATTATCAGTCCCTGATTTGAATTATGCGTTGTCCTTGTATACTTGCGGAGAGAAGGAACGCATGTTGCGGGATTATTTTTTTGTTGATAGCCATGGTAGTTATTATGCGCGTCACAAATATATGTATGATTTTGATAGTCTAAAAAACATTTTGATTGAAAAGGGTTTTACGGAAATTGAGAAATGCACATTTCAACAGGGCAAATTGCCTGATATCGAGCTGCTGGACAATCATCCTGAAGACTCGCTCTTCGTGGAAGCAGTTAAGCCAAGTACTGTTGGAACACTTTAGGCATGGTTGTGTCGAATGCGAAGAGTTTCTTTGAAATGTCCGAATGGTGAAACTCATGGAAGAAAGCACTATCAGTACTTTCCCATCCGAGTCCTTGCCAATGCGTGTCTTGAATCGCCTTGGTATGGAAAGATTGGCGTGGTCTCTACGCCGCCTGCACTGCCCCGTGCCGCCGGATGCTTTGGTTCTTGAAGTGGGTTCGGGTGGGAATCCTTATCCTCGCGCAAATGTGCTGCTGGATGCCTACGAAGATACTGTGGAACGTATTGAATCGAAGTTAGTGAAAGATCGACCGCTGGCGATTGGGTATATTGAAAGGATGCCCTTCAAGTCCCAGTCCTTCGACTTCATTGTCGCTTCTCATGTGCTGGAGCACAGCCCTGACCCGGTGAATTTCTTGGCGGAATTGATGCGCGTAGGTAAAGCCGGATACATTGAGACGCCCGATGGTTTCTTCGAAAGGTTGAATCCGTTCACATATCATCGGCTTGAGGTGACAAACATAGACGGCAGACTGAGAATATTCAATAAGCCTTCTTGGCGCCATGACAGCGAAATTGTGACAGAGTATGAACGGAAGATGAAGGATGCTGCATTTCTGCGTTTCTTATCGAAGCATCCTGCGCCGTTTTATACACGGTTTTATTGGCGTAATAATATTCCCTATTGGATCGTTAATCCTAGTGTCGACGTATCCTGGCCTCTCCCCGAAGAATCGTATAGAAAGATCGAGGCCCCACAAAAACACCTTGGATTTAAGTTGCGTCGGTTGCTCGTCTTGGGAATAAGGAGTGCATTGTCCCAGCGTAGCCGCAATAGCCGTATTGACCTGATTTCGCTTTTGCGCTGTCCTGCCTGTTTATCTGAGAAAGGACTTGTACGTCAAGAAGGCGGGTTGCAATGCGAGCAATGTGCAAAGGTGTACCCTGTGAAGAACGGCGTACCGGTGATGTATCCACGATGAGTGGGGTGTAGGAAATGTGCGGCATTGTAGGCATTGCTTCTCAAGTCCCAGTAACTGACCGAGATCTATTGGTTATCCAGCGCGATACCATGCGCCATCGCGGGCCTGATGACGCTGGTGTATGGTGGTCGGCGGACGGACGTATAGGGCTGGCTCATCGACGTCTGTCTATCATTGACCTCTCGCCAGGTGGCCATCAGCCAATGCAGGATTCTTCCGGTACGCTTTGTATCACGTTCAATGGTGAGATTTACAACTACCGGGATTTGCGCCGCGAGCTAGAGTCGCGGGGACATTTTTTTCGCACGGCCAGCGATACGGAAGTGATCTTGGAAGCCTATCGCGAATGGGGTGTAGATTGCCTTAGCCACCTAAACGGAATGTTTGCGTTCGGGCTGTATGATCAAGGCGCTCAACGCTTGTTCTTGGCCCGCGACCGGGCGGGCGAAAAACCGCTCTTTTACGCCCTGTCCAATGGCACCCTGCGCTTTGCGTCGGAACTAAAGGCGCTCATGGCCGACCCGGCTTTTGCTCGGCGGATCGATCCCGCGGCTCTGGACTGTTATTTTGCCATGGGGTATGTCCCGGGTGATCGTTGTATTCTGCAGGGAGTCAACAAACTGCCGCCTGCCCATGCGATGACCTTTGACGTGAACACCGGGGAAGCAAAGGTATGGCGTTATTGGCAAGTCCCTGAGTTCAGAATGACTCAGTACACCAATGGCGAAGTGGATGATGCGGCATTGCTGGATGAACTGGAGTCCTTGTTCGAGGATGCAGTTCGGCGTCAGCTGATCGCCGATGTTCCGGTGGGTGTTCTGCTCAGTGGGGGGGTCGATTCCAGCCTGGTGACGGCCATGGCGGTTCGTGCCACCCCCCGAGTCAAGACCTTCACCATTCGCTTCCCCGGGTATGGGGATTACGACGAGACGGAACATGCCAGATTGATTGCCCGACATTTTGGTACCGAACACGTTGAACTGGAGGCGGCCGAGTCAACGGTGGATATCCTTCCGTTGTTGGCGCGGCAGTTCGATGAGCCCATGGTGGATTCGTCGATGATCCCGACCTTTCTGGTCAGTCAGTTAATCCGCCAGCACTGCACGGTAGCGCTGGGTGGTGACGGCGGCGATGAGTTGTTTGGCGGATATGGGCATTATAATCGGCTGCTTTGGCTACGTGAGAAATTGGGCTGGATACCTTTTCCTTTTCGAAGGGGCATCGCAAGAATATGTGCAGCCTCTTTGCCCCTGGGATTCAAGGGGCGCAATTGGCTGCAGGGGCTTGGAGAAGAACTTCGTAATGGACTGCCTTTGATTGCCACGTACTTTGATGCCTCTTCGCGCCGCCGCCTGCTGATGCCGGAAGTGCTTAATAATGGAGCTCTGGGTAAAGTTGCCGAAGAAATTCGTCGCCGGCGTATCCCCAACGATGCCGATCTCCTGCAGCGGGCCACACGCATGGATTTTGAGAACTACCTTGCCGAGGATATTTTGGTTAAAGTTGACAGGACAAGTATGCTGAACCCTCTTGAAGTGCGCGCGCCCTTGCTGGACTACCGAATCATTGAATTTGCTTTCGGGAAAGTGCCGAGTCGCCTAAAGGCAACATCTTCAAAAAAGAAGATTCTTACCAAGATGTTAGCGCAAAAAATTTTACCCCCCGAATTTGATTTGCATCGCAAACAGGGGTTCAGTATCCCTCTGGCGGCATGGTTGCAGGCAGGCCCGTGGAAGGACTTTTTCCGTGACGTTCTACTGGAATCCGACGGCGCCATATTCAATCGGCCCTTCGTTGCTGATTTGCTTGGTGGTCAAGCCCGCGGCCGTTCGAACAGCGAGCGTCTGTTTGCACTGGTTTTATTTGAGTTGTGGCGGAAGGAATACAAAGCTGACTTTCCCTACATACTGTAGAAGGCAAAACCAAAATGGAGGACAAATGAATCCCAAGTTGTTAAATATTCTGTGTAATCCAGTCTCAAGAGAGCCATTAAGGCTCACAGATGAAGTATTAGATTCCGATGGTTGCATTTTACAAGGTGTTTTAGAGACACCGTCAGGGCAGCAATATCAAATCAGAAATGGTATACCAAGATTCTTGCCGGAGTCTGCGCTATCTAAGAGTGTCGAGTCATTTGGAGATGAATGGAATTTTTCATCTTTACTGAATTTAAGATCAATTGGTCACCTCTAAAATGTTTAACCTAAAAACGGCAGTTGGCGTCTGCATTACGTGCTAACACCTTAAAAAATGAGCGGCTTTTACGCTCAAGAAAGTCACCAAAAAGGAACCGCTCCGCATTCCGATCAATTAACCATAATTTGTTGATATGAAAGATTAATTTCATACACAGAGATGTCAATTTTCCGGATAACTGCCGAATTTAGGTTTAAACCTTTCAGGCATAAAAGTTGCGCGAAAAAGAGATTGAAAAGTGTTCTCAGTGATTCATATGTATCATACGAACGACTTTTATAAAGAAGATATAGTTCTGGTGCATGAATAAAATGAAATTACTTGCTGGCCGAAATAAAATAGTAATACTAAATATTCTTACGCTACTTACATGTATGGCTATCGGATATGAATTATATGATGGTAAAATGATGGGATGGGGTGATGATATGGCCACTGTTTATAATCCCGTATTATCATCAGCTGAATTATTCCGTCAATGGTATCTGGGTTGGAGTGGTAGAGCCGGTGGGGCATTGCTGGCTATTATATTTCGTTTACCCAATCTTTTATCTACAGGACCTGATACGTTCCCTTGGTGGCTAATCTTGTCGTTGAGTTTGTTCGCGGTGGTGGCGTCACCACTTAATCTTGCTGCAACGAGTCAATCATTGGTTTTTAAAAGATTCAATTGGTATATTCCATTAATATTGTGGATGATCTGGGCTGTAAATCCCATTATAATGGGAACGCCCATTGCTATGCCTGTAACGCTGTATCATGCTTTTCCCGTTTACCTTTTTTCTCTTTGTATATCACTTGCCTCTAAAGTAGATTTTAGGGAAAGAAAAGCATTATGGGTATCGCTGAGCATTGTTTATCTATTAGCTTCACTTTCTGGAGAACAAATTCTGCTTTCAATTCCGATCGTTTTATCCGCAGTTTCATTATGTAAAACGATACAATCGGAACAGTCATTCTCGACCTCTCTCAAGCAAATCTCAGCGTGGTTTACACTTAGTGTTATTGCCAATCTTATTTATTTCTTATCCCCTGGGCAGCAACTACGGAATAAATTAGTAAGCACTGGAATGCCAAATATAGTTAATTTCCGTGAAGTCTTAGAAGTCTTAATGAGATTCTATAATGGGATTAATTATACTATTAAATCTATTTTTCCGGCTTTGCCTAATTTCAGTCCAATATTTTTAATCTTATTATTAATTATATTAATTTCAGTAAGTTATTCATGTGGTTGCATGATTTATCACTTACGCAAGATTAATCAATCCCCTTCACAGCCATTATTAGATTTTTTTTGTTTAATTCTTTTGACTTTTTCCTTTCTAGCCAGCTTTCTTGTCAGTTTATCTCATTTGCTTATTTCATATTATTTCCCACCATATGCAATTTTTTATCCTTCTTTTTTGTTGAGTGCGGGATTGGTGCATTTAGTGATGGTTGTGTGTCAACTCAGAAATCGTGCATTACGATATGAATTGTCATTATATTTAAGATTAAATATTATACCGGGCAATTTCAATAGGTATTTTGAATCGTTACAGCAGATTCACTGGCGTCTAATGATATTTTGTTTCTTGGGATTTCTCATGATTATAATGACAATTCCAAATATAGAAAAGTTAATTAACATATATAAACAAGCTGTTTGGATGACAGAAATTAGGCAGATCACATATCATGAAATTATAAAAAAATACCACTCAACGGGTAAAACCAATTTCAGTATTTCATCCTACCCCATTAACTTGGATAATCCATGGGGTGCCAATGGATATTTTACATGGTACGGTTATCCAAAAATTAAGATAGTGTTTGAAGGTCAGGGTATTGCAGCCAGTGAAAAAGAAATGATAGAATGGCAGGTTATCAAGTGTAGTGTTCCAGCTCTATTCCCATGGAAATGGGTCTCTGAATCGAGACCATTAAGTAAACCAGTACGTGTTATGCTTTCTGTAAACTCTAATAAAGAAGGCATTGAAGAGTGGGATTTTTGGGTGCCACCCGGTATAAAAAACTGTAAAATCATTGGAAGCTTAAACCCTAATGTCATGGGAAGTCCATTATACCGTGAGAACCTTGAGTTTATTCTTAATCTAACTTCACATATGCATAAAGAACCAATAATTTCCATTGATGTCCTACAGATAGGTGAACTTAGATGGCCTAACATAAAGGTTTCACTTGGTTTCGTATATAACGATAATATTACCCAAGATGTGCCCCTTCATGCCTTTAGCCTTCAAGATGCACAGAAGCGACCGCTCGTCCGTGTGTCTATTGTGAACAAAACGATTGCTTCTTATCTTTCAGCATATACGAACGTTCGTCTTGAATGTCCTAACCTTTGAACGATTCCCTCTGTATACTATACACAACTCACATGTCTTATACCTCACGTAAATCTTCTATCCGGAAGCTTGCAGATCAATTAGCTCCTGTACGCAATAAATGGATTGCACGGAATCCTTTTTATTACGGAGGCAATTTAAGAGTGCCCCCTTATGACTTTCCCGGGAGCCTGCTGCTGACGTCAGGTATAACGAGAGGGGACACCGGGGCCGATTTTCACGATGATGAAGCATTGAGGGGAGTTGATGGAGACCAGAAACAGGATCCATTAATCATTTGGTCGACGGAGTTTGGAAAAAAGGCAAAGGTATTCCGGGAGGTTATATGGGAGGTGAGGTCCTGCGGCACTATCTTACTCCCTTTGGATAAGGTTGGCGATAAACCTTGGGATTTCCGGCCCTGAGAGATAGGGTTTTTAGGGGGGTGTTACTGAGGATTTTTCTCATGGCCAAGGTGACTTTGACGATGAAACAGATTATGCGCTTGAGGAGTAGGGCCATGACGGCCATGTGGGTGAGGACGGCGGCATTCTTCAGTCCCCGGATCTTGGATTTGTCCAGGATGGAGAGGTCCTCCTTGGTGGCGGAGTTGGTCCTTTCGGAAGCGGAACGGAGGGCTTTGAATTTTTTATGCCGGTTCGTTCCACGAAGGATTTCAGTGATCAGCCTGGGGAACTCCTTCACCGACATATGAAGGGTAAATCCTTGGTAGTTGATCCAGAGTTGCGGTCCTCAGCATACCGGAGAATTTGCGGATCTCTTGAATGCAGGCACTGACGCCGGCAGGAGAAAGAGGTTCTTTGACATGTTTGATCGAACCCGTTGGGACGGGTGAGGATGCCGCAGGGGGCGTAAGGCCAGCCTTTTTGATCGTAACCTCTGGTTGTTTCATGGCCTCGGGTGAGAGGTGACAGTCGGCTATGACGAGGCAGGCCACGGGCAGTTCTATCCCGAGAGACAGTTCGATAGAGGTATCAATGATGGCGTTAAGGCCGAAGATCTTCTCGGTGCGGTCCGGGTTTTTGGGGTTTCGCCGCACGCCGATTCTGGCACCCAGATCATGAGGCAGCTTGGGACACCGGAAGAAGCAGGAGGCGCTCTTGGCGCTATCGCGGAGAATGATCTCTGTAAAGACGCCCCGTTTAACCACCAGATCGAGCCCCGTCCGTTGCAGTTCCTCCTGAACGCCGAAGATTTGGTTAAAGATGCTCGGCTTTCCCGGGTTGCCTTCCTGAAGACAGAGGGTAAGGATCTCCACCTTGGGCCTCGGAACTTTGGCATGGACGGGGAACCTGCTGGAGGGGCATTTCACCTTGACGCGGATCTCTTTATAAAGAGCAGCCTCCTTAGGATGATTCAACCGGTAGAGGATCCTTCTCCGGACATTTTCGATGCGGAATTGAAATACAGAAATGCCTACAAATACGAATCTTAGGGATATCCCAGTGACGGAAACCTTTCAACAGGAGAAGTCTGAGTACCAAGCGACTCGGCGAACTTTCTGGAATCTTAATTCTGAAATTCAGGATCGCTCGTGGGGTGGTTACTACCGCACACGACTAAAGCAGGTATATCGTTTGGCTATACCCGAGGGAGCCTCAGTTCTTGAGATCGGGTGTGGAAGAGGAGACCTGCTGGCTGCATTAAAGCCCTCACTGGGCGTCGGGGTCGATTTCTCGGAAAGCATGGTCTCCCTTGCTCGGCGGCTGCACCCCAATATGGAGTTTGTAATTGCCGATGCTCACGAACTAGATCTTGGGGGCCGAACTTTTGATTACATCGTAATTTCGGATGTTGTCAATGATCTATGGGACGTACAAGCGGTATTCGACAGGCTAAGGGGCTGTTGTAAGCCACAGACCCGACTGATCTTCAACTACTACAGTCACCTGTGGGGATGGGCGCTTCGACTTGCGCAGAAGTTGGGTATCACAACACCGAACTTGCCCCAGAATTGGCTCACGCGAAGAGACATGATCAATCTTCTGGAGCTCTCCGGATTCCAGACGTTGCGCAGTTGGGAGGAAGTGGTGGTTCCACTGCGTATTCCGCTCATCTCGGATATTGCCAATCGCTATCTGCCCAAGATCAGTCCATTTCGGTTCTTGTCGCTCACCAATTTTCTGCTTGCGCGCCCGAACCCGCAGCCTCGAAAAGAGTTGCCCACAGTCTCTGTGATCGTAGCCGCCCGTAACGAAGAGGGACACATCGCCGAGTTGATGGCCAGAATTCCAGAAATGGGTGGCGGAACGGAAATCGTCTTCGTTGAAGGGCATTCATCGGACGATACCTATAGCGCCATCGAACGAGAGATTGCAAAAAATCCACGCCGCCGCCGCAAGTTGCTTAAGCAGCCGGGTAAAGGTAAGGGAGATGCAGTGCGTGCAGGGTTTGCCGCAGCATCGGGCGATATTTTGATGATACTTGATGCGGACATTACTGTTCCTCCCGAGGATCTCACGCGTTTCTACAATGTAATTGCCTCCGGAGAGGCCGAGTTCGTAAACGGCGTGCGACTTGTCTATCCCATACAGGACGGTGCGATGCGATTCGCCAATCTGGTTGGCAACAAGTTTTTTTCTTGGGCATTCAGCTGGTTATTGGGGCAACCCATTCGCGATACCCTCTGTGGTACCAAGGTTCTATGGGCAGATGACTATCAAAAGCTTGCCGACAACCGCACCTATTTTGGCGACTTTGATCCCTTTGGTGATTTTGATCTCTTGTTTGGCGCGGCCAAGCTCAATCTCAAGATTATGGAAGTACCAATTCGCTACCGCACTAGGCGTTATGGCGAAACCAATATCCAAAGATGGCGCCACGGTGTGTTGTTGCTAAGAATGGTGGTTTTTGCAGCCCGCCGCATCAAGTTTGTGTAATCAAGAGAATTGTCATGTCAATTCTTAGACGCCTCTTGGAACATCCGCTGACCCGAGGTTTGTCTGTGGACGACCCGCAGACGACAGCGCTGCGTCGCAACATCATTCAAGAGAAGGCTTTCCTTCGCGCCATATATTCCGAGTGGTATAGCCGCTTGGCCACCGCCCTGCCCCAGAAAGGTGAGGTGCTTGAGCTTGGATCAGGAGCTGGGTTTTTCTCAGACTTCAGGCCAGATGTTATTACAAGCGAGATATTTCCAACCCCGAATATCCAACTTGTGGCTGATGCTTGCCGGTTACCTTTCTCGGATGACGCTCTCGCCGCCATTGTCATGACCGATGTTTTCCATCACATTCCGGACGTGAAGAGCTTTCTGGCCGAGGCGACGCGTTGTGTTCGTCCTGGTGGTAAGCTGCTAATGATTGAGCCTTGGAGGACACGCTGGTCTGAGTGGATATTTACCCGGCACCACCCGGAGCCATTTCTTCCCTGTGCTGGTTGGGATATTCCTCTGTCGGGGCCATTGTCAGGGGCTAACGGGGCCTTGCCATGGATTGTCTTCGAACGTGATCGCAAAGCTTTTGAAGAGCTTTATCCAGATTGGCAAGTTGTGAACGTCGAGCTCATGATGCCTTTTTCCTACCTTGCGTCCGGAGGGGTTTCTCTCTGCTCGTTAATGCCCGGTTGGGCCTATAGCCTTATTAGAAGACTGGAGCAACGATTGAACCAAAAGCGGTGGGCCATGTTTGCGTTCATCGGACTGGAGTTGCGCCTTGAGTAGCCAAGGAAAGCGATCCCGAATGGTAATTTGGCTCGGTCTCGCTGCAGCTCACGACTACTGCAGTTGCCTTGCTCATGTCAGGCCCAGGTTTAATCGGGCTACTGACGCGCGACAGCCCTAACAAGGGTTCAAAATTCAAGAGGACCGCTTAAAAGCTATTACCATGATCATCACGACAGCACGAAAAATCGCGTTGGCGAGCCTTGCCTTTAGGCTGCTGACTGGCGTCCGAGCTCTGTTCGGCCTGCCGCCTGAAATCAAGGCAGTACGGGGCGGCGTTCACTGGCAACTGGACCTTCGGGAAGGCATCGACTTCTCGATTTATCTGCTCGGCGGTTTTGAGCCTGCCACTCTTGCCCTGTATCGGCGCTTGGTTTCCCCCGGCGACTGTGTTCTGGACGTGGGTGCGAATATCGGTTCGCACACCCTGCCACTAGCGCTGCTGGTGGGATCGACGGGTAAGGTGCTGGCCTTTGAGCCGACCCGCTTTGCTGTCGAAAAGCTGCGGGCCAATGCTGCTTTGAATCCCGAATTACAATCACGCATCGAGGCCCGCCAACTGATGCTGGTGGGGGCACCCACTGACGAGGTGGAGCCCGCAATCTATTCGAGCTGGCCCCTCATCGAGGCGGGAGAGGTCCATGAACAGCATCGGGGACGGCTCATGAGCACCGAAGGTGCCAGAGCGGTAACGCTCGACGGCTTTCTGGCAGACCGGCAAGTGGAGCATGTGGATTTCATCAAGATCGATGTTGACGGCAACGAGCCCGCCGTCCTTGCGGGGGCGTTGGAAACACTACAGCGCCATAGGCCGAAAATCCTGATGGAGATGGCGCCCTACCTCTTCGACGGTGCACCGGAACAATTTCACCGGATGCTGAGTCTCTTCGAGGACCTGGGCTACTCGCTCTTCGATGCCAACACCGGCAGGGAATTGCCGGCGCAGCCTGATGAGCTGATCCGCTTTATTCCGGCTGGCGTATCCCGTAACGTACTTCTGACCGTGAGGTAGAGGGATTCCGATGCACGGGCGGATTCCAATCAGGGCTATTTTGTCGGATGCCGGTATGGAGCGGATTGGGCGCTATGCATTGACCGCGTTGTTATGTGTAGCCATCGTGGCAGTTGCCTGTATTGTGTACCGGAGCGGTTCCCCGGGAGGCAATCGACATACGGAAACAAGGCCTATCATCCCATCATGTTACTCAAAGCGGTTTTCCTTCAGAAGTGATTTGGCATCAGGTCTGATCCTGAACTGGAAAATCAAATCGATGATCGTCTTTCGTTTAAAACCTTTCTCGGGTTGCCTTTCAGTGAACCGGCCCAAGATTATTCAACTATTTTCCGGTTTCATACCCGTCTTGGCATTGACCAACTGGAATGCGTTCATAACCAACTCCTGATGCATTTTAATGATCAGGGTTTTTCCATCGAATCGGGTATGGCCGTCTCTGCCAAGCTTGTGAAATCGGCCAGCCATCCCCTCAGAAAAGAAAAGCTCAAAATATTCCGATGATGCTTGTGCTATCTCATCAATTAGATGGGCTTGTAGTGGAGGGCAAATCAAAAACATGAATAAGGAAGACACCAAATAATGCGCCTGCAACTCATTGAGCATCTCCGTTGTCCGGAAACGGGCCAAAGGCTTCTCCTGGAGCACCCGGAGTATCACGAAGACCAGGTTTATTCCGGGTGGCTTATTACGGGGTGCGGTCAGCACTGTTATCCGATTCGGGATTCCATTCCCCGCTTCGTGCCGGAATCGAATTACGCCGACAACTTTGGCATGCAGTGGAATAAGTTCCGAAAAACCCAGCTCGACAGCTACTCAGGCCATCCGATTTCAGCAAATCGCTTCTGGAAGGCCACGGCCTGGTCACCTGAAGAACTATATGGGAAATGGGTGCTTGATGTTGGCTGCGGCGCGGGTCGCTTTGCCGAGGTGGCACTGGAAGCCGGGGCGAAGGTCGTGGCATTGGATTATTCGAGCGCCGTCGACGCCTGTTATGCCAATCTGAAGCACCATCCCAATCTGCATGTCGTACAGGGCGACATCTATGCCCTGCCGTTCGTCAAAAATTTCTTTCCATTCGTCTATTCGCTTGGTGTATTGCAGCACACCCCGGATGTCGCCAAGGCCTTTGCGGCTTTGCCGCCCATGCTTGCGGAAGGAGGGCGACTCTGTGTCGATTTTTATGAACGGTCATGGAAAAATAGAATCTTGCCGAAATACTGGCTACGTCCTCTGACAAAGAAGATGCCAAAAGAAGATTTGTTCAAACGCTTACAGTATTGGACTCCGAAATTGTTACCTGTCAGCATGTTTCTCGGCCGTATTCCCGTGGCGGGTTCTTTGCTGAAGCGTCTGGTGCCTGTGGCAAATTACAAGGGGATTTTGCCGTTGACTGAACAGCAACTTCGTGAGTGGGCGCTTCTCGACACCTTCGATTGGCTGTCACCGCAATTCGATAATCCACAAACAGCAGCAACAGTTCATGAATGGTTTCAACAAGCACGGCTTGAGGACATCGAGGTGTTGAAGGCAGGGCATCTGGTGGGGCGTGGCAGGAAGCCTTGCTGAAAGTTGGGATTGACGCCTCGAATCTCCGCGCTGGCGGCGGGGTCACACATTTAGTAGAATTGTTGCGTGCAGCGGAACCGGCGGCATATAGTTTTAGGGAGGTTATTGTCTGGGGTTGCTCAACTACTTTGAATCAATTGGAAGAACGTCCCTGGCTGCGAAAGGTCCACGAGTCCATGCTGGACAACGCTTTGCCTATGCGCCTTTATTGGCAGCGAATTATGCTGGGGCGTCTGGTACGCCAGAATGGGTGCGATGTGCTCTTTGTACCTGGTGGCTCATATAGTGGCTCGTTTAGACCTTTTGTGACCATGTCGAGAAATATGTTGCCATTTGAGCGGAACGAAGCCCGTAGATTCGGATTGTCCTGGAAGCATCTGAAGCTGTTTATACTTCATAAGATTCAGAAATTTACCTTTCGTAAGGCTAATGGTTTGGTTTTCCTGACGGAATACGCTCGAGATGTAGTTATGCAGGGGGTGAAACAGCTTCAAGGGAAAAACAATATTATCATTCCTCATGGCGTGGACAATCGGTTCCTACTTTCACCTCGTGTGCAGAAGGGTATTGGCAGTTATTCGGTCCAGCAACCTTTCCGCATTTTGTATGTTTCGATTGTGGATATGTACAAGCATCAATGGCATGTGGTTGAGGCGGTGGCCCGTCTGAGGCAAAGCGGATTGAATGTAACGCTGCAATTAATAGGGGCTGCCTATCCGCCCGCTTTAAAACGTTTGCATCAGGCTACTTCGCACTATGACCATCAAGCCGAATTCATTAATTACTTGGGAGCGGTTGATTACAAATCCTTACCTGAGGTTTACCATAATGCTGACCTTTTCGTTTTTGCTTCGAGTTGTGAGAACATGCCCAACATCCTACTTGAGGCCATGGCAAGCGGCTTGCCCATTGCGTGTTCAAACCGAGGACCAATGCCAGAGATACTGGGGGCCGCCGGAGAGTACTTTGACCCGGAAAAGCCTGAAGAGATCGCGACGACTTTACAGAAGTTAATTGATGACAAGGTGCTGCGTGAACGTTGTGCCTGGCGTGCTTACACCACAGCGCAAGGCTATTCTTGGGAGAAATGCGCGCAGAAAACATTCGCATTCATAGCTGACGTGGCAAAGGAGAGCGATAAGTTCGATACACGGAGAATTGTTCATGTTTAAGAATAAAACGATTTTGATTACTGGTGGAACCGGGACATTTGGCAATGCCGTCTTAAGAAGATTCCTTCAAACCGAAATCGGGGAAATACGTATCTTCAGCCGTGATGAAAAGAAACAGGACGAGATGCGCAATGCCCTGCGGAATCCGAAGGTGAAGTTCTATCTGGGGAATGTCCGGGATTTTGACAGCCTCCCGCCTGCCATGCGGGGCGTGGATATGGTTTTTCATGCGGCGGCCCTCAAGCAGGTGCCGTCCTGCGAATTCTTCCCCATGGAGGCAATACAGACGAACGCCATCGGCGCGGATAACGTCATGAAGGCGGCCTTGGCCTCTAATGTCAAGAACATGATCGTTCTGGGCACCGACAAGGCCGTTTATCCCATCAATGCGATGGGGATGTCCAAGGCGCTGATGGAAAAGCTCATGATCGCCAAGGCGCGCGCCCACAGGGATTCGGGCACGATCTTCTGCGGCACCCGCTATGGGAATGTTATGGGGTCCCGGGGGTCCGTCATTCCCCTTTTCATCAGCCAGATCCTGGCGGGTGAGCCCTTGACGATCACCGATCCGAACATGACCCGGTTCATGATGTCCATCGATGATGCGGTGGACCTCGTCGTGTATGCCTTCGAGCATGGCAATCCGGGTGATGTCTTTGTCCAGAAGGCGCCGGCGGCAACCATTGAAACGCTGGCCAGGGCGTTGAAGAAACTGTTCAAGGCAGACAACGAAATCCGTATCATCGGCACCCGGCATGGTGAAAAGCTTTATGAGACCCTCTTGACGCGGGAGGAGATGGCCCGCGCGGAAGACATGGGGGATTATTATCGGATACCCGCGGATATCCGCGACCTGAACTATGCCTGCTATTTCACCGAGGGCGAGATGAAGGTGTCCGGTCATGAGGATTATCATTCCCATAATACGCGCCGGCTGGATGAAGATGGCCTGATTGAGTTGCTGCTTAAACTGGATTTTGTGCGAACGGCCCTGGAGACGGGGAAGATGGTGTTGTAGGAGACGAGTAAGAACTGCAAGAGGTCAGAAGTCAGAGGGCAGAAATCAGAGATCTGAGCTCAACAAAAAACAGTGAAAAGTGAAATGAAAATATTAGTGACGGGGGCAAGGGGGTTTATTGGGAAGAACCTGATTGTCGCCCTCAAGCGACGGGTAGACGTTGATGTCATCGAATACAATCTGGACTCCCCGGCAGGTCTCTTGGAGGAAGGGCTGGCCAGGGCGGATGTGATTTATCACCTGGCCGGGGTAAATCGGCCCGAGCGGGTCGAAGAGTTCATGGAAGTCAATTTCGATTTGACGCGGCAGATCTGCGATGCCTTGCGGCGGTTGGAGCGCGCGCCCCTGCTTGTGCTGTCCTCATCCACCCAGGCCGCCATGGACAATCCCTACGGGCTTTCCAAGCGCCAGGCGGAAGAGGCCGTGTTCGACTTTGGCAGGGAAACGGGGGCGTCGGTCTTTGTTTTTCGCCTGCCCGGCGTTTTCGGCAAATGGTGCCGGCCTAACTACAATTCCGTGGTGGCCACCTTCTGTCACAACATCGCCCGCGGTCTGCCCATCGCCATCTCCGATCCGGTAAAAGAAATCGAGCTGGTCTATATTGACGACGTGGTCCGTGCCTTCATTTCAGAGATCGGAGGTCGGAGGTCAGAGGTCAGAGGGAAGAGTGCGGAGAGCAGAGGTCAGAGGACGGCGGGCGGAGATGAGGCGTCAAAAGGACGGGGGGGAATGTACCGTGAGGTCGAACCAGTTTTCAGAGTTCGACTTGGGGAATTGGCCGATACCATTCGGGCCTTTCGGGAATCCAGGACGACCTTGTATGTTTCTGACTTTAGCGATCCGTTCGTGCGGCGGCTATATGCGACGTATATTTCCTATCTGCCTGAGGATTCCTTTTCCTATGTACTGACCCAGAGGTCCGATTCCCGGGGGGAATTGGCCGAACTGCTGAAATCGCCTCACATCGGGCAGATTTTCGTGTCGCGCACACGGCCCGGGATCACGCGGGGCCACCATTATCATGATACCAAGGTGGAGAAGTTTGTCGTCCTCGAAGGGGATGCGGTGATACGGGTTCGCTCTATAAGACCAGAGGTCAGAGATCAGAGGTCGGAGGTCGGAGGGCAGAGATCAGATGTCATCGAATACCCCGTTTCCGGCCGTGAGTTCCGCGTGGTCGATGTCCCGCCTGGATACACCCATGCCATCGAGAACGTGGGTCAAAACGATCTGATCGTGCTCTTCTGGGCGGATGAGGTATTTGATCCGGGCAAACCCGATACCTATTACGAAGAGGTCTGAGGGTAGAGGACAGATATCAGAGATCAGAGGACAGAGGTCTTAAGTCGGAAGGCAGAAGGGTGCAAATCAGATCCGCCAAAGAGTTGACGGTATATAAGAAAGCTTATCAACTTGCGATGATGGTTTATCAAATCAGTAAGAATTTCCCGGATGAAGAGAGATACGCGTTGACGAGCCAGATTCGTCGTTCGTCCCGGTCCGTGTGCCTCAATTTGAGAGAGGCTGGCTCCGCCCCGTAGGTGTAAATCATGTTTTGGGTCTATGGCATCAGAAGCCGAAACAGTGATCGAATATATATCGGCCAAACACAGAATCTGGAGAAGAGACTGGAACTACACAATAGGGGAATGGTTTCGTCAACGAAGAAAGATCGACCTTGGTCTCTTATTGCCTGTGAGAGCTTTGAAAGCAGGGAAGAGGCCCGTTGGCAAGAATTCCTACTTAAGAGATCACTTGGGAAAAGATCAAAGTGGCTTCGAGAGAATTCAAAGGGGCTACGCGCCGGAGGGGGCGAAGAGGCGCTACGAAGCTCATTTCATCAGTAAGTTAACAGATTGTGATGGGGAGAACAGCGAGACGGATTCATCGCTCGATTTTGCCTTCGACTGTGGATACATAACTGAAAAGGAACATATCGAAACGACACAGCTTTGCGAGGAGATCGGGAAAATGCTTGGCCGTATGATCAAGGATCCGGGTGGTTTTCTGACTTCTGCTCGCTGACGGCTGACATCTGGAGGAAAAATGAAAGTCATGACCGTTGTCGGCACACGGCCGGAAATCATCCGCCTGAGCCGGGTGATCGCCGCGCTGGAACGTTACACCCGGCATATCCTCGTCCATACGGGCCAGAATTACGACTATGAGCTGAACCAGGTGTTTTTCGACGACCTGGAATTGCTGGCGCCTGACCACTTTCTGGAGGCGGCGGGGAAGACCCCCGCGGAGACCGTCGGCCTCGTCATCGCGAAAGTGGACGAGGTTCTGGCCGCGGAAAAGCCCGATGCCATCCTGATTCTCGGGGACACGAACAGTTGCTTGGCGGCCTACCCGGCGAAACGACGCAAGATTCCCGTATTTCACATGGAGGCGGGAAACCGTTGCTTCGACGAACGGGTGCCGGAGGAGATCAACCGCCGGATCGTGGACCACATCAGCGACATCAACATGCCCTACAGTGCCATCAGCCGCGAGTATCTCCTGCGCGAGGGGTTGCCGCCGGATCGCGTGATCAAGACGGGCAGTCCCATGTTCGAGGTGCTTCATTACTACATGCCGAAGATCGAACGATCCGCCGTGCTTGAAGCGTTGGGCTTGAAGCCCATGGATTATTTCGTCCTGAGCTGCCACCGGGAAGAGAATGTCGATGACGAAGGCAATTTCCGGGGGCTTATCGAGGTATTGCAGGGATTGGACGCCTCTTACGGCAATCCCATCATCATGACCACCCATCCCCGCACGAGAAAGCGCATCGTGCAGGAAGGGATCGAACTGCCAAAGCTGGTGGAATTGCACAAGCCCTTCGGTCTGATCGATTACGTGAAGCTCCAGATGAATGCCCGTGCCGTCCTGTCGGACAGCGGGACGATTACAGAAGAATCGTCGATTCTGAATTTCCCCGCCCTCAATATCCGCCAGGCCCATGAGCGGCCGGAGGGAATGGAGGAAGGGGCCGTTATGATGGTCGGCTTGAGCTGGGAGCGGGTGCAGGAGGGCCTCGCCGTCCTCGAAGGCCAGCCCCCGGGCGCGGAGCGCACCCTTCGCCTGGTCCGGGATTATGATGTCCCCAACGTCTCGGAGAAAGTCGTCAGGATCATCATGAGTTATACGGATTACGTCAACCGGGTGGTCTGGCAGAAGCATTAATGGTTTGAAGTCTGGGTTACCATCGCGTTGCAATTTAATGAAGTAAAATTTTATGGCTGAAGTATTGTTGCTGTCTCTTGTTTTTCCGCCGGATAGTGTGTCGACAGCACAGATTATGGGCGAACTTGCCGTTGATCTGGGCAAGCATGGCCATCGGGTGACAGTGATCTCAACGATACCGCACTACAACCGGAATTTGGAAAACGAGAGATATCAGCCCCTGCGGCCAAAATGGGGGAAAATACTTTACCAGAGTGAATACCACGGTATGACCGTTTATCACACCTTCATGCCCCCCAAGGGACAAAATATATTGTGGCGAATTCTGGCATGGGCATTTTTCCACATCATTAGTGTCATAGCTGGACTGATGATCGTGCCTCGACCGTCCGTTATTATTGCACCGTCTCCACCTCTGACAATTGGACTATGTGCTTGGTTACTCGGTATGTTGCGCCGAGCACCATATATTTACAATGTTCAGGAAATCTATCCAGATATCGCCATTCGACTGGGTGCGGTTCGAAATCGTTGGATCATTAATCTTCTGCATCGCTTAGAAAAATTTGTGTATTCTAAAGCGTCGGCGGTGACTGTGATCGCATCGCGAATGCGCGAGAAACTCTTGGAGAAGGGCGTATCGAACGACAAAGTTCATGTCATCCCAAATTTTGTTGATGTAAGCGATTTGGTGCCTTTGCCAAAAGACAATGATTTTAGTCGGAAACACAACCTATATAGCAAATTCGTCGTTAGTTATGCAGGCAACATGGGACCAGCTCAGGGGCTGGACTATTTTATTGACGCTGCTAATATCTTGCGAGATGAGGCAGCCATTTGTTTCTTGATGATGGGCGATGGCATCCTCCGTGAGTTACTCCGACAGAGAATCGAGCGGTATAATCTTGGAAACTTTGTCTTCTTACCGTATCAGCAATATTCGCTGATGGGGCAGGCCTATGCTGCATCTGATCTATGCTTGGTGCCGCAGGCAATTGAGACTGGTTTCGAAGCCGTACCTTCGAAAGTTTATCGCATTATGGCGTGTGCACGGCCTGTATTAGCTGTCACGAACCAGGATTCTGATCTGGCACGCTTGGTGAGTGAGTCTTCGTGCGGGGCTTTTGTATCGCCAGGATCGGTTGAAGTTTTGGCCGAAATGATCATGCGAGTGTACCAGAACCAGCAAGAATGGCAGAAAATGGGCATATCCGGGCGAGAACATGTTGTTCGTCATTACGCTCGCGAGACTGTAACCAATCAGTATCACAAGTTAATAGAAAATCTTGTTTTCAAATCGGGAAGATCGAGTAAATTTGTTAGATAATAATAAACTTGTTATCGTTACCGGCGCCACCGGTGCTATTGGGCCGCGTGTTGTCCACGCTCTGTATCAAGCAGGCTGTCAGATTCGCGCCTTTTCGTTCGATGCTCCTACATCAGGCATGTTCCCTCCGGATGTCAATGTTGTAATCGGCGATGTTACTGACCAGAAGGCTGTCCAATCTGCAATGCAAGGCGTGGATGCAGTCGTTCATATGGCGGCTCTCCTGCATATTGTCAATCCACCGCTTGGGTTGCGCGGAAAATATGAGCACGTCAAGGCAAAGAGAATGGGGGACGTTGCTAGTTTTTTAACTTATTGAGCAGCTCAGGATAGAGGACGGGGCGCATGGCGGAGAACAAGGTGTCAGAGGGCGGAAGTCCGCGGTCAGGAGTGAAGAGTGAGGGGCTGGTAGGTTGTTGAGCACAGATGGTTAGAATGCCGGAATTCCCTGTGGATAATTACGGATTCAGTTCCGCCGCATCTATCCAGTCCTCTAATGAAACATTCAGGTATAGATTCCTTGCCTTTAATTGGGCCAAAAAGTCCCATGGGCTCCATTTCAGTTCCTGACAAACCTCCGTTTGGCTCAACTCTCCTCGAACGTATTTCATCAATAACCGGCCTTGCTTGTCCACGGAAAACCCTTTCCGCAGAACTTCTCGTAAATAGGCCGAGCGATCCAGCTCCAATTCTTTAACAAATTGGTCTATCTCATTTAAAAGGTCTTCAGGTATTCGTATGGTTGTCGGTTTTGCCATCTTTTTCCTCCATAAGCGAGACAAGGGCATCGGCAATGATCTCAGGTGAATATCTTCCGATCTTTCCGAGCTTTTCAAGGGAGCCGCGTGCCTTCTTGAATGATATCTTCTGTAATCGAAACAATTCGACGACAATCTTAGGTGTAATGACAAACGGAACCTCCAAAAACCTTGCAGCCTTGATCGCCTTACCGTCATCTGTGGCAAGTAGTGGCTTTCCTAATTTCATCGCCAGAAACAATGCTTCTGCTTCCCCTATGTGAAGCGATATGGGAAGGGGGGATCCGGCGCTGCCAGGGCTTTGAACTGTTATGGCTCCCTTTGAGATCAGATCTGAAATCAGAGCGGCATCCGGATACTTTTTGACCAGATATTCTGATGCCACCTCGGCGGCTGCGGCCGTTGGCACAACCACATCAAACAGGCCGCAAACTATCTCCAGTAAACTGCATTTGGCCAATAAAATAAGAGAGCTGCTATCAGCTATCATTCGGGTCATTGGTCATGCGCCTCTTATGTACACGATTTAGTAAAAGTGTGCACGGAATGTGTCGGATTGTCAAGAGCTAATGTAACATAGGAGCATTTTTTATGCTTTGTTTTCAAAAAACGTGGGGAAAAAATACGTTTTTTGATCTTACACATTCAGCGCAAGCTCTTGTGTAATACGGTTTAACCCTCAATTAAGGCACAGAATAGGGGACGTTGGCAACTTGTAAACTTAAAGCCTGAAGTTGCTGTAGCGTAGAAGAAAGAGTCATGTGTAATTTTTGGTCTTAATGCCTACTATTTCTACTATTTCAGCTCAAGGTCGAAGATCCGCCGTCAGTTTGGAGGGCAGATTTGGGTAAAGTCTAATTTAAACTGCCCCTTCTCGAATGCCTTTAACAATTAACATCCTTGCATAAGTGGTAGGTGGTAGCCCTTCTTTATCAGCAAGTTCCTTTAGTTTTTTTACAATTTTAGGATCAAGACGTAAAGATATAACTTCTTTTTTGGGTCGAACAAAAACTACGTCTTTGGCCACTTCAAAATCGTCGAGATAATCTGTTGAGTTGTGGGTATCCCAAAATTCTCTTTCTTCTTTTAAATTTTTAAATTTGGGCGCTTTCATTTTTTTCTCCTTTTATAAAATTGTTTTTCCTTTTTGCTCATATCTCTGGCTGTAATTATTTTGGTCTTTCTATACTTGGCAACCCACACTACTAATAAAAGCCGACCTCCATTAGTTTTTCCATAAGTAAGGCATTTGCCTTCTTTACCGCGCATTATAAGTGGCGAGTCTACATCAGTTGTCAAGTTAAAAAATATGGGTATCGGTCGAAGCGTCAAAATTATAGAGGCTATGGCTGCTGGTGTGCCTGTCGTTGCCACAGATGTGGGAGGGGTGAGGGAGTTGATCGAGGATGTGCAGACGGGCAAAGATTTAGCGATTAAGAGAAATGTGGAATGAATATTCTGGTCAAAGTCCTTTTGATCCGCAGATTACCCCGGTACGATTTTTCGAACCTACCCCAGTACCATCTGCCGGAGCTACAGGGCAGGCGGGGCAAGCGCAGATTTCACAGATTAAGAAACGCTGGCCACGAATGTCACGAATGGGACGCGAATTAATGAAAATTGGCCTATAAAGGACCGAGTTAATTCCCCACTTTTGCCGTAAGAGGGGATAAAATTAAGTCCCTTCATGGGTGGAGATGAACTCAAAGTTGTTCATGAAGCCTTTGGAAGCAATTACATTACCCGCCTTGGAGCTATACAGCCTGTCTTGGGGGCTGGCGGCGTACGGCACAGGGCTCAAGACATAAGGAAAATGAGAGTCAAGGCAAGATAGTTGGAGGAGAGGTCTTCGTGAAGTATGAATTTGCCTTCAATGGCAAAGAGGACGCCCCTCTTTGTAAGACAGGGGCAGCACCCCATTCCCCCCAGACCTGATATTTCATTGACAGCCATCTAATTGGCCCTTATAATATGTCCAAGTTTATGGTCCCATTTATGGGCCTTAAGGAGTGTGACATGCAGCAGGCTAAATTCAGTTGTAAAGAGAATCAGGTTGAATTCTTAAATAATTATAAGAATTACGGTTTCAAGGATAAAAGCGCCATGGTTCGTGAGGCGTTGAACCGGTTAAGGGAAGAATTGGAATCGCAGAAATTAAAGGAATCAGCCGATTTATATGCTGAAACTTACGTGGAGGATTCTGAGCTCAAGGTATTGACAGACTCTGCGGCTCAAGGCTGGCCCGAATGACGACTCTTTCGCGGGGTATGGTCATCGATATCGATCTGAATCCGGTAAAGGGGTCTGAGACAGGTAAAGTGCGCCCCTGCGTGGTTGTGACCAACGATGTTTACAATGCGCGCGTCCCTGTCATACAAGTTGTGCCGATCACGGAATGGAATGAGAAGAAGTCGCGAATCAAGACCAATGTGACCCTGATTCCGTCTCAGATAAACGGTCTTGACAAGAAGTCCATCGCCGACTGCCTGCAAACCCGTCCGATTGACTATCGCTTGAGATTGTCTCGGGTGCGGGGCAAATTGGAACACGACGATATGCGCGCGATCGATCAAGCCCTGAAAGTGGTTTTCTCTCTTTAACAAAGAAGAACAGAGCCATATTTATTTCATGCAATTTGAGAAATGGTTTGATATATCGCATATAATGAGATGTGAACATTGAGATGTCGCCAACTCAACCCGAAACTTTTTACACTCAGACGAAACTTGCTGCCGAACAGATTGTCTTGAATGCGAGGGGTTCCGACGGTCATCTCCCCCATTTTACCACCCTGAGGGGGACATCCTATATTGCCCCCTGTCAAGAAAAAAATGATTGCTTTGAGGCTCTTGCAAAAGTCCCAATTCTGTCATTCCCGCAGCGATTCTGAGCGGGAATCTGGTTCTAACTGCTTGAAAAACCATATCCCCGATAGAAGCATTCGGGGATGACAAACAGTTTTGCAAGAACCTCATTAGGTTAGACGTTTCTCTGGTTCGTTTGGTTGAAGGGTTTTGCCTATCCGGGGTGTCCGGATGCAAGAAATATACACAAGTCCGTATTATTTACGCCTTGCTTTAACGTTTGCATTATGATGACTGCATTGTAGGGGAAAAAGGGTCAGACCCCTTTTTTGTTCTTGGAGGAGGAGCAGCACCTTGACAGCCCCTTGGTAACATGTTATTTTATCGGTAAAGGTTTAGTAATGAGGTGAGAGTATGGCCCCGAGTGCGACGGAAAAGATGAAGAAGTACAGAGAAAGGCTACGGGGGGCCGGGTTGCGGCCGGTGCAGATCTGGGTTCCGGATAAGCGGTCCGGGAAGCTTGCGGCCGAGGTGCGGCGGCAATCGCTGCTCGTTGCCGCCGACCACCGCGCCGAGTCCGAGACGGGTAAGTGGATTGAGCAGGTTGCCGATACCGAGGGGTGGGAGTGGAACGACTGAAACGGGGCGACGTGGTGCTGGTCGTGGCCCCTGGCAGCTACGGCAAGCCCAGGCCGGCGGTGATCGTGCAGACCGACCTGGCAAACGAAACGCATCCGAGCTTTGTGGTGTGCCCTCTCACCAGCCACCTGCGGGATGTCCCCCTCTTCCGCCCGGACGTGGAGCCCGACCGCGAAAACGGACTTGCCAAACCCAGCCAGATCATGGTGGACAAGATCATCACGCTTCCCAGGGAAAAGGTGAAGGAAGTGGTCGGGCGGCTTGATGAGGACACCATGACCAGACTCACCAGGTCACTGGCCTTCTGGCTCGGGTTGGGCTGATGCCTATCGTAAGTGCCAGATGGGGACATCCTATATTGCCTCCTGTCAAGAAGAAAACGATTAATTTGTAAATATTTTATTTTTTTGGACATTTTAGATCGACGCTACTTTAGCCTGGTAGCGTGGGCAAACGGCTTCATGTTTGCCCACCCTGAACAATCTTTCGGGAATCACGTGTTGAATTTTGGGGTCAGGCATAAATAATTAAACATTGATAGAGAGGGTCTATTTTGATATGAAAGCGGCATGGAGAGAAGGCTGCGGATTCAACGATGGGTGGGGTCTCAACATTTGACAGGAAAGTCGTTGAGTCGTACGAGGACAGGTCCAAACGATTTTGGAAAAAAGTTCAACCTCCTAGTCCCGTGGTATATTTAGTGAGCCCCTGCAATGGCATGAATGGGCTGGATGTTTTCAATTTCTTTTTTGTAACTCTGCTCAGCCTCCCATAAATCTACAGCCCGCTGGGCATTGAGCCAGAATTCCGGGGTATTGCCGAACAACCTGGACAATCGTAAGGCCATGATAGGAGAAATCGAGCGTCTTTCGCGCAGGAGTTCATTCATTGTTTGGCGGGATACCCCCAACACTTCAGCAAGTTTTGTCACTGTCAGCCCATATTCCGACATAAAATCTTTACGGAGCATCTCTCCCGGATGAGTCGGTTTTATTTTACGTCTTTTAATGTTTAGTATGCTCATTGTACCCTCCTTAATGATAATCTGTTATTTCAACATCAAAGGCATCCCCCTCGATGAATCGGAAACAAATTCTCCACTGGTCATTGATTGAGATTGAATATTGTCCCTCCCGGCGACCTTTTAGAGGGTGGAGACGGTTGCTTGGAGGAACCTTCAAATCTTCGAGACATGTAGCAAGATCAATGTCTTTATCGAGAGGTTGTGGAAAAGTGTCAAGTACGAAGATATTTACCTGAAGGCCTATGGTTCAATGGCGGAGGTGAAGAAAGGGCTTGCCAGCTATTTCATGTTCTACAATGAAAAACGATGGCACCAAAACTTTGACAGGAAGACCCCGGCTATGGTTTACTTCAGCACTCAACCGCAGAAACAGGCTGCGGCATGACCATAAACCAGGAGCACTTTCCCACTTATAAATCCCTGTCTCCTGTCCTAAGAACCCAGACCACCTGTATCCTCCTCTCCATTCATACCGCCCTCCCTCGAAAAAAAGACAGTATAGCATCTCTAAATTAGGACATTTCTACTTTGGCTAATTAGGACATTATCATTTTGGTATTACAGGGCAAAAAGGAGCATTAACGGAACTTAACTTAGGGGCACATCTTCATATATCACTAACCGAGGGGCTATCATAACTAATAAGGAGTCCTTTTCTCCTTACCTGCGCGGTCATAATGGGAGAAATGCATACTAAAGGTAGCCCGTCCCTGCGTAGCGGAACGTAATGCCGTCGAGTACCCGAACATATTGGAAAGGGGCACAACCACCTTTATCACCTGTACCCGCCCCTTGGGCGTGATGGCCTCTATTTTGCCGCCGCGGGAATTCAGGTCGCCGATGACTTCTCCCATAAACTCTTCCGGGGTGGTTACTTCCACCCGCATGATAGGCTCCAGCAGGACCGGCGAGGCAGCGCTACAGGCCCTTTTTAAGGCGACAGAAGCCGAGGCCCGGTAGGCCAGTTCGGTGGAACTGTTTTCGATATAAGAGGCATCAAGTAAGATTACTCCGACATCCAATAGAGGATAACCCTGTATAACGCCACCTTCCAGGGATTCATTCAAACTGGACACAATGGTCGGTACAAATTGCGGCGGTATCTTATTCGCAGGAAGCCCGTTCTCTACGAGGTTGCCGGTGCCGCGGGGACGTGGCGAGACTTTTATGGTTATGTCTGCTATCTGGCGGCTTCCGCCTATCTCCCGGTCAAACTTCTCTGTTACCGTGGCTTCATGTTCGATGGTCTCCCGATAGACTACCTGGGGTTTGCCCACGTTTACCGGCACACCAAATTCCCGCAGGATGCGGTGTACCAATACCTCTAAGTGCAGCTCTCCCATGCCCGCTATAATAGTCTGACCGGTGTCATCGTCAACTCGCACCCGAAATGTGGGGTCTTCATCCGCCAATTTATTCAAGGCCTCCGACACCTTTTCTTGATCGACCCTGGTCCTGGGCTCCACGGCCACAGAGATGACCGGCTCATAAATATCTATGTTTTCGAGGAGAATGGGATGATCCGGATCGCATAAGGTATCGCCTGTAGAGGCATCCTTAAGGCCCATAACTCCGACAATACTACCCGCCCGCGCCTCATCCAGGCGTTCCGTTTTATTGGCATGGATATTCAGTATGCGGGCTACCCTTTGTTTTATCTGCTTGGTAGCATTGTAGATCTCGGCGCCTTCACGTAACACACCGGAATAGACGCGCACGTAGGTCCTTTTTCGTCCCTGCGCCATCATAATTTTGAAGGCCAGCGCCGCCAGGGGGGCGTCGTCGCGGCCGGGTCGCTCCTCTGTCTCTCCGGTTTTCGGATTAACCCCGGTGATGGCCTTTATGTCCAGAGGACCGGGGAGAAACTGCACGATGGCATCCAGAAGAGATTGTATCCCTTTATTTTTCAGGGCAGAGCCGCACAAAACGGGCACGATTTTGAGGGAGACGGTCCCCTGACGCACCGCGCGAAGGATATCATCTCTGGTTATTTCTGAATCATCCAGGTACTTTTCCAGGATGACGTCGTCTATTTCGGACAAGGTTTCTAAGAGCTGGTTGCGCTGCTTTAATGCCTCTTCCCGATAATCCGGGGGGATTTCTTCATGGCGGATGACGGCGCCTTGTGTGCCCTCATCCCAGTAGAGGGATTTTTGGTCGATAATATCTATTATCCCGCGAAAACTGTCTTCCGCCCCTATCGGTAACTGTAGTATTGCGGGCCTCACTCCCAGCCGCTCCCGCATCATCTCCACGGCGCCGGAAAAATTAGCGCCAATGCGGTCCATCTTGTTGATGAAGGCAATCTTGGGGACTTTATACTTATCTGCCTGATGCCATACCGTCTCAGACTGGGGCTCGACGCCGCTGACGGCACAAAAAACACCGATGGCCCCGTCCAATACGCGCAAGGAGCGTTCTACCTCGATAGTGAAATCGACATGTCCGGGTGTGTCAATGATATGTATCTCGTGTCCCAGCCAATGACAGGTAGTTACGGCCGAAGTGATGGTGATGCCCCGTTCCTGTTCTTCGGGCATCCAGTCCATGACGGCCTGTCCATTGTGTACCTCTCCCATCTTATGGATGCGGCCCGTGTAAAAGAGGATGCGCTCGGTAACCGTAGTCTTGCCGGCATCGATATGGGCAATGATGCCGATGTTGCGTATCTTCCTGAGCCTTCCCTCGCCCGCCACCTGGAATAACCCCTTTTAAAGACTTTTAGCTGCTGACTCTATTTTATTATCCAATTGTTGTCAAGCATGGGTCGGTAGGCCCTGATCCACCGGCAAGACATCATCTGCGGCGTTGCCTTCGATCGTTCCTCCTTGCGGCGTATTGCTCCATACGCCTCAGTCGTCGCTCCTCGGCGCCTTGCATCTAATATCTTGCTGGTGATCAGGGATACTCCATAACCTGCTAATTCTAAATTTTGTGTCTTTCATGGCAGAAATCGGGAGGGATAAGAGCTCAGAGATTAAAGCTCAAAGCTGAAGGCTGATAGCCGATCAGTCCTCTATCCGGCTTGGGGGAAGGGCGTGCCCCTGAATATGTCCGCTATCGGCCCGCCGGCCGGAGTGGAGGCAATCTGGGTGTAAAATGAGAGGCATCTATTTATTTCGAATTCAAAGTTGTCGCTCAGAATTTTCTGTCCGATTGCCTTTTTTATCTCCGGGATGTCCCAGAATCGGATTTCGTCTATCTCTTCTCTGTTAAACGAAAACGGCCCATTGTG
>JAGVQJ010000067.1 GCA_020051775.1 Calditrichota bacterium | reverse complement strand
TCATTCCCGCGCAAGCGGGAATCCAGACTTCTTCATTCGTCATTCTTCATTCTCCATTCTGCATTTAGCTTTTAAAGGAATGGTGTCATTCCGGGCTTGACCTGAAACCAAAGGAGTTACGTTACGTAAATAAAACACAACTAAGTATTTAAAAATTACTTGGACATGAAACATGACAGACATAGAGACTAGAGATCAAGAATTAGTTTCACTCGACGAAGCAGCGAATCTTGTGGGGAAAACCCCTCACAATATCCGAGACTATATTCAACGCGGTAGGATCGCCAAATTCAATGAGAATGGAGAAAGAATTTATAGAGCGAAAAATGGTGAGCTCCGAGTCAGCATGAAGGAATTAAGAACTTTTTTATCGCTAATTGACCAGGGATTAGAAAAACATCACCATGCAGGTTTACATCCAGAGCTTGGGTTTCATAGCCTACCAGAGTATAAAAGAACTAAACACGTTCATCGCCTTCACCCCTATCTTGGTAAATTTATACCTCAACTCGTGGAATGGTTTTTAGGCCGTTATTTTAAAGAAGATGATATTATTTTGGACCCTTTTATGGGATCTGGAACTACGCTTGTTCAAAGCAATGAAATGAAAATGCATTCTATCGGGATAGACATATCACCTTTCAATTGTTTAATTGCGAATGTAAAAACATCAAACTACAATATTGAAAAAGCGAGATCAGAAATCCTTGAAGTGGAATATAGGGTGACTCAATATTCGAAATATTTAACGAAATCAGATGAGGCCGATTTAATATTATTCCCTGAAGAAAGGATGGAAAACCTTAATTCAAGCCTATTACATGAATGTGAAAGTGAATATCTTAAGACGTGGTTCGCGCCAAGGGCGTTATTAGAAATGTTATATTATCGTCGGCTTATACCTCATTATTATTATAAAGATTTACTTCGCGTCGTGCTTAGCAGAGCCGTTCGATCCTCAAGATTAATCCCGCATTATGATTTGGCAACGCCAAAAGCTCCTCTTCCTGTTGGTGAGATATACTGGTGTAGGAAACATAATCGCAATTGTACGCCAATTGATAATTGCCTCACCAAAATTCATGCTTATAGCGAAGATACTGCACGGCGTTTGGAGCAATTTAATGAACTTCGCTCAGACAAAGTGGTGACTGTGATTCAAGCCGACTCCCGATATGTTAATCTAGCGGAGAAGACGGAAGATACTGTCATAAAGGGCAGATTAATTGACGGGATCTTTACATCCCCACCGTATGTCGGGCAAATTGATTATCATGATCAGCATAACTATGCTTATGAACTTTTTGGGTTTCCACGAAATGATAATTTAGAAATTGGGCCAAAGAAAAAGGGGAAATCGAGGCAAGCACAGTCCGATTATATTGATGGTATCGTCGCTGTTTTTAAAAATGCCCTACCATTCTTGAAAAACGAGGCAAATATCTTCATTGTTGCGAATGATCGTTTCCAAATTTACCCCGAAATTGCCAAAAAAAGTGGGATGAAAATTGTTGACCAATTTCTTCGTGCAGTCACTAAAAGAACTGAACAAGGCGATAATCCATACCAAGAAACGATCTTTCTTATGAGAAAGGAAAATTAAAATGGCGTTAACGGCCGATCAACAGCGAGAGATTTCCGATTTGCTTAAACAACAAATCAGACGCAAGTTAACCGATTATAATCCTGAAACGAACAATATGCCCTTCCATATAAGGCTTCTCGGAAGAGATAGGATGGCAATATTTTCGTTTGTTCAGTCGATTAATACTACTTTGGGGACCTCAGTTTTTGAGCAAGTTGCGGTGATCATTGCAAAACCATATTTTAAGATTGCGATTAGCCAATATAAAGATTTTAACAATACAATAAGCGAAAATTCACATCAAGCAATACAAAATATTATTGACAATCTCAAGGGCGCGATAGTAGAACCAAATAAGCCTTTTGAGACAAGAGAAATATTAAAGATTTCACAAACAGGCATAATTAAAAAAATTAAGAAGCCGAGAATTGATCTCTTTTTAGAAACACATGACGGTGATGAATACTATATTGATCTGAAAACTGTGAAAGCAAATCGAGGTGAAATAATTGGATTTAAAAGAACTTTATTGGAATGGGTAGCGATTCGAGGAGCACAAGATCCTGCTTGTAAAATCCATACTGAACTTGCGATTCCTTATAATCCGTATGAGCCAAATCCTTATGATCGTTGGACATTCAAAGGAATGTTTGATATAAAAAATGAATTGAAAGTTGCAGATGAATTCTGGAACTTCTTAGGGGGTTCTAATACTTACAATGATTTACTTAATGTTTTTGAACAAGTAGGTTTACAGTTAAAACCCGAGATTGATGAAAAATTTAAATCATTTAATCACTGACAACCGTTATATGACCAAGAAATTCGACGCCGTAGAGATGAAGCGCAAGATCCAGGAGAAGTTGATGAAAGAGATGGAAGGATTATCTCCTGAACAACAAGCTCGCTTCATGGAAGAAGCGATCCTGAAGAATCCGCATACCCGACGCGTCTGGAAACAGAGCCGCAAACAGAAATCCGCCTGAAGATTATAATCTGGATTCCGGATAGGGCTGAAGCCCTTCCGGAATGACACAAACATGCGGTCGGAGTAACAACGACCCCGACTAACCAATCAGCCCCCTTCAGGGGGCTTGGAAAAGACGTAGCCCCGTCCTTTAGGGCGGGGTGGAAGTGACATGCAACCACCTCCCGACCTGCCAAACCTCATCTACCTGGGCGACAACCGCGACCTGTTCGCCCGGCTGCCGGACGACTCCGTGGATCTGGTGCTGACCGATCCGCCCTATAAGAATTACCGCAGCAACCGTCCCACGGCGCATCCGATCTTAAAGCGGATTCAGCACGGCCAATTCGACGTGGAACTGTTTGCGCGAGAATCGTATCGGGTGCTGAAATCGGGTTGCCATCTTTACTGCTTCTGCGACCATCTCACCTTCCCCGGCATCCGTACAGCATTAGTGGAGGCCGGTTTCAAGTACCGCAACTGCCTGGTGTGGGTCAAGAACAATCACGGCAGTGGCGACCTGCGCGGGAACTGGGCGCCGCAGCATGAATTTATCATCTTTGTATCGAAGGGGAAGCCGCAACCTTTGCGGGGTCGGCGGCAGTCTAATGTCCTGGGACGCCGCCCGGGGAAAGGCTTGCTCGAACCGTTCCCCAAGGTTTCCAACTACCGCTTCAACCACGGCACCACCAAGCCGGTGGAACTCTTGCAGATGATCATCCAGGCTTCCAGCAAACCCGATGAGATCGTGCTGGATCCCTACGGCGGATCGGGATCTACCGCCGTCGCCTGCATTTTGGAAGGCCGGCGCTACATTCTGAGCGAAATCGATCCGGAATACCACCGGATTGCCCTTGAGAGAATATCCCCAGAATCATTTATTAAACCTTAAGGAATTGCACATGAGAATTATTACCCCCGAAAAACTGAACACCCTGGTCGCGGAAATGAAATCCCGCGCCGTTGACGCCCTGTTGGTCTCAGATTTCGAGCCCAACCGCAACAAGAGCCTGCGCTACCTGTCCGGCCAGCCTTCGGACGCTCACTTGCTGCTCTTTTCCGACGGCAGCATGACGTTGATCCCCTGGGATCAGGTGATGGCCAAAAACGAGGCTCAAGTGGATGTGCTGCTGGACGTCGCCAATTTCGACCGCTCTTACCGCGCCGCTTTGGTGTACGCTCTGCGCGATAAACTAGGCGCGGCCTTCACGTTGGAAGTCCTCCCTTCCGAAAAGCATTTCACCGTGGTGCAAGTGCAGGAAGAATTTTCCGGAGCCAAGGTCGTCTGCCGTCCGGATGGAGCCGAAGACGGTCTGCGCCGCTTGCGCTCAGTGAAGACTCCCGCCGAAATCGCCATCTTGAAGGAAGGCGCCAAGGTCACCGACGAGATCATCAACCTGATCGAACCGTTTGTCAAATCCCACTCGGGCTTAAGGGAAATCGACCTGGCCATTTACATGGAAACCGAAATGAAGAAGCGCGGCGCCGAAGGCCCCAGCTTCGAGACACTGACAGCCAATCGCGACCGTTCCGGCATGATCCACCAGGTACCGTCCTCTTCCGATGCGAAGCTGGATCTACCCGGTCTGGCCTTGATTGACATGGGCTTGTGGTGGAAAGGCTATGCCACCGACGTCACCGTCCCGCTGATTTTCGGCAAGTTGCCGCCGGAGAAGCAGAAGATCCTGGACAAAACCCTGGAAGCCTACGAGAAGGCGCTGACTCTGATCAAGCCGGGCGCCCTGGCGCATGAAGTAGCCGAAGCCGCCATCGCCGTGATCGAATCGGCGGGGTTGAACATGCCCTACAGCTTGGGGCACGGCATCGGTCTGGAAGTGCATGACCCGCCGCTCCTGGGCCGCAAGCCAAAAGATCCGGCCGTGTTGAAATACTGGAAACCCACGCCGCTGGAAGTCGGCATGGTCTTCACCGTGGAACCGGGCGTCGTCGGCGACCTGGGCGGCTCCCGCCTGGAAAACGACGTGCTCGTCACCGCTACCGGCGTGGAAGTGCTGACGCACTCGCGGGCGATGTATTTTTAGGTAGGGAACAATAGGCAGGGAACAGAAGGGGCGGCTGATTAGGCCGCCCTTGGTTTTATATCTAAAAATATGCAATTAATTGCACTTGTTTTTGTGATTTAATTCTTCTATCTTAATCTCCAGAACACCATCCCGAGGTTAATATGCGGTTCTTCCTATACCTGCTTTCCCTGCTGATCCTCTGCACAACCCTTTCGGCTCAAGGCTACCTAACTCCATTCGATTTCGGCCTGCACCAAGCCGACCACGGCCGGATTGACTACCAGCACACCCCGCCCAACATCCTCTGCGGCCATTTCAATAACGATTCCTATCCCGACATTGCACGGTTCACCGGCAACATGCTGGAGGTTTATGTCTTCCTGGGACAGGGTTACTCTCCCAAGCCTCAGGGAGTGAAAACCTATTGTCAACCCATCCAATCTCTGGCTTTAACCGGTGACCGCTGGGCTACGCTGAAGGATCTGACCGTAACCCTGGCTGACGGCAGCGCTGACACCTTGCGCCATCACGGCGGGTGTCTGGATTTGCAGGAGAACGCGGGATTTCTGCCTCAAGAGCCAGTAAAAGAGATCCCCCGTTACGTGGATGAGTTTGATTTTCAAGTCGTCTGGTCCAGTGATCCTCGACCCTTCGGCATGTGGAATTGCGCAGTGGGGGATGTAGATAATGACAGCACCAATGAACTTGTCACATGGTGGACGGAAAATATGTATACCGGCCCGGTGCACCTGTTGATTTATAAATGCACTGGAGATAATTTCTATGAATTTTATATGGATACCATTTTGCAATTTTACAACATCAATGCCAGTGCCATTGCTGCTCTGATGATTGGCGATATGGATCAAAACGGTCAGAAAGAGATCATCTATATCCTTAACAAGTTTTACTTTCTGGAATTTTCATCAACGGGGGTTTACCATTATTATTATAGCAACGTCAGTCCCCAGGGGCCGCCTGTGGCCGATGCCAGCCTCACCGATTTCAACCAAAATGGCATTCCCGAAATCGCTACGGTTACTGCCAATGACTATTCCCCCTACCCGACTTATTATCAGATCAATGAATATTGGGGAAAAACCAGCACAGCGTATTTTTTTAATCAAATCGTAATCTGGTGGCAGGAGTGGGAAGACGACCGCCTGGCGGTGGGCGATTTTGACAATGACGGCGTGCAGGAAATTGTGTCTGGCAATTTCGCCTATGTGTATGGGTATGATCCGGTAGACATCCAGTATTTCCGCCGCGATACTACCTCGAGTTCGGGTATCAGCCAGCATTGGCTGGAAACGGGTATACCCTATTCTTGCGCTACGCCAGTTATTGCCGATTTGGACAGCGATGGATTGAATGAGCTCTTCGCTGGAGGATTATCCCCCTATGGTGGATCAGCATTTATTTGGAATTCGCTGGGACCGGATTCAGGAACCGTAGCCTGGACGGACTGCACTCTTATTGCCGGACCGAATGAATCCATATCGGGCATTGTGGATCAGACACCGGTAGTCTTAAGCACAGCCCTTTATGTCGATTCAGTTGGAAATTCTCTCGTCTACATGTTCGGTTCGCAAGATTCCCAATACGTCTGTCTTTGGCAGACTCCTTCTATTGATCGAATGGGAATATTAGATCCGCATTTAATTGATATTGATGAGGATGAAAAAATGGACATCATTATGGGGGGAGAATTGGGTGGCATTTATTTGCCGAATTATGTTTACAACTGGGAGCAGCCTTCCAGCGCTGTATGGGGAAACCCTTCAATTACCCTACCGGGAGATTTCCGTCTTTTTCCTTTAAAACCAAATCCTTTCAACTCCCAAACCATCATTACATATGAGCTTGAAAATTTAGCTAATAATGTAATACTTAGAATATATAATATCGCGGGTGGCGAAATTCTTAAAAATATACAAAGAACTGTGCCACCTGGTATATATCAATTTTACTGGGATGCTTCAAGATTTTCATCAGGAATATATTTAATTAATTTAACCGCCAACGGCCATTCGCAAGTGCAAAAAGCAATCATGCTGAAATAATCGGGAATAAAAATCTCGATCCTGCTATGAAAAGTGTTTTTAAAAAAGGAGAAGGTAAAATGAAATCATCAAAAACACTTCATGGAGTGCTTGTTATCCTCCTGCTTTCAATTTCGGCTACCGCTGCGTTGCAAAATCCCGATTGGTACAATACTACTTCAGATGCCTATGGGCTTGGAGCCGAAAAAATTAGTGGGACCCTCCTGCAGGATATCGTTGTCGGTTGTTCGATCGGAAGTTCCTGTTGGTTCAATAATGCCCAAGTATTCACTCAGGCCTTCACTTTGCCGCCAGCGGGGTATGATGTGCAGTTCGGCCAATTACGAGGAGAATCTCCGGTTAAAGATTTAGCAATAGCTTATGCCGGTGTCACTATCTACCAAAATGATAATGACGGCAGCTTGACACAGCTCCAAAGCTTTAACGAATGGTGTGATCAGATCGCTTGGGGAAAGGTTTGGTTACATTCCTATGATGATCTGGTGGGCGGCACAATTGCCACAAATTACATTTATATCTACTATAACGATGGGAACGGTAATCTGGGGAATCCTGTCCAGGTCAATGTCCATGAAGGCAGTCGCCTGGTAAGATTGGCCAATTTATACCAAACGGCGATACCACATCTTAATGATCTGATTACGGTTTCTTCTAATGGTCAATATGTCAGAATCTTCACGAATAATGCACAAGGCTCATTCATTGTCCCCCCTCGGCAGTCGCTTGATCTCGGTATCAATGGCGGTATTACGGACATCGCCATCGGTGATGTTGATCAGGACGGTTATAATGACCTTGTCCTAACGAAGCCTAATTTTATTCCAACCCGCCTCAGGGTTTATCACAATCTAGGCAACGGTATGTTTGATGATGTTAGCTTTGAGGAAGTTCCAAGAATCGTCACCCCCCTAAATATCGCCCTTATTGAAGCCGATTATGACGGATATCCCGACCTGGCCATGTCACCAGCATGGGGTAGTGGATTTAATTACTTGCAGGTCCTTGCCAACGATCACAACGGCAATTTCGAGGATCCAAGTTGGTCAACCATTGCTACTATTGCACAACCTTCATATATGTACCCTAGCCGTTTGATCGCCGCCAGCTTGACCACCAACGGGGCTAACAGTCTCATTTGCGCAGGATTGAGGGATATGCCTGAACCACAAGCCAACTTGTACGGTTTCTATGTCTGCAAAGACCAAACCGACCAACCTCCTATTCCTCCCCGGCATCTAACTGTTCAGGCCGATCCAAACGAGAATCCGTATTTGTCCTGGACATTAAACGAGGAAGATGACATCTCCAGTTATAAAATTTGGCGGGCTTTGACCTTGTCGCCTGAGATACCGCTCGATGGTTTTGAGCAGATAGGCGAAGTTAATCATCCGACTAATCACTTCACTGATGAAGACGTATTCCTGCATCAACCGACTTTCAATTATATGATCTGGTACTATGTGACTGCTGTGGACAATAATGACAACCAATCTGAGCCTTCGGATACTATCAATTTCCGCGGTCTGTATCATCCCCAGAGCAACGGCCCTGGTTTGGTTATCTCGCCATCGCAGCATGTCGCATTCAGTACGAATGCCACCCCCAGTCCCTTCAATGCCATCACCAAAATCAGCTTCGTGCTGCCTGAGATTTCCATGATCAACCTCACCGTCTATAATGTGAGTGGCCGCCAGGTAGCACAATTAGGGAACGGATTGAGAGAAGCAGGTCAACATCAAGTTACCTTTGACGGCTCCTCCCTCCCCTCCGGCCTCTACCTCTACCACCTCACCGCCGGGCAAAATGCCGCCACCGGCAAAATGGTGCTGCTGAAATGAGCCGAAGGCCATCCGTCTGCTGACGGATAGGGCTTTGAGAGTTAAGGATTAGCGTATACAAATGGGCAGGTAGATCCTGCCCATTTTTTCACGAATATACTGAATTATTTCGCCGTCAATAATATTCGATAGGGATAAATTTTGCCATAATCCCATCTAAGTCACTGTTATTTATGGAGTGCTACATTAAAAAAAATCTGAAATATTTTATTCCACCTCTTGACAAATACCATTTTATTCAGTATATTGTCGCCCCATTCGTGTAAAGCAACAGACCTCAATTCCACTAAATTATAGCTGCCACCGAATTCTTATCGGCTTTATTCTTTTATAAATAGTGCCATAGAATTCTTCTCAGCTCTGCTCGCCAACCACTTATTAAAACATAAGCTCAAAACATTTTAAGTCAGGCGCCCCGGTTGCGGAAGCGCCTTTCGTGCCCTTATTGAATAGGCTTCACCTGCTGTATTTATATGGGCCTATCACCACTGCGGACTGCGTGCAAAACGCCTCCGCATTCTTTAACAAGAAGGAGAAACAGATGAAACACCTGCAAAAATCTTTACGAAGTCGCGCGGGTTTGCTTGCTCTCCTGCTCTCGGTCGCTGCACTGTGCCTCATTTCCGGTTGCGATACCTACCCGGGTCTCCCCAGTCCCGTGGCCCCGGGATTCACCGGCCCTGGAAATGTGGGCATTGATGACATCAGGATTCTGAACAACACCTTCTACCCGGACACCGTCATCGTCCAGCGCTACACCAGAATCACCTGGCTCAACACTGACCTCGGAAGCCACACGGTGACCAGCAATGATGGCTTGTTCGACAGCGGCACAATCACCAACAACGAGACCTTCGAGTACATGTTCGAAACCCGGGGGACATTTACGTATCGCTGCGTCTATTTCGCGAATTTACACGGCACAGTCATCGTGGAGTGAGGTGCCCCACAGCTTTCTGTGGGATCCTCTGAGTTAAAATCCTCCCTCCTCGACAAGGGGGGATATATTAAAGGCGCTCCGGTTTGGGAGCGCCTTTGGATTATTCCAGATTCTTGGATTCCGATGCCGGTGAACACCCAGCCGGAATGACATGTCGTTTTCTCCTGTTTCCTGTATCCTGTCTCCTGAATCCTAATTCAGTGACACGTCGAGCAGTGCCCGGAGTGGCAACTGCCGCAGTTGTGGCCGGAGGAGGTCGAAGCCACTGATTTCCCGGAGGAGGCGAACCCGAATGCCGACATCAGCTTTTTAGGCGATTTCGCCCCGCACTGCGGGCAGATGATATCCTCCAGATTCACGGAGGCGCGCACCAGCTCGTCGAAGCGGCCGGCGCATTGGGTGCATTGAAATTCGTAGATGGGCATAGTAACTGTAATACTGAAATAATGATCGTTGGGTTCCGATTGGGCTGTACGGAAAAGAAAATGTCGAAATACGCAAACTTACAGGCCTATTTCCTCGAAATAACTATAAAGAATTAATACCCATCAGAATAAACCGAGGAGAAATCCATGCCCATCCGCAGCGCGAACGCCGTTTGGGAAGGCGACTTGGCCCACGGCCACGGTACCATGCGCACTGCTACCGCATCTTTTGAAGGCCCCTACACTTTCGCCTCTCGTTTCCAGGAAGGCAAAGGCGTTAATCCTGAAGAGCTGATCGGGGCCGCCCACGCGGGTTGTTTTTCGATGGCCCTTTCGCACGGTCTGGCGCAAGGCGGACATACGCCCCGCCGCGTCAGTACTACCGCCAAAGTCCACCTGGACAAGGGCGACGCCGGCTTTCGTATCACTACCATAGAGTTGAACTGCGAGGCCGACGTCCCTGGCATCTCCGGCGAGGAATTCCAAAAGGCAGCCGAAGACGCGCGCGTCAACTGTCCTGTGGCTCAGGCGCTGAAGGGCGTTGAAATTAAACTACAAGCCGTGCTGAAATAAAGGAAAAATCGCTCGGTTTGTGCCATTAGCGAGGTAAACAATGAAACAGAATAAATCACCAATTTCTCAAAATGTGAAGTGGTTTCCCATCCTGCTGCTCTCTATTCTGCTGCTGACCATAATATCCGGCTGCGGCAAGGATAATGCCTACAGCAGCACCGGCCCGACGGCTCCGGGAAGCCCCGGACCCAATGAAGTTTGGATGCAGAACAATACCTTCAATCCCGCCACCAAAACCGTGGCTGCGGGCACGACGATAACCTGGCTCAATAAGGACGGCTATACCCATACCGTCACCAGCAACACACCGGGTCTGTTCAGCAGCGGGAACATCGCTGGAGGCGGCAGTTTCACGCATACCTTCAGCACCGCGGGATCGTTCGCTTATCACTGCACCCTTCATTCTGGCATGACCGGCACAGTCACGGCGCAGTGATCTGGGTTCCATAAACATCCGCGCCGTTCACGGGTTTTGGAGTTCAGTGTCCGCCCACAAAAATCGCCCGGCAATCATTACTAGGCCGATTATAAGAGGAGAATTGTCATGAAACTGAGAGAACTCCGCGCCGCCCGGATCACCGACCTGATGGAAGGTGGTAAAAAAATGTTCTCCTTTCAGGGCCATGACATCCTGTTGACCAAGGTGAACGGTAAAATCCACGCCGTGGCTGGGCACTGTACCCATTATGGCGCGCCCTTGGATGAAGGCATTCTGCAGGGCGACCGCGTGATTTGCCCTTGGCACCACGCGATATTCAATGTCGTCACCGGCGATCTGCAGGACCCGCCCGCTCTAGACGCACTGCCTTCTTACGAAGTGAAAATCGAAGGCGAGGATATCCTCGTGCTTCTGCCGGAAAAAATCGAATCGAATCGTCTGTCAAGCATGGTCAAGCATGATCGCGACGCCGACAGCCGCTGCTTTGTGATCATCGGGGCCGGCGCTGCCGGCTATGCGGCCGCCCAGACCCTGCGCGAAAACGGCTTTCGAGGTCGTCTCATCATGATCACGCATGAAGCGCAACCCACCTATGACCGCCCCACCTTAAGCAAGGCCTATCTCCAGGGCAGCATGGAAAGGGAATCTTTACCGCTTCGCCCGGATAAGTTTTACCGCGATCACGATATCGAGCTGAGGTTAAACCGCCGCGTGGACGATGTAGACACCAGGTCGAAGACGGTCAAAATAAACGGTGGTGAAACCTTAAGGTACGATAAGTTGGTCATCGCTTCCGGTGGAACTCCTCGATCGCTGGACGTACCCGGCGCTGAACTGGGCAACGTATTTTTGCTGCGCTCGTTAAGCGACTGTGAAGCCATTATCGCTGCTTTGAACGAGGCCCGCCATGCCGTCGTGGTGGGATCCAGTTTTATCGGCTTGGAATCTACCGCCAGCATGATTAAGCGCAAGAAGATCCCGGTGACGATTATCAGTCCGGAATCTATCCCCTTCGAGAAGGTTTTCGGCCCGGAGATCGGCGCATTAGTGCGGAATCTGCACGAGAAAAACGGCGCCACCTTCAAGCTCGGTCGCAGCGTCCAGAAATTCGAGGGGAAAGACAAAGTCCAGGCCGTAATTCTGGATGATGGCCAGCGTCTTGAGGCCGATCTGGTGATCGTGGGCATCGGGGTGCGGCCGGCAACGGATTTTCTACATGATCTCCCGAAACAGCCTGATGGCAGCCTGAAGGTTGATCGCTTTTTCCGAGTGAATGAGGACGTTTATGCCGTCGGTGACGTTGCCATGTTCACCGATTGGCGCACCGGTGCGGATATTCGTATTGAACACTGGCGCACGGCCCTGCAGCAGGGTCGCCACGCCGCCGATCATATAACCGGCAAGGAAACCCCGTATGAAGGTCTCCCCTTCTTCTGGACTTCACAAGTTGGTCTGGGGTTGCGTTATGTAGGATATTGTAAGCACTGGGATGAGACGATTATCCAGGGCAGCATTTCCTCGCAGGAATTCGTCGTTTTTTACGTTAAAGATAACCGGGTGCTGGCCGCTGCCGGTAACAAGCGCGATAAATTCATGGATGCGGTGCATTTGTTGATGCTCGCCAACCGCATGCCTTCCGGCAACGAGCTGCGCGCCAATCCCGAAATGGACCTTATAGGCATGATCGAGAGTGAAAATGCCTCGGTATAAAATATGTAATTACAAAACGTTGGCTGTATGAATCATACCATCTATTCGATTACATTAGTGAGGTTGAAATGAGCGCGTCAACATTTTCGACGGTTGGGGAGAACGTTCGCGGGCGCACCAACGGCGAGGTCAGCGAGGAAATTCGCAGAAATTTGCGCCGGCAGTTGAGTTGTTATGCCAGCGCCGATTCGGAAGAAATCTCCCGCCGTCTGCAAGATTTGGACAGGGAGTGGAGTTTAGAGAGAGTGGCACAAGCCGGAGCTTCCGGCGCGATCTTGTTCTGGATCGCCATGAGCCTTTTGCGGCGTCGCTTTCTGGTTATTCCGGCCTTGGTCGCAGCCGGCTTCCTGCTGCAAGCCGCCATCACTGGCTGGAATCCGCCCATGAATCTGTTGCGGCGGTTGAAGCTTCGCACGAAAGCAGAGATTGACGAAGAGCGTTATGCCCTTAAGGTGTTGCGCGGAGATTTCAACGATATCCCCGAGTTGCCGAAAAACACCGGGGAAAGAATCAATCGCGTACTCGAGATTGTCCGGCGCTAATGAGTCCTTCTAAGGTCACCATCTCGGCGGAGGAGGCGGCCCCCACCAGTTAAAGCCCGGCCAGTTGTTATAATAGGGATGGCGATTGACCCGATCTCGTTGTGCTCGCCATAAATAGAGTTGTTTGACTGAGAGGATCGGGTAGGTGTACTGCCCCTGATCCAAGGGTTCGGATTGGCTTCCCAGGATCTTTCCTGCTACTGTGACTCTCAAGCCGGGTTTATAGATTTCAGGATCCAAAAAATTGCGGCTGCGGATGATGAACCGGCCTCGCGAATGCCGCGCCGCAGTCGGCTCCTGAGTGTAATCCAATTGCGTCTCCAGGATGATCAAGTCCGTGGAATCCTGGTAATTGACCGTGTTAAGGATAAATCCGCCCCAGATTACTGTGGCTCCCAAGTAGTCGTTTGGTGCTTGTTTCACCAGCGGAAAAGGCAGCTTCGGCGAAGCCTCGCGCTGCAATTCGTTGGAGATAGGATAGGCGCATCCCGCCAGCCATGCTGCCAGAATCACCAGCCCCATCACCCTCACAAAGTATGCGCTGCTCATCGCCTGACCTCCAGATCAACCGTTGTATCCTCTGTTCGCAGCCCTATTTATTGCCCCTTCCGATCAAAGACAAGAACTCTTGCCGAGTCGCTTGTGAGTCGTGCAAACTTCCCAAGAGGGAAGACGTCAAGAGCGTGGAATTCTGTTTCTCGACACCGCGCATCATCATGCACAAGTGTTGTGCTTCAATAATGACTCCTACGCCTTTGGCGCCGATTGAATCCCGGATAATATAGGCAATCTGTTCTGTCAACCGTTCCTGGATCTGCAGGCGGCGAGCGTACATATCCACCAGCCGCGCCAGCTTACTGACGCCGAACACCTTACCGTCGGGGATGTAGCCAACATGGCATTTCCCGAAAAAAGGCAGCATGTGATGTTCGCACAGGCTGTAAATTTCGATATCTTTGACGATGACCAGACTGCTGGTTTCCTGGGTGAAAACCGCGCCATTGATCAGCTTCTTGGGATCGGCGCGGTATCCTGAAGTCAGGAATTCCATCGAAGCTGCAATCCGATGCGGAGTCTTCAACAACCCCTCGCGTTGCGGATCCTCGCCGAGCTCCACTAAGAGCTCCGTGACTAACTGCTCAATCCGATCGTGATTCATGGAAGATCTTCTCCCTCAAATTCCTGGTGAATGTTCCAAGAGGCGCCATCTGGCCGCGAGGCAGAACCGCCGCCACCTGAGCAATGCTCACATGCCAACCCGACAGTCTCAGTTCCGGCGCCAGTTCTAAAAGCCCTGCCGCCAGAAAGGGCCGTTGTCGAATATCCGGATCAGGTAAAACCAATTCTTCGGATTCAACTTGAAGGTCGTCGTAGCCTATCAGATCCAGATCTATCGTGCGCGAGGCACATTTATCTTCGCTGCGCACTCGACCCAGCTCTGCTTCGATTTCCCGCAAAACCCCGAATTTTAAATCCAAGGGTGGTAGTGAGGTCTCAATCAGTGCGACGCAGTTTAAATAATCGCTCTGTTCCGGGCGATCCAGCGGCGGCGTTCGCCATACCGTGGAAATCGCCAGCAATCGCTCTCGCTGCGCCAACCGTTGCAGAGCTAATTCGAGATTTCGTTCGGGGTCCATGTTCGACCCCAGCGCGATAAAGGCTTGTGGCATGGATTAATCCCGGCGTGATCGGTTGATCTCCACCGCCACGCTGCGGGCATGGCGCAACGCCAAGGGCTTGTCCACCCGAACCTGAACCTGTTCCGCCAGGGGGTGTTCGAGACAGACCTTGGCAATGGCCTCGGCGAGCGCTTCCAGAAGAAAAAATTGCGAGCCTTCCACCAGCGCGAGGATGCGTTTCTTGATAGCCCGGTAGTCTAACGTATCCTCGAAACGATCGCTTTGCGCTGCGCGACCTAAGTCAGCCCAGACGGTCAGATTGATGACGACTTCCTGCTTTGTGTGGCGCTCTGCTTCATTGATGCCGATAATGCAGCTCGTCGTCAAATCGCTAATCAGGATGCGGTCCAAGGGCATACTCCATCAGGTGACGACCACCGTCAACTGCGATGATCGTACCGGTCAGAAAATCTGATTTCAGCAGGAAGAGAACGGCCTGGGCAACGTCATTGGGATTGCCGTGGCGTTTCAACGGCACAGTGTGCTCCAGGCGCTTGAGGTAGCTCCTATCCTTGCCCGGCGGCGGTAGGATCAAACCTGGCGATACGCCGTTGACGGTGATATCCGGCGCATATTCCACTGCCATCATCCGGGTAAATTCGGAAAGAACGTGTTTGCTTAAGATGTAGCTCACATGCGTCCAGTCGTAACTGTTGACGCGAGTGTCCAAAAGATTGACGATCTTCCCTCTGCCCACCGCTGTAGCAAACTGACGGCACAGGGAAAACGGCGCCCAGGCATTCAATTCCAGGCTTTGAACCAGATTCTGCCGTGACAGACTCTTCAGAGTATCAGAGGGAAAAACAGAGGCATTGTTGACCAGCATGTTTAGCGATCCGGCCACTTCGACAGTCCGGTTGATCAGATTTTCATACTCCAAACTCCGCTCAAAATCAGCCTGAACCAGCCACGAATTCACCCCTGTTTCTTTCAACTCGCGTTCCAGCGACTCCGCCTCGTCCTTGGAACTGCGGTAATGAATCACGATATTGACGCCTTCACGCGCCAGGGTCAGAGCGATTTCTCGGCCCACACGTTGTGCGGCTCCCGTCACCAGGGCCGTTTGCCCTTGCAAACGGGTCTCGGGCATTAATTACCTCTCTAAAGGGTTGCAGGTTGCGGCGCACCCACCTGCTCGTCAATCTTTGCCGCCAGGATGAAATCGTTGTGGGACAATCCGCCGATCTTGTGCGTGGACAGAGTCATCCGCACCCGATTATAATAGATGTAGATGTCCGGATGATGTCCCTGTTCTTCGGCTATATCCGCGACTTCGTTGACAAAATCCATCGCCTGGCGGAAGTTTTTGAACTTGAATTCGCGTTCGATCTGATTTTCCTTTAAGACCCAGCCCGACGTCTGGCGAATTAATTCCAGAGATTCTGCCTGCGACAGTGGCTTACCACCCGCGGTGCAGGGTTCACAATGTCGTTCTGCTAATTTCATGATTAATGCCTCGAATTTCTCATACTGCAAAATCTGACTATCCTCGTCTTACCCTTTATACGTTACCACCCGCCCCCATAGGCTCTTGGTGCCCCAGATGCCCGAACGCAGGCATTCCAATTGTACGATCTGGCTGTGATCCACGAACAGGTTGACTTCGGGGCCATAGTTCTTGATGTACCAGGCGAATACCTCCGGATCGGCGGCCTCGAACATGACCTTTTCCAACCCCAGGGACTGCACAATCTTGGCGGGCACGTCGGTGCGCCACGGTTCCACATTTTCGGTGATGCCTTCGGATTCGATCATGATCATATAGGCTCCAGCGTCAATAAAGCGCTTGGCCTGAGCGATGGCCGCCTGCGGGTCGCGAGTGCCCTCGGCTTTCAACTCCTCCGCCGAAGTGGCCCCTCCCGCTCCGAATTGTATGCCCACTTCCGGTTTGGGTTTCAAGCCCGCTTTCTGCACCTTCTCCACCAGCCGCAACCAGTCGTCAGTGGGGATGGTGATGAAACCGCTGGATAGTTCCACAATATCGAATCCCAACGCCTTGCATTCCTGGATGTACTTGTCCACCGCCTCGCGTCCTTGCGTCAGCACGTATTCGATGAACCCGCCTGTGGACACCAGGACGTTGTGATCGTGAGCTAATTGGTTCAGCTCTTTTATTTTATCGCGCGGCATGAGGCTAAAAGATCCGCCGGCATATTTCAGTGAATCTACATAAACGCCCATAGTCTCCAGAACGTCCTCCAGATACCGGCGCCCCATAGGCGTGTAGTAGGGTCCGCGGATTTCGGTGATGCCCCGAGTGCGGGGTTTGCCCATGCGTTCGTTGACTTTAAGAAATGAGAAGGCCCTCTCGGGTTGCGATCCTCGTATTTTTTGCGCCATTATAAAACCTCCAGTGATTTACGTTTGAGATGAAATGTTGATCATCCAGTGAACCCCGAATTTGTCAATCGTCATGCCGAAAATGTCGCCCCAGAATTGTTTGTCGAGGGGCATGATTACCTTGCCGCCTTGGGCAAGTTTATTGAAAAATCCGGTGAGTATCTCTTGATCCGTACCCACAATGCTCATGTGGAGATTGTTGCCGAATGTCACCGGCTGTTCGGGATTGGAGTCGCTGGCCATGAAAGAAAGCAGATCGTTTTTTAAAGCCGCATGGATGATTCTATCTTGTTGCTGGGGTGTTTTGGCCATGCCAGATTCACCATACGATTGCATGAGAAGCTCGCCGCCGAGAATGGCTTGGTAGAACTTCATGGCTTCGGCGGTATGCCCGTCGAAAATCAAATAAGGTGTCAATGTTGGTTTCATTTTTCGTCTCCTTAAATATGACTGTTGGTTCTTCCACTTAATATAGGTTAAACTTTTACCTTCACCAGCAAGCTGGTTAGATCACTGACCGAAACCTCCTCCAGGCGCATGACCGTCTGAATAACCGCCCGACGAGTTTCAGCGCTGGTGAATGGCGTTGCAAGCCGTTCGAACTTCTGTGCCACCGTCTCCCAGCTCATGGGGTGAGTGATGAAGCCCTCATAATCCCGCTTTTCCTTGATTAGGGTACGTCCGTCTCTCAATGTCACGGTCAACTTGCAGGGCATCTCATTCGGGAAACGCCGCGAGTAATCCTCGTTGGGGCGCACCTGTATTTTACGCAGTAAAGTCTGAATATCCTCCCGCACGATGCGTTCGGGCAGGTACTGCGGCGGCAGAACGTTGCCGTCCAGAATGGCCGCAGCGATCATGTACTGGATGCTGTGGTCTGCCTCTTCCTTGGTGCGCACCGTGTATTTCTCTCCCTCCTCGCCTCCGCCGATGATGTTATAAGCCACCTCAAAAATTTCCAGATCTATGCGTTGCACGTCCTTGCCGCTGAAAGGCTGTTCGGCTTTGAGTTCCAGGATGCCCTCCAGCGCAGATTGAGAATGAATCTCGGCGTTGTATTGCTTGATGATGGTGCGGGTAATCCGTTCCAAATCCTCCCTTGACCAATCAATGTCGAACGGCCCGGAAATGGCTTCCTTGAAGCCCTTGTTGCCTTCGAAGACTTCCGGCGGGCCGGTGATGCCGCGCATCGCCAGAAAAGTCCCATGCACGCAGGCAAAGGCGGTGTTGGGATAGGCCAGCCCTTTCCAGTTTGAAAGGGCGCCTGTGCGAGTCACGCGCAGCGCATTGAAGGCAGTACCGCAAATGGCCAGAGCGTTGGCGGTTTTGGTTGCATCCAGACCCAGGGCTCGGGACACTCCTGCCGCCACTGCAAACGATCCCTGCGTGGTGTGATCGAAACCTTTAGCGCGTACCGGCGCCAAATCGCTCAGGCGACACTGCACCTGATAAGCCACTGCGAAGGCGGTCATCAGGTCGCGGCCAGTGCGTCCGGCGTATTCGGCAGCAGCCAGCACGGCTCCAAGGTTGTCGCTCGGGTGGCAAGTTTCGCCTTTGGCCAAGTAGCTGTCGTTGTAATCCAGATAGCGCACCAGAGCGCTATTGTACAGAGCCGCGCGGTCGGGAGCGTTGTTCCCCCCTCCGATCAATGAACATCTGCCGGACCCGCCGAAGTCCTGTATCTGCTCGCGGATCATTCTAATGGGTTCGCCTTCTAAAGCTCCCAGGGCGCACCCCAGCGAATCCAGGATGCGCATCTTGACCTGCTGACGCGCATTTTCGGATAGATCTTCATACCGGGTCTGGGACGAGAAGGCGGCCAGTTTGTCAACTTCAGTCATAAGTAGTTTCCCATATAACAATAAGTAACGATTATTTCGCAGATAATTAATACGCAAATTATCCGTCTGAGTGGGGAAATCACTAAATTATTTTCGTCCGGTCTTTCACAAAAGTAAGTCCGGCCGCCAGCAGGCACAAGCCCATGGAAACATAAAAGAGCTTGTGCATCCCTTCGGTAAACGCTTCGGCCAAGATTGGACTCATCGTGGTGACGTGGGAAGCGAAAAGTGCGGCGGTGATTGGCCGGTGCAGCGATGAAGAGACCACCGCCATGGCTAGAATGAAACTGGCCAACATGCCGATCAGCCGGAAAGTCGTCAAGCTCGCCGCCGCTCCACTCCGAAGATGAGAGGGCACCGCGGCCATAGCCGCACCGAGATTCGGCGAGAAAAACAGCGCCACTCCCACACCCATCAAACCTAATCCAAAAATGATGTAAATATAAAACGATTCTGGCGTCAACTGAGCCATCCAGACTAATCCCGACGCCTGAAGAATTAACCCGGCAGCAGCAGGAATCCGCGCCTCCCCATGGCGGGACATCCAATTGGCCAGGGGAGCTGCCACTACACTCAAAAATGGTAGTGGGATAATCGTCAGAGCGGCGGACAACGGATCATATCCGCGAATTGTCAGTAGATAGATTATGAGTAAAAATGGAACCGAAAATGTTGCCGCCGCTTGCAACATCGCCGCCAGAGCCGAAAATCTGTAGGCTCGAAACTTTACCAATTCCCAATTGAACCGCACAACGCCTCTGGGGTCAAATTTCTGATTCAGGGTGTGAACGGGAGATTCCTTAAGGGTTAGATAACCCCAAATCACCGCCGCCGACCCCAATGGCACATTGAGGAAAAAAAGCCAGCGCCAATTCGCAAGCGAGAGAAACAAACCCGCCAGCACCAGCCCCACAATTCCAACCATTGCCCAGGTAAGAGTGAACAACCCCCTGGTTCGGTTTGGGTGGAATGTCGGAATAGCCTCCATAATGAGAGTGAAGCCGTTCAGCAGAGCCAATGCCAATCCACTGCACTGCACCAGTCGGAATATAATCAGATCCAGGGGTGTTGTCGCCATGCCGCAGAGCGCCGACCCGAGGATGAACAGCGTCGTCCCGGCATGGTACATTCGCACCCGTCCCAGGGTATTCGTCAGGCGCCTTAAAGTTATTGGCATAATCTTAGCGGCCAGGACATTCGCCCCGACCACGCAGATCATCTGCCACATGTTGGCGTGCAAGTCGTTCATGATGGACGGCAACGCCAGCGTTACCATGGTTGCATCCAGAGAGAGCATCAGCGCGCCAATCGAGGCGGCGTCCAGAATCATCCGGTAAGCGTGCGGATCAGTAGCCTGACTTTGGGTTTGGGGATCGAGGGGCAAGATCGCGGGGTGGTTCATGGCGAGGTCCGTATTCTCCCTCAGGGCGAAGCCGGTTTACCGGGCATCAGTTTTAGCGCGCACGCGGCCACATTCTGCGGAGTGAAACCTAATTCGCGCAGCACGATTTCACCTGGCGCTGAAGCGCCGAAGCGTTCCACGCCTATTACCTCCCCCTGATCACCGACATAGCGGCTCCAACCCATTGGGGAAGCGGCTTCCACGGCCAATCGAGCTTTAATTTGAGGCGGCAACACGGCTTGTCGGTAAGCTAATGTCTGCGCTTCGAAAAGCTCCCAACTCGGCATGGACACCAATCGCACCTGTACTCCCTGTTCCCCAAGGAGTTTCCCTGCCTCTATGATGAGCGGCACTTCCGACCCCGACGCGATTAAAATGATGTCCGGTTTGCCGTTTGGGGAATCCGCCAGGACATAGGCGCCCCGGCGCAGCCCTTCAGCCACCGCATATCGAGTCCGATCCAGCACCGGCAGATTCTGTCGTGTCAACACCAGTGCGGTAGGCCGGTCGCGGGTTTCTATGGCCACCTGCCAGGCAACGGCAGTTTCGTTGGCATCGGCAGGACGGATAACTGTTAGTTGGGGTATAGCCCGCAGTGCCGGTAGCTGTTCCACTGGCTGATGAGTAGGCCCATCCTGCCCCAACGCAATGCTGTCGTGCGTGAACACGTAGATTGCCTGCAAGCCCATCAACGCGGCCAGGCGGATGGCGGGACGCAGGTAGTCTGAGAAGATCAAAAACGTCGCGCCGAAGGGAATCAATCCGCCGTGCGCCCCCATGCCGTTCATAAGTGAACCCATGGCATGTTCCCGCACCCCAAAGTGCAGGTTGCGTCCGGCATAGTTCCAGCCACCACCCACCGCTCCCTGAGCGTCTTCTGACGGCAGTGCCGGATTCTGAAAATCACCCAGATTTTTCAACGCGGTTTGGGTGGAAGGATTCAAGTCCGCCGACCCTCCCATCAAATGCGGCAGACGCGCAGCGATAGCGTTTAAGACCTTGCCGGAGGCCACTCGGGTAGCCATCCCTTTGGAGTCGGGAGGAAATTGCGGGATCCCGGCGTTCCAACCTTCCGGCAATTCTGCCCGCATCAGGTATTGGAGTTCTTCATAAAGCTGTGGGAAACTTCGCTGATACTCACCCAGCTTGGCATTCCATTCTTCCTGAGCGCGACTTCCTCTAACCATCATCCCCCGGAAGAACTCCTTTGCGGATTCCGGCACATGGAAGAGTGGCTCGATTGGCCAACCGAGATTTTGCTTGGTCAGCTTCACCTCTTCTTCCCCCAGCGGCGATCCATGCGCCTCGAATGAATCCTGCCGGTGCGGCGATCCGAAGCCGATATGGGTGGACACGATAATCAGCGAGGGTCGTTCGGTATCGTTTTTAGCGACGCGCAAGGCCAGATCAATGCTTTCCAAATCATTGCCGTCCGAAACGGACTGCACATGCCAGCCGAAAGCCTGAAAACGTCCGGCCACATCCTCGCTGAAGTTCAAACTGGTTGAACCCGCCAGCGTGATGCTGTTGGCGTCATAAAGGTAGATCAGCTTGCCCAATTTCAAATGCCCGGCCAACGAAGCGGCTTCTGCTGCAACGCCCTCCATCAGATCGCCGTCGCTGACGATGGCATAAGTATAGTGGTCAATGACTTGGTGACCGGGACGGTTGTATCGGGCTGCTAAGTGGGCTTCCGCTATAGCCATGCCCACTCCGTTGCCGAACCCTTGTCCCAACGGCCCGGTCGTGGTTTCTATCCCTCGTGCTAGATCCCGTTCGGGGTGGCCGGGCGTGTGACTCCCCCACTGCCGAAAGTTCTGTAGTTGCTCCAAGCGTAAATCGTAGCCTGCCAAATGCAGCAAACTGTAGAGCAACGCCGAACCATGTCCCGCTGAAAGGATGAAGCGGTCGCGGTCGAACCAAGCTGGATCTTTGGGGTTGGCTTTCAAAAAGCGCGACCAGAGCACATAAGCCATCGGCGCGGCGCCCAGCGGCATTCCGGGATGGCCGCTATCGGCATTTTGTATGGCGTCCACCGCCAGGAAACGCAGAGTGTTGACGCACCAGTTATCCAATTCGTTGTAGTTCATGGTTTGTAATACGTAAGAAATGCTGTCCAAGTGAACAAGTATACAAGTAGTCTGGTAAAATTACCGGACTTTATTATAAAGCGAAGGGGCGTAGCCAATCTGCGCCCCTTCGTAGCTAATCACTGCACGTTTATCGTAATTGTCTATTTCACCAGCGCCATCTTCCGAACCGCAGAATACTCCCCGGCGCGCATCTGGACGAAATACAGCCCGGAAGGAAGATTTTTTCCGTTGAAGGTTGCCTGGTGAAACCCCGCCTCCAAGAAACCGTTGACCAAGGTGGCAACCAACCGGCCCGAGAGGTCATAGACATTCAGGTTGACAAGGCTCGGCACTCTTAACTCGAAATTCACAACGGTTACAGCGTTGAAGGGATTGGGATGAATCGTTAAATCGAAGCTGCTTGGAACCAAAGGATTTTCGGGACTCACACCTGTGGGGAGAAACCGATAAATCCCCAGGCAGAACTGGCAGGCCACGTAAATGCTTCCCCCGTCCAGGAAAATTCTCTGCGCGAAGCCGGGCGTCTGATAAGATCCGGCATACACCGGATCCAGAGGATCGGTCATGTCCAGAATAATCAAGCCAGCGGAACCGGCGGCCAGATAAGCGTGATCGCCGGATACCTGAACGTCCCATACGGGGCCGGGAGTGGGATAATTACCCGCTAAAATGCCGTTGTGCAGGATGGTCAATCCGGCCAAATCGTCGGCCACATATATATAGTCTCCGAAGACGGCGAGGTGATGAGCCAGCCCCGGAGTGTCATACTGCGCCAATAATTGCGGCTGCGTCGGAGACGACACGTCCACCAGCGCAACGCCGGCATCCCACTGGCTGACATACATGGTGTCGCTGCGCATCAGCAGGCTGCGCGCCCACCCGTCCGTGAGCAGTTGCCAGGCGGAATCCGGATTGGAGGAGAGGAATACCAAGCCCTCCGAACCGTCCGCCACATAGATAATGGGAAGTTGGGGAATCATGTCTCGAGCTTCGCCTTCTGTGTTACTACGCCCCAAGGGTTGCGGGTACTCAGGATCGGTGACGTTGGTATAGGCGATGCCGCCAGTCAGTTGAGCTGAATAACAGATGTTGTCTCTCACTCTGATTTCGACCACATCGTTGCGAAACTCCACCTGTGAAATGGTTTCAGGCAAGATGGGATCGGTTACGTCCTGAATCGTGATCTTCCCTTGAAATCCGCGCGCCGTATAGGCGTAGCTGCCTTCCACCCACACACTGACGACTTCACCGGGATTTCGAAACAACCCCATAGTGTCTGGCGTCACTGGATTCACCAGGGAAAAACTGATCAATCCCTGAGCATCATCCGCCAGATAGAGTGCCTGCCCCGAAATGGCCAGCGACCAAGCCAGACCGGGCGTGTCATGCTGGCTCATTTGATAAGGAGTTTGCGGATTGGATATGTTCAACACGGCTAAGCCGCGATCATCATTGGCGGCGTAGGCATAGTTGTCGTAGATCTCCAGTTCGTGAAGAGAACTCGTGGTGGGCCACTGCCCCACGTGGGTCGGAGCGGTTGGATCGGCGACGTTCAGGATTTCAAGACCTCCGGGACCATCCGCAACATACACCAGGTTGCCGACCTTTTTCACCCCTTGAGCTATACCAGCGGTATTGTATTCTCCAATGGTATGGGGTTGGGTAGGATTGGCTACGCTGACCACTTTCAAGCCTGAGCTCTGCGCCGCTACGTAAAGGAGGGTGTCCTCAAGGCTCAGATCCAGAACCCAACCACCCAAAGAAAGCGAAGCGACCTCCTGCGGATCGTCAGGCAGCGAGACATCAATGACTCGCAAGCCAGCGGAGCCAGCCGCCACATAGAGAACATTACCACTCTTTACCGCTTCGTAAGCATAACCGGGGAGATGTAAGTCGGCCGCGCATGCCGGAGAGGCGGGATCGAAAACGTTCACAATCTGGAGTCCACCGCTGCCTGAGGCTAAGTAAAGGTAATCACCTTCCAGGCACAGCCCCTCAGCCTGCCCGGGTGTGCCCAGAAAGGATAGCGCTCGGATCTGACTGGAATCGGATACGTCGAAGACCGCCAAACCATAGCCCATAGCCGCGAAGGCATAATCTTCGTAGATGTCCAGATCATGGTAGGAGCCGGAGATCAGACTTTCGCTCACCCGTTCGACTTGGTCGCCCCACTGCCCCATAGCCGGTAGAGCGAGAAGAAGAATGATCGGCAGGAGAACAAATCCCCTCGTATGGGGAGAGGATTTGCATGGGAGAATGCCTGAAGGCATGAAAGGTCCAATTTTTAGTTCAGACCCGCTCGGTCTGCGCTAAAGCGAAGGATAAATGTTCGATTTCAATGACCATGTTCTCATTGCGCACGACCACATCAGAAGGCACGTGCAATGAGGTGGGTGCGAAATTCAGGATGGCCTTGATACCGGTCGCAACCAATTGATCGGCCACCTTCTGGGCAGCTTCAACCGGCACCGAGATTACGACAATGTCCACATGGGCTTTTGTGATCTCTTCGGCTAAATGGTCCAGGTTCTTGACTTCCAGGTTGTTGAAGCGTGTCCCGATCTTGCGAGGATCACTGTCCAACAGCAGCGTGAAGTAAAAATTCTGCTCCTGAAATTGCCGGAAATTTAAAAGCGCCCGACCGATATTTCCGACGCCGACCAAGGCTAAGTGCCATTCCAAATCCAACCCCAGAATATGGGCGATGTTGTGTTTCAGGTCGCGCACATTGTACCCTAAGCCGCGTCGTCCGAAAGCCCCAAAAAATGAAAAATCCTTGCGCACTTGCGCCGAAGTGACGTTGTTGCGCTTGGCTAACTCATCGGATGACACCGTAGCGACTCCCAAGGATTCAAGCTGTTTCAAGGTGCGATAATAACGCGACAGCCGACCCACCGTAGCATCGGCGATTTTTTGCCCATATTTGGTCCTGGCTGTTTCTCTTTGGTTGATCATAGAGGTCTCAAGGATAGGAGGTTTCTATTTTATACGATCTTTTTCACAAATTTAAGCAACTTTTATGCAATTTTTACGTCTGTGTGGTAACGGCAACGGGGATAGGGACGCTTATCCTGAACTCCGTTCCCCGGCCCATTTCGCTGATAACGTCCATTTGCGCTCCGTAGCGAGAGAGCAGGTGCTTGGTCGTAGAGAGTCCCAATCCCGTACCGGAAGGCCGGCACTGCTCCAGATCACCGGTAATCTCTTGCTTGGTAGTAAAAAATGGCTCGAATATGCGGGGTAAATGCTCTGCGGGTATTCCGCAACCAGAATCGCGAACACTGAGCAAAATGCCTTGCCCGTGATCCAGTAACGCGGTTTTCACGGTCAAGTTGCGGTTCTCGACTTCCTGCATCGCATCCAGGGCGTTCTGCACCAGGTTGTAGAAGCATTGTGAAAAGTCGCTGTACAATCCTCTGACCCGGGGTAAATTCGGATCTAAGGTGACATCGGTCGAAACCTGGTGTTTGAAGAACAGATTGGCTTCCAGGAACTTCAGCTCTGTCTTCACCAATTGATTCAAGTCAATGTCCATTTCTTCGGTGGACTGTTCCTGACGGCTTTTCGTCATCAAATTAGCCACGATCTCCTGAATGCGGTCGGCGGCCTGCATGATATCGCGAAATTCTTTGATCGCCGGATAGCGGGCCTGGGCCATCTCGGCGGTGACGATAATGGCGGCCAGAGGCGAATTGATGTTATGCGCCAATCCGGAAGCCAGAAGCCCCACGGCTTCCAGTTTCTGCGCTTGCCGCAGGTTCTTTTCCAGGAGCTGACGTTCGCTTAGGTCGTGACTGGTAAAAACGTAAACACAGGCATTCCCTTGAGGATCATTTAAAGCGTGCAGAGACAGGCGGAAGGGTGAACCTTGGTCACCGCAGAGAAAGGAGAGCTCGGCGCGACGGGGTTCAGATATCGGATTTTCAAGGAGATCGGCCAGAGTCCGGCGGTCGGATTCAGCCGCTATCTCGAGCACGCTTCGACCCACCAAATTCTTCGGGAGAAGGCCGCAGAGTTGGTGCGATGCTGGATTGGCGTACCGGATCATCCCGGAAAGATCCGTGATCAACACGGCGTGTTGAACGGCTTCGAGAGCCTGGTGACATAGACTGGGGATATTCAGTCCGACAGTTTCGGCGCGGTCGAATTCACTGATACACACGATAATCCTCTTTCAGAATAATACCTCCTGATCGTCGGGTCCGGTAGGATCGTCCGGTCCACCCTCGTCGTCCTCTTCGGATTTGATGAGCTTGTCAATGTCGGCGATTTTATCGTCCTCGTCTATGCGAATCAGGCGCACTCCCTGAGTGGCGCGCCCGATGGTGCGCAATTGCGCCACCGGCTGGCGGATCACCATGCCGCCTATGGTGACGATCATCAGGTCGTCCTGATCCACGACTTCCATGATGGCAATCATGGGGCCGACCTTCTCAGTGACCCGCAAGGTGATGATACCCACGCCTCCGCGATTGGTCACCCGGTAATCCTGGATATTGCTGCGCTTGCCGTACCCCTTTTCCGACACGACCAACAGGGTGCCTTCGCGCTTGACCACGACCATCCCCACAGCATAATCACCTGCCCGTAGTTTGACGCCCCGCACGCCGGAGGCTGCACGGCCCATGGGCCGCACCTTGTTCTCGGGGAAGCGAATCGCCTGACCGTTGTGCGTGCCCAAGATGACGTCGTTGGTCCCATCGGTAATCTTGGCGCCTATCAGTTCATCCCCGGGGCGAATATTAATAGCGATAATGCCGGCCTTGCGCGGATTGCCGTACATGGATAAAGGCGTCTTCTTCACGATGCCTTCGCGTGAAGCCATGATGATGTACTTGTCTTCGGGGAAGTCGGCGACTGTGACGATAGCCCGCACCTGCTCGTCTCGTTCCATGTTGATTAAATTGACGATGGGACGCCCCTTGGATCCGCGCGCCATCGGCGGCACCTCGTGCACCTTCAACCAGTAGCAGCGGCCTCGGTTGCTGAAGAAGAGCAGGTAGTTGTGCGTTGACGCCACGAAGAGATGGTCAATCCAATCCTCTTCCTTGGTCTTGGCGCCGGTCGATCCCTTGCCGCCGCGTCTCTGCCGTCTTAAACCCGATACCGGGAAGCGTTTGATGTATCCCTGATGGGACACTGTGATGGCCATCTCCTCTTCGGCGATCATGTCCTCTAAGGTGAACTCGCGGTAGTCGGCCACGACCTCGGTGCGGCGTTCGTCGCCATATTTATCGCCGATCTCCTTAAGCTCTTCCACGATCAAGGCGACGCGCTTGGCCTTGGAAGCCAGCAACGCTTCCAGTTCGACCAGGAGCTCTGTTAGCGCTTTGATTTCATCTAAGAGCTTGCTGCGCTCCAACCCGGTCAGTCGCGCCAAACGCATATCGAGGATCGCTTTGGCCTGCTCTTCCGAGAGCTTGAATTCGGCCATCAAGGCCGTGCGCGCGTTTTCCACCGTGCGGCTGGTACGAATGATCTCCACCACCCGCTCGATGTTGTCCACCGCGATGCGCAGGCCTTCCAGGATGTGCAGCCTCGCTTTGGCCTGTTTGCGGTCGAAGGTGGCGCGCCGTACCACCACTTCGTGGCGGTGCTTCAGATATTCGATCAGGAGCTGCGCCAGATTCAAGACGCGGGGCACTCCGCCCACCAGCGCCAGCGAAATCACTCCGAAGGTAGTCTGCAACTGCGTGTGAGCGTAGAGGTTGTTCATCACCACGCCGGGGATGACGTCCCGCTTCAATTCCAGAACCAGTCTCATGCCGTCGCGGTCGGATTCGTCGCGGATGTCGGCGATCCCCTCTAATTTTTTATCGTTTACCAGCTCCGCGATCTTTTCGATCAAACGGGTCTTGTTGACCTGGTAGGGAATCTCGGTCACAACAATGCGGTCGCGCAGTTTGCCCAGTTCCACGCTGGCCCGAGCGCGCACGACAATGCGCCCCCGCCCGGTGCGGTAGGCTTCGCGCACGCCTTCGCTGCCGTAAATGATGCCGCCGGTGGGAAAGTCGGGCGCGGTGATCCGCCGGGAAAGCTCTTTGATTACGTCTTCGATCTCTTCTGGCTTCTTGATCCAGACACCGTCGTCGAATTTTTCGCCGTAGCGTTCCAGCAGGTACGTCAGGCCGCTGATGACCTCGCGCAGGTTGTGCGGAGGGATATTCGTCGCCATACCCACGGCAATGCCCGCCGTCCCGTTGATGAGCAGGTTCGGGATCTTGGCCGGCAACACCGAAGGCATGGTCATGGAATCGTCGTAATTGGGGACGAAGTCCACCGTTTCTTTGTCAATGTCTTCTAACATTTCGGCGGCCAAGGCCGTCATGCGGGCTTCGGTGTATCGCATGGCCGCGGCGCCGTCGCCGTCCACCGACCCGAAGTTCCCCTGCCCATCCACCAAGGGGTAACGCAGGCTGAAATCCTGAGCCATGCGCACCAGGGTATCGTAAATGGCCGAGTCGCCGTGGGGATGATACTTACCCATGACGTCGCCGACGATGCGGGCGGACTTCTTGTAGGCGCGACCGGGCTGCAAGCCCAGCTCTGACATGCCGAAAAGGACGCGCCGGTGCACGGGTTTTAAGCCGTCGCGCACGTCCGGCAGCGCGCGGGATACGATGACCGACATCGAGTAGTCGAGGTAGGAATCCCGCAGCTCCTCCTCGATGTTCACAGGGGTGATCTTCTCACCGGGAATGAAAGACATAAATTAGTCGTTAGGGATTAGGGGTTAGTGGTTAGTTGATGAGATTAATCTAGTCGTTTAAGGATATTATTGATTTCATCGCGAAGAAAGGGCAAATCTTTCTCGACCGCTTCCCAAACGACATCAAAATCAATATAGAAATAATCGTGGACAATGATGTGCCGCATTCCAATAATCTTTGACCACGGCACAGCCGGAGCTTGTTTTTTGAGATCGTCAGGTAAAACTCGTGATGCTTCTCCTATTATTTGGAGATGCCGGACAATCCAATTTTGAACCAGTTCATCATCTTCGAATGCCGCTTTGCCTTGTACTGCATAACGTTCGATCCTGACAATGGCATCTAGAATATCTTGCAACCGTTCCTTTGGATCTCTCATAGTGGGATTGCCTCCCGCAATACCCGCTCACGGATACGTTGTTTTAACCCCCGCTCTGTCACAACATCTACATCTCGGCCCAGCAACTCGCGCAGATCCATCAGCAGACCGCCCATATCGAATAGACTTCGCCCCGGCTCCATTTCCACCAGGAAGTCAACATCGCTGCGTTCGTCAGCCTCTCCCCGAGCCACCGATCCGAAAATGCGCACATTCCGTGCGCCATGCTGTGCGGCGAGACGAAGGATGGCCAGGCGGCTGGATTTTAATTGTTGTTCAATTCTCATAATACATTATGCCATTCTCTGGGGTGGCACGGTCCATACCGTGCCACTGGTTCCGGCGGTGTCATGGAATGGTCCATGACGCCCTAGAAATAGGATATTCGACTGCATTCAAACATTATTTAAAATATTTTTTAGATCGTTATATACCTTATTTTGATCAGTTTGGCTTAAGCAATTGTCAAATGCACTTAAGATATTCTCGAGTCTATCAGCGTACCAAGTTAGGTTCTCAACTCCATCTAATAGGTTTGAACCACTTAATGGATCATTTACTCGACCGTTTTTAAATACTCCACTTAAATATCTTAAAGTCTCTTGAAGATCCCAATGCAAATTGTTATACCAATAATGGGTCTCTCCATAATCCACTACAGCACTTTCTAAAGCAAATGAACTAACGAGAAAATTGTATTTGTCCTTAATATTTTTAATAACTTTTATAATATTTTTAAAATTGTTTTTATATTGAGAAACTTCTACTAGCCGATTTATATCCGATTTAGGTGCAGTTTCAATCCAACCATTATTGCGATTACCTTTTGGGATATTATAGAATATTTCTCTATCATCTGGTCGTAAGAATATACCAGCAGGAACTAAGTCGATTTGAAGATCCTTTGATGAAATAAGAGCAGTTATAGCCTGACAATTTCTTATTGGGGCTTGTCCTCCGTAAGGATCCATGACTTCTTCAGTTACCCCTTTTAGCCAATTTAATAATTTATTTGGGCTTATTCCAGAATTATCTTCTTTATAGTATTTATTATTATATTTCGGGTTTGGATCTGCTTTTCCAATTCCACTGCCGATTAAATTCTCACCCTTTGTAAACTGCCCTTGGTTAGAATCTATAACTACTAAAATATCCAATTCATCGACTTGCTTTACTTTTGTTCCTTTGATATAGCTGCCATAAAATACAAATGGTTCGGCGGCGTACAAGACAGGTTCGTCTTTTCGTTGTGCAATAACTGATTTGATTCTAGCTAAAAACCATTCCCTACTATTAACGGCGCTGGAAATGTCTGTTTTCGTCAATCTTATCTCTTGATCAATGTAAGTGCTTAGCGCGTTACATACTAATTCCATTTAAACTCCTCCAATTTTTAGCTCCGCGTCTGTATAACCTTCTTCTTGCGCAAAATTTTCTTTTGCCCTTATGTAATCCCTATTTTCAGTTGGGAAAGCTACTGCATCCGCAACTGCTTTATTATATTTTAAAGCAAGTTTCTCTAGTTCGTCTTTTAAAATTACTTTGTCAATTATATTATCCTCGTAATATCCTATTACTCTGATACACTCTTTAGCAATTTCCAAATAACTGGAGGCAATTCTACTATGTCCTTCCACCATTTTATCGAAGTTAAAAAAAGTTTGAATTGCCGCCAATGTCGCAGATCCCAGAGCCATTATCGCACCAACCCATTTAAATGTATTTGGAATTGCCTCGCATAAATACCCAAATAAAATAGAGCCGACAAAGATATTGAGCACTATAGCCGATATTCCAAGCCGATTGTGATATTTACTTTTTCGATTTGAGGCAGCGTAGTGTTTTCTCTTTCCAAATAAAGAATCTACGCGTAATTTTTTCACAGCGATAAGAGTTTGGATTTCCTTAACTTCATTCATCGTCTACTCCGCCTGGTGCCCCACAGCTCTGCTGTGAGTTAATATCCTAACTCCAATACCCTCGCCTGTGCGCCCCACACCCCTCCGCTGCGGTTTCACCTCCACCATTTTGCGGAAATGCGCAAAATGGTCACACCCACTCCACCTCACCCCACCGCCATAACCTCCGCTGTCGTCTGCGACTGCGGGATAGGCAATCCGTATTCTTTTAATCCGTGCAGGTGCATCTGGATCGCTTTGTGCATGGCGCGTTCGGCTGCCGGGCGGCTCTTGCCGGTAGCTACACAACCCGGCAGATCCGGCGAATAGGCCGAATAATTTCCGTCAGCTTTTTCTATTATAACCAAAAATCGATGCACAGTTATTTCTCCGCACCCGCGCCGTCGAGCCACTTATCATTCAATAAATTTCGCCAGCATCTCTTCAATCTTCAATTTGGTTTCCGGTAGATTTTCGCTGACTACTTTCCACAATGCTTCTAAATCCACATCGAAATACTGATGAATGATGACATTCCTCAAACCTGCCATGCGATGCCAAGGGATTTCCGGCCATTGCAAACGGATTTCATCCGGGACATTTCGCGATGCCTCGCCGATAATTTCCAGATTTCGGACGACTGCATCTACGAGTAATTCATCTTGGGTTAATTGCTTAAAACCTTTCTCGGCTACATAACGTTCGATCTTCTCCATCGAAACCAGAATATCTTCCACGTAGAGTTTAACCGATCGCTTGGTCATGCGTAAACGACCTCCTTTAATATTTCAGTTCGCATTTTGGGTCGAATAGCTCCCATTGTGGCCAAATCCACGCGCAATCCCAGATTGTCCTCCAACAAATCTTTCAAATCCACGATTTCCCACCCAATCGGTTCGGAAAGCGTCACCAATATATCCACATCGCTCCCCTCCCGTTCTTCTCCTCGCGCATACGATCCGAAGATGCCGATCTCCTTGACATGGTATTTTTCCGCCAGCTCGGGTTTGAGCTGCCGAAGAATCGTCTCTATTTCCGTTCGCTTTTTCATTAGAGAATGGCCTGAGTTTCACCTCTTTCAAGGCGACCTTTTGAACTGCTTGAAAAGGCCGATTTGATCCGGCCTGCGCAGTTTAATCAAGCCGTCAGGGTTTGACTTCCTGCCTACCCGCAGACCACAATGCTTCCTTGACGTCTTCTGTTTCCAAATCCGGATGGATTTTGATGATGTCCGCGGTGGTAGTCCCCGTGGAAGCCAAATCCACAATCGTCCCCACCGTGATGCTCGAACCGCGGATGAAGGGTTTGCCGTCCATCATTTTGGGATCACAGATTATTCGAGTCCAATTTTTCAGCATCTCTATTCCTTCGGTTATGGGATATCTTATGCTTCTGCCTATCCTATTTCTCCCCACACCTTTTGCGCTTCCACCAGGATCTTCTCTAATGTATCATTCACTCCCAACGATTTGGCCCATCGAGTTAGGTAGGCTCGATCCAACCGTTCTTTCTGAGTAACGACTATTCCTAATACATCTCGCAATTGCATTTCAGACATACTCGCTCTGGCCCACACCAATTTGCTCAGAATCATGTCTTCGGGTGTGGCCACGACGATGGAAACATCCTGATAGACGTTTATAAGGCGGCGCTTGAACTTCTCTTTTTCATAGGGGGAATTTTTCACCAGGATCAAATCAGCTTTCCATCCGGTGGCTCCTTCGATCACATTAAACATGGAGCGATTTCGAAATGCCTCCAGAGCCGAATCCAGATTGGCGTAGTAATCCGTTTCCACCTCTGAGATAAAGTTCTTTAACTGTACCTCGGTTGGCGCAATGATAAAATCAATATCTCGTGTTGCGCGAGGTTCACCATATAGACTGCTGCCGACGGAGCCTGTAATCAGATAAGGAATACCAGCTTTCTCAAGGGCGGTAATGATTCGAGTTAGAAATGCCTGAAAATCATTCACACTTCTATCTCCATGTCTGGCAGGAGCTTCCTGAAGACTTCCTCGCCAAGCATCAGTTTGGTGACCGCCAATTGCATTTGATCATCCGAGTAGCTGGGATGTCGCCTTCGAACACCAGCAGCGGACAACTCGTGCAATCTGTTGCTGGCTTCAAAGGAAACGCGAAGACGTCCTTCGGGTCCGAGTCGTCTCCAGACTTGAATCAGGAAGCGATAAGCCTCCAGTGTCGTATCTTTGGGAATCAAATCCAGACTGTCTATTTCCTTGTCCGCCACTGCAAGCCTCTTGACAATCCCCTTTTTTTTGCTTATATTGTACTCGGGGTTGCGGGCACGGCCTGATCGGTCGCGCTAATCTGTCGCAAGGCGGACCGCTACCCCGTTTTTATGACGCACGAAGGCGCTGCTCCGCCTCCCACACCGAGCGAACAGCGCCTCCCTCCCAAGGCAAGTTCGACAACCCGGCCTCATTCCAGCAAATTCATCCCCCGCAATTGAAACTCATCGCGTTCGATGCTGGAAACGTACTGCATCTCCTCGATTTCGGCGAACAGGTCGTTAAGGTCGCGGCGTCCGGCATAGTGCTGATTCACCACGTAGGCGAAAATGTCCGCCACTTGCAAACCCGGCGACAAGGGTGTGGGCATCAGCAGAGGCGATCCCAGGATGCCGTGAAAACCTCCTCCAAACGGTGTGCGATAGAAAAAATTCATGACGCCTGAACAAAGCAGAAAATCCTGCTTCGCATCCTGCGTCTTGAATATCAGCTTGGCCTGGTCGCCGGGGTGAATCTCCAACATGAAACAGTTGGCGCGTTCCACCAGCCAAGCCAACAGAACGGACACCGATTGCGAACCGAACTGGTCGTTTTGGGAAATAGCCCCACCCGCCATCGGTATATGCCCTTGGCCTGCGAACTGATTCTGCTCCGCAGCTGTAAATAATCGCGTCGCGGCAAAGCTCACCACCTTCTGCATCCGGCACAGGCTGAGCATTTCACGCACGAATTCAACTTTGCGATAGCCGGTGGCCAGCGCTCGAGTGTTCAACAGGTGCCGACCCTGAAGTTCGTACTGCGCCACCCCGGACACCTTAAAGAACTTCTCCTTCAAGCGTAAAAGCCGACGGCAGAAGTCTCCATACGAAGTTTCTTCGAAAGCCGTCCCGGCGTACGTGGCGAAATACTCCCCCGTGCCGGCTCGATCCCACCGGCTCGATTCCAAAAATAGTAGCATAGACATGCGCTCATCCATCACGTTGATCTTGGCTTCCCGCCCTAAGCTAACCGCTCATTTTGTCGTAGGTTTGGATGCGAGGATGGAGTCCTCCCAATCCAGGTTAAAGGGTAAAACCACCCTTCATTTGCTGGGCGCATGCCTCCGTTTAAAATCAACACTAATTCAACGCAAACTTGTGTGATTCATATCACACGGGATGATATTACACATCCAAATTCTTGACGTAACGCGCGTTTTGTTCTATAAAAGCGCGGCGCGGTTCGACTTCATCGCCCATCAGCGTCGTAAACATGTGATCGGCAATGGCGGCGTCTTCCAGTTCCACGCGCATAACGGTGCGGCGTTCAGGATCCATGGTAGTGGCCCAGAGTTGCTCGGGATTCATCTCGCCCAAACCCTTGTAGCGTTGCGTCTGCACGCCCGAAGATCCCCCCATGCGCTTCATCACGTCCTCGCGTTCACGCTCGTCGTATACGTAATATTCTTCCTTGCCCTTCTTGACGCGGTATAGCGGTGGTTGCGCGATAAAGACGTGACCCGTCTCCACCAATTTGCGCATGTGGCGGAAGAAGAACGTCAGCAACAGAGTACGAATGTGCGCCCCATCCACATCCGCATCGGTCATGATGATGATCTTGCCGTACCGTAAGCGGTCCAGGTTGAAATTGAAGCTGTCCGCTCCGTTGCCATTGCCGTTGCCGTGGCCATTTTCCGCGCCTTCGACTTCCTCTTTTTCCTCTTCGCCAATTCCCGTGCCGATGGCTTGGATGATCGTGTGGATCTCCTCGTTGGAGAGGATCTTGTCAAGGCGCGCCTTCTCGACGTTCAGGATTTTGCCCCGGAGCGGCAGGATCGCCTGGAAGCGGCGGTCGCGGCCCTGCTTGGCCGATCCACCGGCGGAATCGCCCTCTACCAGGAACAGTTCGCAGTGATCCGGTTCGTTGATGGAACAATCCGCCAGCTTGCCGGGCAGTGATCCCGATTCCAACGCGCCGCGGCGCCGCACCAGATCTTTGGCCTTACGGGCCGCCTCGCGAGCGCGTGCGGCGGACGTACACTTTTCGATGATGCGCCGGGCGATGCCGGGCCGCTCCTCCATGAATTCGGCCAGGCGTTCGCCGATGACCGACTCGACAATCCCCTTGACCTCGGAATTGCCCAGCCGGGTTTTGGTCTGGCCTTCGAATTGCGGTTCGGGCACTTTGACGGAGAGCACGACCGTCAAACCCTCGCGCGTGTCTTCGCCTGACAGGGTGAATTTCTCATTCTTGAACAGGTTGTTCTTGATGGCGTAATTGTTCAGCGTCCGGGTCAGCGCGGTCTTGAAGCCGGACAAGTGGCTGCCGCCTTCCAGGGTGTAGATGTTGTTCACGTAGGTGAAGATGTTTTCCTGGTAGGAGTCATTGTATTGAAACGCGGCGTCCACATAGACGTTGTCTTTGTCGCCGCTGACGATGATCGGCTGCGGCTGGATGGCCTGACGGGATTCATCCAGATAAGCGACGAAAGCTGCCAGCCCGCCCTTGTACTGGAAAACGTTCTCGACTGGTTCTTCTTGACGCTCATCCCTGGCGGTGATCTTCAGGCCGCTGTTCAGGAAGGCCAGCTCGCGCAACCGCGTGCACACCGTGTCAAAACTTAATTGCGTGGTCTTGAAAACTTCGGAATCCGGCATGAAACGCACCCGCGTGCCTCGCTGGGCGCACTTGCCGGTCTGCTTGACCGGAGCGTCGGCCAAGCCCCGCTGGTAGCTCTGTCGGTAAAGCTTCCCGTCGCGGCAGACCTCGGCCCACAACCATTCGGACAGCGCATTGACGACGGATACGCCCACGCCGTGCAGACCGCCGGACACCTTGTAGCTCTGCTTGTCGAATTTGCCGCCGGCATGCAGCATGGTCATGACCACTTCCAGGGCGGAAATCCCTTCGGTCTTGTGCATGTCCACGGGGATGCCGCGGCCGTTGTCGAAGACTTCGGCGGATCCATCCGGCTTCAGGGTGACTTCGATTTCCGTGGCGTGGCCGGCCATGGCTTCGTCCACGGCGTTGTCCACCACCTCGTACACCAGGTGGTGCAACCCGCGCGAAGAGACGTCGCCGATGTACATGGCCGGGCGCTTGCGCACCGCCTCCAGACCCTTTAAGACCGTGATCTGTTCAGCAGAGTATTTTTCTTGTTCGATGACTTCGTCTTTGGAATTGTTTTTGGGCATGTGGGTTCCGGATCAACAATTATGGAGAGTCATTATGTTTTGTTCTAAGTAATAGAATTCCTTCTTCGACTCTCTTATTTTCTTGCCTAATTAAATCTATAATTCTATCAACATCCAATTGATTAAGTGGATCAAAGATATGTGAAATTCGGTCGTAAGCATTCGAATAATTGTTAATAATATTTTCAGTAACTTTTACCGCATCCAACAAGCTATTGCGATCCAGATTAAATTGCTTGTTTAATCGAGCTTTATTCAACAAAAAAGGTTTATCAAAATGTGCATGGTATTTATTTCTTCTCCTCTTGATATTCCGAAGTATTGGATCAATTCTAGAAAGTTCAGTATTATCTTTAAGTATTAAGTTATCGAGAGCGCTTGCATCAATTTTACACTTCGTGAAGAGTGCTTTATTATTCGTAACGAACTCCAAATATGTTAATACTCCGTACGAATTTTTATCAATTATCAATTTACATGTCCAGATTATTGCAGAGCTAAAAAATGATTGAGATAGCGTAAGAAAGAAGCCTGGAGCAAAATCAAAAACTCCTGGTTCACGCTGTCTTATTTCGTAGAGATGATCATACAACATGATGAAGTCTTTTAACTTTATCATCTCCTCGACTACTACCTTTCGAAGGTCTTCAAATGCCTCTGCTTTATCAACTGGTTGTAACATTATTCCTTTTGATCCAATTCCGTATATCGAGATTGTCGATATTTATTTCCGCTCCTTAATATGCCCGGTATATGGCCCGGCTTGCTTGCCAAGCCGCTTCTATTCTACGCAAACACCAACCTCCCCTTCGGTTCTGGAATCGGCCGCCCCAGTTCTTTGGCGGTTTCGATCCATTCCTGTATAATCACCTCCACATGGTCAGCGCCTCCTTGTGCGTGGCGCCGTCTGCCGCGCAGCCGGGCAGTTCCGGGACCTCGGCGATGAACGCCTGGTCGTCCTCGCTCCAGTAGATGATAATTTCGTATTTACTCATCAATGGGCCAGACTATTCGGTTTTTCTATCTTTCCTTAACCGATTAACATACTCCTGAGCATCCTCATTCCACAAATCCATACCTGCGCCGTGGAGTGTGTTCAAATCGAGCTTTTTGGTGATCTTGTCGGCTGCTTTTATTTTCTTCGTTTTGTTTTGCTTTTTCATGGTTCATCCGCCCCCACAGGGTCGTGCGGGTCGTCAGGCCTGTCACTTCCGCAGGTTAAACCTACGGTATTTCATTGTCATCCTTAAGGATGATAATCTGCGTAACCAGTCCAATCCGTTGAACCTGTGCTTCCGACAATGTTTAAATCTGTGTAATCAGCGCAATCCGTTTCATCCGCAATTCGGATAATGATTAAAACATCATGCTACATGCGCCGACAATTCCGCACTTCGCTTATCAAGTTCCTTCAGTGCTTCCTGGATGGATTCCACATCTTCTGTTTCAAAGTATGCTTCGCCACACTGAGCGCACACCCAGGCTGGAACACTATCCCAGAGGACGTGGTAACCCTTTCTATCCACATGAAAAGGCGCCGTGTCTTTACGCATCTCACCTTGGCAGTACATGCATTTCATTTTAAAATCCTCACTTTGTAATCTGCGGACCATTCTTCTTTAATGGGGCGGTATGCTGTGATAATAGCGAGGTAATTCACCTTTACTGCACAAACAATATGAATAGGACTTCCTTCAAAGTCATTTCCCAACAGTAGGCAACTATGGCCCCTAGGATCGTCAGGATAATCCTCAATAATCTCACCTTTTTGAATAACTTGTACAACTGCCCGTGCGGAAATCATCCTCTCTACTCTGGACATTTGGTGAATCGCATGTGGCAGAAAAAGTATTTTCTGGCTTGCTGCCTTTCGAATTTCTAGCAAATATTCGGATTTCACTTGGTCAATCCTACCCTTGGAGATTGTTGATTTCGCTGCCATGTGGTCACCCCCCTTATCAAGGGGGGGCGGGGGGGATCAAAAACCTACCCCACCTTCGCCAGCAACCTCTTGATCCTCTTCTCTCCGGCGATCATGGCCACGCACCCGGAAAGAATCAGAAACCCGCCTATCCATTCACGAATGCTAGGGATAGTGTGCATGAACGCGAAAGCCAGCGGCCAGACGAACAGCGGCTGCACCTGGCTGACTAAAACCGCCTTGGACACATCCAGCCGCTGCAACGCGAAGAGATAAAACCAGCGCGCCAGAGTTGGACCTAAAAGGGCAATGGCCGCCACTCCCCACCAGAGCTTGCCCAAATTAAACATTGGTGTGCCGTCGAAGGCCGCCCAGATCAGGAAGAAGATCGCCACGACGACCGTGCGCACGAAACTTAAGGGCGTGGCCTCCAAGTGCCGCAGAGCGATCTTGGCGAGAACTTCGGTGATGCCCCAGCAGATCGCGCTGCCCACCATAACCCAGAACCACAGGGAGAGCTTCACTTCGGGCGAAAATCCGATGAGCACCAACCCGGAGATCACTACGAATCCGCCCACCGCTTCGATGAACCGAAAGCGTTCGCGCAGCAGATAGATTCCCAAGAAAACGGTGACCAACGTCTGCAAGCGGCTGATGAAGGACGCCACCGTAGGGTCCAGATACTTGATGCCGGCCCATAATGACCACAGTGCCAGAATGGATAGCGCGCTGAAAAATGTTACCGCCCACCACCCGCGGCGCGAACAATGCCGCACGGACCGCCACTGGCCGGTGTGCAGCATCCACCCTCCCTGAATGATCGCCGCCAGCGTAAAGATCAACGCCACCAGGTGAGTCGGGGACATGTCCGCCAGCACCGCTTTGCCCAGCACGTAGTTGATTCCCGACAACAGCGCCGAGAGAATGGCGAAGGTGTATCCTTTCCCCGGCTCAGACAATAATGGATTGACCTCAAGTTACTGGTTCTAAGTCGTGACGAAATATATCTGCCCAAACGTACACTTTATGCCACTGAGATGTGGGACTTGATCCATTAGAAATTTACGGGTATTTTCAGTTTTAGGGAATGCAGGATCGTAGGTTGGCTTGAAGCCATCTAATATTATACTCTTGCACGTCTAAAAATATCCCGCAAATAAATGTTTTTTTAGACTTTCCGATAAATATATCTGAAGACAACCACCACCACAGGAGGTTAAAAAATACCTGCCTTTTCGAGTCTCACAGGAGTGACCTCGCAGCCTGCAAAACCGGTGCGTAATCCGGTTCCTGGCCCGCTACCGGTACAATCTGGAGATAACGGACGATTCCCTGGCGGTCGGCTACGATTACCGCGCGGACCAAAAGGTAGGTTTCTTTTACGAAAAGCCCAGCCGATCGGCCGAACTGTTGGCCGCGATAATCAGACAACGTTTTCACCCGGTCAATCCCTTCCGCCGCACAGTACCGTCTCTGCGCGTACGGCAAGTCATTGGAAATAACCAGGATCTGAACGTCCGGGCCCATGCCGGAAGCTTCCTGATTAAAGCGCCTCGTCTCCGTCGCACATACTTTCGTATCCAGTGAAGGTACCGTGGCGATGATCAATACCTTGCCGAAATGTTCGGCGAGCATCTCTTCTTTCATCGCATTGTCCACTAAGATGGCTTCCGGTAATTTCTGGCCGATCTGCAATTGCGGTCCCATCAGGGTTAAAGACTTATCGCCCGCCTTGACTAATCCCTGAGTCTCGATGGTGTCCATAGCTTTTTCCTGGGCGTAGAGGAACCCCGTTGTAGCGAGACAGATGAATAACCACAGTAGGAGAAGCCCGCCACGCGAAATTCGATTGGTTCTTAATATGAAGTTACTCATTGAATCATCCGCTAATGCTATTTTACCCGCACCTGCTTGACCAATTCTACGCCGAGATGCGCCTGCAGCTTGCTCAGAATCTCTGGCCGCAGCAAGCTGACTTGATGACGCCACACAGACGAGTCGGTTTGCAAAACCAGCACTCCCTTTTCCAGTGAGAAGGGCTGGACGTGCAACGCCATGCTTTCGCCAACCAAATTCTCCCACTCGCCGGCGATGTCGAGCACGCTGAATCGTCTTTTAAGCGCCGGTGTAGCCAGCGCCTTTTTTAAGGCTGCCGCTAAGGTTAAATATGGGAAAGGCTTATGCTGGTGCCGCTTTTCCCGGTGGCGATCCGCGCCGGATGCAACTACGACTCGCTCCTTCTTCCTGACCGGTAGCCGCTTGCCTCGACCGTGCTCCAGGTTATCGAAGATGTGATCGGATAATTTGCCCATCAGATATTTCTCACGATCCGGGAGCGGCTATAGGTGAATTTATAAACGCCAGGATCAAAACCACGGCGACACTCCCTAAAATTCCCAAAGTCAAACCGATCGTCTTGCCTGGACTGAATCGTTCGATATACACGGTTTTCACTTGGGAGAGGGGGAGGTTTACTACGCTACCATCGACCAGCATCGCTTTGATGCTGTCAGCTTGAATCACGGCATGGTTATCAGCCGTAATGTCGAACTTGTACCTTTGGCCATCCAGAGTTTCTGCACCCGAGATAATGTGTTTTTTGCTCTTGGTTTTGTGTTGGAATTCATCCATAGGCATATACAGCGTGGTGGTGCAGGCCTGCAGGAAAACAAAGCTAACCAAGGTTATAATGACCACTACTTTTCGCAGCATGGGAGCTTCTGTAATTATTAATGCAGCCGAATAGGCATCAGCAGCATGATGAGGTCTTCGCCTTCCCTGGGCTTGGCCGGCTTTAGAATGCCAGCGGCCGTGGGTGATCCCAACATCATCTCCATCTCTTGGCAGGGGACGTGGCGCAGCGCCTCCAACAGGTAAGCGGCATTATAGCCAATCTCGAAGGGTTCCCCATCAAAAGTGGCTTCGATCTCTTCCTGGCCGCGACGGCCGGAATCAGGGTCTTCGGCCAAAATCTTCATACTCCCGGGGTTCAACTGCATGACCACCAGGCGGTTGATCTGATTGGCGAAAATGGACACGCGCTTAACCGCGGAACTGAGGCGTTCGACGTCTGCCTTCAACAACTGCGGATTATCCTTGGGGATAACGGCGTCGTAGGCGGGAAAACGGCCCTCAACAACCTTGCTGGTGATGATGAGCTTCTCGGTGTCGAACACGACGCGATTGGAAGCCAGATACACGTCCACTTTGGCCACATCGTCGCCGGAAAGATGGCGCGTTAGCAGCGATAGCGTCTTCAACGGAACGATAACTTCGACTTCTGCTTCCGCGGTTACGCTAGTCTGGAAACCGGTCTTGACCAGCTTAACCAATCTGTGACCATCGGTGGCCACGGCGCGCATTTCACCGCTGCGGAATTGCATCAACAAACCGGTCAATGCCGGACGCAGCTCATCGTGGGAAACGGCAAAAGTAGTTTGGTCTAAAATACTCTTCAGATCATCGGCGGAAAAAGAGAGTTGCTGGGGCGGTCGTTCCGCCGGAGCCGGCGGGAATTTAGAAGGCTCCTCGCCGGGGATAACAAACTGCCCTTTGGAGGTGTTGACCACCAGGTGTTGTTCCGGTGAAGTTTCCAGGGACAATTCGGTTGTGGGTAATTCGCGCAACAGATCTTGCAGAGGTCGAGCAGGCACCAAAACCGAACCATCTTCCAAGCCTTCCACTGCCACGGTTGTGATTAAAAATACGTCGCCATCAGAAGCAGTCAGCTTAAGCTCGTTGCCCGAGAGCACAGCGTGGATGTTGTAGAGGAACGTCAGAGGCGTCCGCGAGGGCACGACGCCGGATACTTTGGAAACACCTTGTAAGAGGGGTTCCTGGGAGACTTTGAATTTCATGCGATGCTCCTGTGTCGGTCCGGTTTTGCCGGTCGGTTAAACAAGGAAATTATGATGACTATATATTTTAATAAAAAAGAAAACTTAGCAACACTCGTAGGGTCTGTGAAATTGTTGAAAAGTGGCCAAACTCAATATTTCTATGCGAGGTAACCATGTGCACATCATAAATACAAGAGTGGATAACTTGGTGCATAAGTGTAATGTTAATACCACAATTTCTAGTAATTTTGTATGATACTGGATAAGTTAATAGTTATCCACAGGAAATCTCTATATAAACAAACTATCCACATTAAGGGGTTGACAACTCAGCCCTTAGTTTACTAATTTGTCTGGCAATCTCTTCGTTCCCGGCCGCCATCTGCGCCACCAGATCACGAGCATGAATCACGGTGGAATGATCCCGGTGAAAATAATCACCCACGACTTGCAGGGAAGCATCGGTTAATTCCAGGCACAGGAACATGGCAACTTGCCGCGCCCAGGCGATCTCCTTGCGGCGATTTCGAGTTAGCAAAATTTCCGGCGCCAGCCGATAATGCTCTGCTACGATTAAATGGACAGTCTTCAGGTTGATGGCAGCACGCGGTGGGGGAATATACTCATGCAGAATCTTCTGCGCCAACTTTACCGAAATATCCTGCCCAATGATGGAACAGTGCGCCATCAGACGAATCAAAGCGCTCTCCAACGCGCGGACATTATCAGTGATGATTTCGGCTAAGAACTGAGCCACATCCTCCGGCAGTGGAAATCCTTCTGTTTCCGAGCGGCGCTGCAAGATGGCCAGCCGAGTTTCATAATCGGGAGCCTGGATGTCGGTCACCAACCCCCCGCCGATGCGGCTGGTCAATCGCGTATCGAAGTCGTCTAGATCCTTAGGAGGCCGATCGGACGAGAGCACGATCTGCTTGCCGGTCTGATACAGGGTGTTGAAGGTGTGGAAGAACTCCATTTGAGTTCGTTCCTTGCCCTCCAGAAATTGGATGTCGTCCAACAGCAGCAGATCCACCGAGCGATAGAATTTGGAAAAGTCGGTAGTTTTGGTCGTTTTGATCGAATAGATGAAATCGTTGACGAACTTTTCACTGCTGATGTAAATCACCCGCAGAGAATTATTGCGCGCCAGGGAGAAGTTGCCCACGGCCTGAATCAAATGGGTTTTCCCCAGCCCGCTGGCGCCATAGACGAATAGGGGATTGAAAGGCGTCTTCCCCGGAGCTTCCGCCACCGCCAGCGCAGCCGCCTTGGCGAATTTGTTGCCTTCGCCCTCGATGAAATTCTCGAAAGTATAGCGAGGATTCAGTTGGGTGCGCTTATCGAATCCGCCTTCGTTCGCAGAAGGTTCCGCTACCGCAGGTTCAACCGCGGTCGGTTCATACTCACCGTTCTCCAAGATCTGATATTTCAACTGCAATGCGCCCTGAGTTACCTGGTGCAACGCCGATTGGATCTGTTCTCGGTAATGACTGTCCAGAAATTCGTAAAAAAACTGATTAGGCACACCAATTTTGATCGAGTCGTCTTGCTGGCCCAGAAACTTCAAAGGCATGAACCAAGTGAGAAAACTATCGCGAGGCAACTTTACTTCG
>JAGVQJ010000167.1 GCA_020051775.1 Calditrichota bacterium | reverse complement strand
CTTTGATCAAGCAGATTCCGCCCGAAAAGCCCGCAGCCAAAGCGCCGGTTAAGAAGCCGCTGCCCAAGAAGAAAGTCGTCAAGAAGACCGTCAAGAAACCGTAACCGGAATCTTCTCCGCTCATGCGCAAACAAACCTCGCCCAAGAATCCGCCCCACAAGACCAGCCGGTTTCACCGACTCTTGCTGGTTCTCCTGCTCGTCTTCATAGCGCTCCTGATTTGGACTGTGGCGCCGGCTGTCTTTATCAACACCGGTCGTCTGAAGACAGATCACCCCCGGCGCACGGCGCTGATGACTCTGCGGGAAAAACAGGCCAAGGCTAAGGGTAAAAGCTATCGCCTAGACCAGCGCTGGGTTCCACTCTCGAAGATTTCGCGCCACCTGCGCGAGGCGGTAAGGGTGTCTGAAGATGCTGCCTTCTTCAGCCACAGCGGCGTAGATTGGGACGAAGCGCGCGAGACGTTCGAGTACAACTGGAAGAAGAAAAGTTTCGCCCGAGGCGCCTCCACCATCACTATGCAACTGGCTCGCAACCTCTACTTAACGCCCTCCAAAAATCCCATTCGCAAGCTCCAAGAGATTGCCATCACCTACCGGTTGGAGAAAAGCCTGAGCAAGTCGCGTATTTTAGAACTGTATCTGAACATCGTGGAATGGGGCGACGGAATTTTCGGCGCGGAAGCGGCGGCGCAGCGCTATTTTGGCGTCAGCGCGGCGGGATTGGACGCCTCGCAGGCAGCACGCCTGGCGGCGGTGCTGCCCAGTCCGCTGCGCTGGAACCCCACCTCCAATCAGAAGGTGGTGCTGCGCCGGCAGGCGATCATCCTTAAAAGAATGGGTAAATGAGAAATAACGCCACAGGGCATTGTCCAGAGTAAAAATTTATTTGCATAACATTTCACTTGACTCATTGCTGAAGGAGTTGTATATTAATATCCAGCGCTATTTCTAGCCAAAGGCGCGCATGATCCGCCTATTGCAACGAAAGGAACCCGCCATGAGAATGCACTGCTTTCTCGTCCTGGCCACCATTCTGGCTTTGGCCGGAGTTTTTACTGTTGGTGCTCAAGCACAAACTATTGTCGCCGAACAATGGTCGCAACGCGTCTCTTACCATTATTACGATGATCGCCCGTGTGGAGTGGCCACCGATCCTGCCGGTAATATTTACGTGGCCGGATCCATCGGCAGCCCTGTCAACGAGACCGATTTTATCGTCATGAAATACGCTCCGAATGGATCGCGTATCTGGTATTTGACCTACAATGGCCCTGGTACCGGCCATGATTATGCCAATGATATGGTCATGGATGCGGCTGGTAATGTCTACGTTACCGGCTATACTTTTACTCATGGATGGGATCAAATCTCCGTTTTTACAACCCTCAAGGTGAACAACCTGGGCCAACTTCAATGGGCGGTTAATTACACCGGCCCGGTGAATGGATGGGACGTGGCTGACGCCATCGCTCTGGACAACCAGGGAAATGTCTACGTGACTGGTGGGACGATGGGAGCTACAAATTCAAGGGATTATACCACCATCAAGTATAATTCGGTAGGAGTTCAGCAGTGGGTGGCCTACTATAATGGGCCGATGGATGGCTACGACTATTCACATGACCTGGCCGTAGACGCTGCAGGCAATATCTACGTAACAGGCCAAACCCAGGTGGGCGGTCCCAACTTCGTTTATGATTATGCCACAGTTAAATACAATAATCAGGGAATCCAGCAGTGGGTGGCGACTTATAATGGCCCGGATAACGGCTTTGATAACGCCCAAAAATTAGTATTGGATGAAAATAGCAACGTCTACATTACCGGGGAATCCTGCACGCCAACGAATACGCCTCGGACTGCCACGATCAAATATAGCTCTGACGGCGTCCAGCAATGGGTGGCCCGGTATCCTGATCCTCCCAACGCCGATAATAGCCCCAGCGATCTTGCGCTGGATCAGGATGGGAATGTCATTGTGACAGGGAGACACTTCATCACCGGGACGCCGCAACAATTTCTGACCATTAAATATAGCCCTGCCGGCCTTGAGCTGTGGTCGAAGCTGTATACCAGCCCTTCTAATGGGAGCTTCGGCGCGGGAGCTGCGGCTCTGGTTGTAGATCCGGCAGGTAATATCTACGTCGCTGGAGCAATCTCACTCCTGCCTGATTATGAGGCGGAATGCACTGTCCTGAAGTATGATCCTCAAGGCAACCAGCAGTGGGAGGCGCACCATGTGGTGGACACCCTGCAAGGCAACGACGGCGGCACCTGGGGACGGTACATCACCCTCGACAATTCGGGTGATGTCATTGTGGCGGGGGAGTTCTGTTTCGGTGGCGAGGTGATGGATCATGACTTCATCACCCTGAAGCTTGACCAGACCGCCGGGATCTTTGCGGCTGCGATGACGCCCTTGGTCAGCCCCATCATTATTCCCCCTCAGGGGGGTAGTTTCGGCTACTATCTGCAAGCGTTCAATAATGTACAGAATAATCTGGCGACTGATTTTTGGTGGAAAGCGATTCTCCCGACTGGCACTTCCCTCATGCTCGGATCGGAAACCATGGTTCTGCCTCTGGACAGCACCAGTCAATTGCGTACTCAACGCTTGCCCGATGAAAGCCTCGCGGGGAATTACCAGTTCATTCTGTTCGCCGGGGATCATCCCGGCATGATCTGGGCGTCGGATACCCTGCTTGTGACCAAGCTCGCCACCGGAGATGGCGCGAACTTTAAAGCGTGTGTTGACGACGGAAAGGCATCCATTTCAGGACCGCTCGAAATAAATCCGTCATCTGTTCGCCTCTACCCTTCATACCCCAATCCCTTCAACGCCACCACTATGATCCGATACGGACTTCCAACCGCCGATCAAGTCAGTCTGATGGTGTATGACACGGCAGGTAGGTTGGTGACGACATTGGTGGATGATTGGCAAGGAGCCGGTAATCAGCAGGTGGACTTCAACGGGTCTGATCTCCCCACCGGTTTGTATTTTTATCGTCTCAGGGTGGGGCAATACTTTTTCACAGCCAAGCTCGTGTTGCTGAAATAGCAACCGTCTGCTTCATTATACCATGATACGAGTAGCGGAATACAGACCATTTGGGGTTCATGGAACTCCCCAACTCACCTGTACGTATAAAAAATAGCTAAGGAAGCGCTTGACATTCGTGCGGCGGTTTAATATATTATTGGCCTGATCGCGGGGTGGAGCAGCCCGGTAGCTCGTTGGGCTCATAACCCAAAGGTCGCAGGTTCAAATCCTGCCCCCGCTACGCTATAAAAAACAAGGGTTTAGATACTAATCTAAGCCCTTTTTGTTTGGCCTAATTTTCAGTTTTCCCAGTGTATTTCCCAGTGCCGAAGGTAAATTCCGGTAATTCCCAGCCAATAGAGGGAAAGACGCCAGGAGTCCTACTGGATCGAATTCCACACTAAGAGACAGCTATGAACCGGTGATTGGGGGAATTTGCCAGAATTCAGATTCAGGTATAACCGAGTGTAAGCGTAATTCTGCCGTGGAGTGGATTCAGATCCAGGCGCTCGGGCACATGTCGGCAAGGTCTTTCGCATTCCAACAAAGATGCTTTCCCCGGCTACGGCCGAGTAATTTACCCCAGACCCGATAGTTGATTTCCCCCGGCTGCCGATCGCCTCGCTTTGGGCGGACGAAATCACAGTCAACGTTTGTAGTTAGTCTTCGATTTAGCTTGACTTTTCGACAAAACAAAGTTAAATTTCTGTTCCGCATCGGAGCTGCTTCTTAGTTAAGCTTTCGAGCACCCCATCTCGGCTACTGGGACTGGCAAGCAGGGTTATACTTCAGTAGAGTATTAACCAAGGCCGCCTATGCCTGATCCAAATCTCTCTTTTTCCGCGCAAATCCGCCGCATCCGCGTGTTCGTCTCGTCAACTTTTCGCGACATGCAAGCCGAACGCGAGGAGCTGGTTAAAGTCACTTTTCCACAACTGCGCAGACTCTGCGAAGGGCGCCATGTCGCCTGGGGCGAGGTGGATCTGCGCTGGGGCGTCTCCGACGAGCAGAAGGCCGAAGGCAAGGTCCTGCCGGTTTGCCTGGAAGAGATTCGCAACTGCCAGCCTTATTTCATCGGTTTGCTGGGGGAACGTTATGGCTGGGTACCGGAAACGATCCCGCAGGAGTTAATTGACCGGGAACGCTGGCTG
>JAGVQJ010000059.1 GCA_020051775.1 Calditrichota bacterium | reverse complement strand
TTCAACACGCCCACTTTGGCCGGGTAGAGGACTAATCCCCTGAGCTGCCAAAGTCTTTACACCCCAGTGTTTGTTGGCGACCAAGGAGGCAATATTCTCCTGCAGTAGCCCGAAAATCACGCCATGCGCCTTGAGCTCGGTTAAAATATTTTCAACGGACGGTTCTTCAGTGGTAGATGACTCCTCAGGTTTGGCGCCGTTTAAACTTGCGGTGACATAGGCTCGAAGTTGGGCAGAATCAATTTCCACTTCGATGGCTTTTCTGGGCATGGCGCGGTTCTCCATTGGTCACCAGGTAAAATCCTCATCTACAACGGATTCCGGTGTCAGAGCCACAACTTCCGTCCGAGCATATTTAAAAACGGTTTTTTCGCGATCTTGCTTCAGTTCATATTCTAAACCGTCCATGATGATTTTAACTCCCGGATGGACTTTATTCAAGACTTGAATTGTGCCGCCGGGGGGAGGACTTCCTAACTTCTCCCGAAAAGAATTCAATTCCGCGAGAATTTTCGGCAGTTCAGATTTAATTTGGTCCATCCGGTCATAAATTTTCACTTTTTCAGCTTCTAACGCGAGCCGTTCATCATGATCCGTTGCGTGGGTATGATTTACCTTAGCCAGCACCTGTTTCAAAGCAGTTAATTCCGCCTGCAGGAGAGTGATTTCAATTTCCAAATTGTTCAGGATGGGATAGCTGGTTTCCTGAGGAAGTATTTCCGCCACTGTCGGCATATAGTTAGGGCTGCCTAAAGCCTTGACGATGATCCCCCGCCGAGCTAAAAGGTTGCCTCCGAGCGCAATACCCCTCTTGTTAGTCACAAAGATTTTATCATCGGCGAAGATTCGAGCGTTTAACAAACCTTCTCCAATATAAACTGATCCCACTGCTTCCACGGACTGGTTTTCCACGAACTTCACGTGTACGTCTCCGCCGCATCGGATCAAACCCTTTCCCGAACCCTGGAAGCCACCTCGTATCAGGATATCGCCGCGACTTTCGATCCTCGCATCCTCCACGATGCCGCGGATTTCAATCTTGCCATCGGCGCGAATTTTGAATCCGGCTTTGACGTCCCCCTTGACGATGACATCCCCGGGGAAGTCAAGATTGCCGGTGGAAAAATCAACGTCGCCTTCAATGACACAGGTTTTCTCGACGGAAACTACACCTCGAATAATGGAGACAGACCCAGTTTCTTGTGCGCATAACTCTTGTTTTTCAGGATCGCGGAAATAAGTATTCTGTCCGCCCTTGAGAATGGCTGCCTCACCGGGGCGTGGAGGCATGATACGGCCTAAAACGGTCGTTCCCTGGCTTCCCGACGTCGGCGGGATTAGCCGAGCCAACAGGTCATCTTTTTTGACCATCTGAACCAGCCCCAGCTCGCGATAATCCACTCGTCCATCATCTAAAATTTTGGGTTGTGGTTTTTCACCGAGGCTGAAAAAATATTCTACTCGCCCATCATCGCCATGAAGGGGCTTAACCCCTTGCGCTACCAAGATTTTCTCGCCCCAACGCTTTTCGGAAAGGAGCGCTTCGATGGCATCTTGACGCAGGCCAAAAACTACACCCTGGCCTCGCAACGCTGCGATGATTTGATCCACAGTCAGCGGTTCCTGGAGACCATGGGCAGACAATTCCCCGACCGAGGGATTCACAATGATGTATGCGTTAATCTGAAAGACATCTACATCAACATCGAATCGCTTTAACGCCATGGTTACGTCTCACCCATATCGTTCCTGGGGGTCATTGAGTAGTCCTTCAGGAGGATGACACCCGCTTCCGATGAACCCACCAAGAGCCTGCGCCCTTGGACTTCAATCAAATGAACAGACCGCTTCGGTCCCAGTGAGCGAGCCGACAGCACCTGAATGCCCTCCCCTTTGGCAGTATTTTGCGGCAGGAAACGCAGATATTTCTTCGCCAGCCATGCGGCAAGGAAGATCAGCGTCAATACCAGAAGCAGCGCGCCTAAAGCCTTTAATGAAGAGGCGCCCAAGTCTGGCTGGCCGGCCTCTTCCGCCCAGCAGGATACGGCCGAAGAAATGAGCATTAGCAGCCCGGTACTCCCTCTAAACCACATCTTCATCTCAGGCTCCGAATTCGGTCTTCTACTTTCACTAAATCGGTGATGCGAATGCCGAAATTCTCATCAATGACTACGACTTCTCCCTGGGCAAATTTCTTGTCATTGACGAAAAGATCCACCGGTTCGCCGGAAAGTTTGGACAGCTCCACGATGGAACCCGGGCCCAACTCTAGAATATCCCGGATGAACATGGAGGTGCGGCCCAATTCAATGATGACCGGCAGTTCCAAATCCATGAGGATGTCTATATTCTTGCCGGCGCCGCTGCCCGTCGGTGGGCCGAAATCTTCAAAGCGAGCCGAGCGAACTTCAGGAGGCAGATCCATTTCAGACAGCGCCCCGTTGTTGCTATGGAAAGATCTCGGTTCTTCCAGATCATCATCTAAAATTGCCGGGGGGGGGCGATCATCCATCGCCGACTTCCTCTGAGGTTGTATTTTCTGCAAATCCTGGACTGCTTCGGGGGATAACAGCAGAGTCAGCAGCGCCTCCTCCAAATCCTGAGACCTGACGACGAAATCTGCTCGGAAATAGGATTCCAAGTCGGAAGCTTGATCCTGCATATTTTCCAGACTGGAGGCTGCCGCACGGATTTGGACGGGGAATCCAGCAGTTTGAGCCAGGTACTGGCCCAGTGATCCTGACACCTGGTTTAATAATTCTTTGATGGCGTCCAGGTGTTGTGTTGGGTCGAAAGAGGCCAAGCCGTCACCCATGACCATGAGGTCAGCCCAAGTGGCGGCGTTGTTCACCGGGATCAGGTAGATCGCATCGTGGGACGCGCCGGTCACAAAGGTAGCGTGCGTCAAGACCGCCTCACCCGGGAAGTCAGCCCGAAGTTCATCGGGATCTACGGGTCGGACGTCGCCCAACTGCACGTGTATACCGCGGTTCAAAGCAGCGCTTAAGGATTCGCCCAATTCACCCATATAAGGCTGCAGGATATTGCGCAGGTTCTGGAGAAAGCGTTCGGCGCTCACGGTGCCTCCAAAGCTACTACTCATGATAAGGTCAGGTTCAAAGACCTGAGGGGATCTGTGGATCAGTCAAGTTGCCGATCCGACCCAAGGATTTACTGATGAAACAGATGATCAACAGGCTCGACAGTCTGGGTAATGCGCACTGCCCGGTGGCGTCCGCTGCGTCCCGGAACGCCGGTGAACTTAACTCTGCCACCGATGAGGACCGGCAGTTCCTCGTTGACTCTTTTAGGCAAGGTAATGACATCATCTCGCTGGAAATTCAGAAAATCCCGAATCGTGATGCGGGCTCGAGCCAACTGGGTCACCACCGGTACGCGAGTGGCTTGCAAGGTTAGATGCAGCATGGCTTTGTCCTCTTCACCTTTCTTTTTACCGGTGCCGATGACGGCTTGACTGGACAGATTGGGTAAAATCGGTTCTAAGATGAAGTAAGGGATACCAATGTTCATCGTATAGACAAAGCCCTTTACCTTGACCTCGAAAAAGATGATGACGATAGTTTCTGAAGATCGAGCGATCTGCACAAATTGCGGATCCGTTTCAAATGAGTTTAACGACCCGCGAAAATCCACCACTTGACTCCAAACTTCATTCAACATGTCCAACTGCTTGTTGATGATGGAACGCACGACATTTTGTTCGATCAAGGTGATTTCGCGCGGTTCGATCTGGGTTTCGCCGGTGCCGCCCAAGAGACGGTCCACCATGTACAGCAGCAGGATGGGTGAAATTTCCAATATGATCCTACCGGATAATCCTTCTGATTGCACCACATAAATACTGGAGGGCACGGACAAAGACAGTGTATATTCAGAATAAGTAACTTGATCAATTGACAATAAATTTACGTCCACCATGCTACGCAGGAAAGTGGAGAGATAGGTGGCAGAGATCCGAGCGAAGTTTTCATGAATCGTGCGCAACGATCGAATCTGTTCTTTGGAGATGCGATCAGGATGTTTGAAGTCGTAGACATGGAAGCGATTCGCGCCGTCCAGCAGTTGCGCATCCAGATCGCCGGGCTTGGACACGTTGGAAAGCAGCGCATCAATCTCATCCTGGGAAAGGATTTTATCCATTGGAAATTTTTGATTTTTAGAGTTTCAAGGCTTGCAGATCACCTGATGATCAGGTTATATTTATTGAAACACATATTTCGTAAAGTACAATTTGGCCACTTCGCCGTCGTCTATGTAATAATTCACGGCTTTCAGGAGAGAATTGCGGATACTTTCCCGATAACGGATGTCAGTCAGTACTGTAGCATCTTGGCCCGCCAGAAGAGTAATCAAGTTGTCACGGATTTGCGGTTCACGCCGGGTTAACTCCTCCTTCATCAGCGGGTCGTGGTATTCCAATCCCAGGCTGATCAGCAAATGCCGACGCCCGGCGCTGGCGGCTGGATTGATAATCAGGTCGGTGATCATATAGAACTCACCCACCTGGGAATGCACTGACGTTACCTTGACGGGTTCCGGGGCCGGAAAGAATATCTGCTTTACGACTAAATTGGAGGTAAAGGCTGCCAATGCCAATACCGGAATGATAATTCCGGCCAAGAGGATAGGTTTGGGCAGTTTCTTTTTAGGGCGCGGCGGATTTTCGCTTTCGCCGAAATCCGGCGAACCTGTCGGTTCCAGTTCTTCGGCCATATTCGTATTCCTACGTTACTTAGAGACGGCTGACTGTGGAGTCGGCGCTATGTCCAAATCTATTTTGCGGATCAGCCGTCGAAAACGTACTATCGCCTCCACGATCAGCGGGATAGGTTCCTGCACCATGATCTTTTTCCCGGTGGTCAAAGTGATGAGCGAATCCGGCGAGGCTTCGATGAATTCAATCAGATCACTGTTGATCACCAACTTACTGCCGTTCAGTTTCGTCAATTCGATCATGGCGTTTTCCTTATCCCCCCCTGTCCCCCCCAATCAAGGGGGGGAGGGGGATTTCAATTACATTACCTCTTCAACCGCACGACTTCTTCCAGCATTTGGTCGGCGGTGCTGATGACACGCGCCGAAGCTTGGAAACCGCGCTGTGCGATGATCATGTCGGCAAATTCCTTGGAGAGTTCCACATTGGACATCTCCACGACACCAGAGTTGATGGAAGAACCGAAATCGGTCTGTGAGAGACCGTAAATGGCGTCGCCGGAATTAGCGCTGACCTTGTACATATTCCCACCTGATTTCAGCAATCCCTGGGCATTGTGGAAATCCGCCAGGACGATTTGAGCCAGAGTCAGGTTCTGATCATTGGAGAAGGAGCCGATGATGGTGCCATTCTCGTCAATGTAGAGGTTATTTAAATTGCCCATTCCATAACCGTCCTGGGTTTGGGCGATGGTTGTGGTGGGACTGGCGAATTGGGTAATGCCGTTGACTCCACCCACTTCACCCGCTTCCAGTGCGATGGTCACAGCGGAAGCCGCACCGTTGTTGGGATTAAAAGTTAAGGCGCTGGCGCCGCCATCATAACTGAACGCCTGCAGCGAGCCATCTTCGTTGAAACTGATCGTGCCGGTATTGCCACTGGTGGTAGTAGCCGGTTCTTCCAGCGTGGCTTCCCAGATCCATTCGTTCGATTCCGCGGTCTTGGTGAAGGTGAAAGTCACGGTATGCTCGGCGCCCAGAGAGTCATAAGTCACGATGGAAGTGCTGTGGCTGGTGTCCTCAGTTTCAATTTCCAAGGTACCCAGTTGCAAACCACCATCGCTGGCCGGAGCCGTGATTGTGACTCCGCCTCCGCCCAATCCAGAAATGCCGGTCATAAGGCCGGTATTGGGATCCTCGACGATGGTGAGATTGGTCTGGATAATTGATCCGCCGCCAGAAGGTTGAAAATTATCTACCGCCGTTAAATCTGAATTTGCGCCTTCCACGTAGGCGGCGGTTCCAAACACGGCCACGCCCACTTCGCCACCCAACACGATCTCATGATCGGCACCATATTGTTCGCTTGTCAAGACGATCTGACCGCCGATAAATTCAGCATCAACGCCTTCGACGTTATTCAGGATGGTGACTAACTGATCAATCGTGGTTTCGCCTTCATCATCCAAACCTGCGACGGTGAAAGGATCACCGCCATCTACGGCAATCGTCAAATCCGTATAGTCAGTAATGCCGGTCAATTCATTCAGTCGGGTATCACCCGTCAGTGTCTGGAGAGTATTGCCAGTCAAGGTTCCCTGAGTGGAGTTGGTCGTACCACTGATGATGATCTCATGAGTGCCGCCGGCGCCATTCACCGCCTGGCCGGACACATTAGTTACTCCAGTATTTCCAGCAGTGGTAAGTGATGCCGTAGATTCGGTGCCATCGGCGTCCAGGTTGCAGAAGAATCCAATCTCAGTGGTCGAATTCGCCGGAGCTTTCATGCCGAAGGGGATTTGGATGTCGCTGGGCGACATGTTGTTGGCAATAGTCCCCAATTGGTTTGCCATAAATCCTTGCACGCGCAATTGGCCGCCCTGAGCCGTCAGATAACCGTCGGCGTCAATGGTGAAGGCGCCCGACCGAGTGTAGAATTTCTGGTTGCCGTCCGATACCACGAAGAACCCGCTGCCCTGAATGGCCAGGTCGGTATAGTTACCAGTGGTTTCGAAGGCTCCTTGCTGAAACATGGTGTCCACAGAAGCCAAAGCCATGCCCAAGCCCACTTGCATGGGATTGTTGCCGCCCTGACCATTATGCGGCCCGGTGGCCGAACGCATGGTCTGCGCCAACTGCTCGGCGAACGTGGCGCGGCTGAACTTGAAGCCAATCGTGTTGACATTACTAATGTTATTGCCGATGATGTCCAGCCACGTCTGGTTGTTGCGAATGCCGGATACCCCGGCGAACAGTGAACGCATCATAGTTTGATCTCCTTGAGGTTATAGACGGTCGAGAAGAGGCGTCGCTTCAATCGTTCAGCGGCGCAAACGGCCCCCTCAAGAAGAGGTCCAGCCTCGTGCATCTTCCCCTGTTTTTCCGTCCTGTAGTTCATTAGTCGTTGGTCGTTAGAGAATCACTGCTGAGTCAATCTGCGTGACTACTTGTTCCTTCAGCCCTTCACCTTCCAAGGCGGTAATCACGGTACGGTTGGCCACGGAAATGACGAAAGCGCGTTCATCCAAAAGCACCAGGCTGGAACGCGAGCCTTTGCTTGCAGCGGTGTCCACCGCTCCGGTAAGCCTTTCCAGTTCCAAAGCTGACAACTGAATGCCACGTTGGCTCATGCGTTCCAAGGCATGCGCCGAAAAGTGCAGCGGCTGCGGCTGAGCTTTCGCCTGTTCCAAAGCTTTAGCGAAATCGGCGGGATTATCCGGACGGCCTCGGGCTTTCTCTGGCCCGGGCTGTACCGGCAGTCCTTCCAGCGTTCCTTGAATGCGACGTAAATCAATCAATGGAAACCTCCTTTTCTAACCTTCCACTCTTATAATGTCCCCCAGCCCCACCTCGAGCTGTCCCATCAGGAATGTGGCCATGCCGTTCACGTAGGACACTCCGGTGATAGCTCCGCAAGTGTAGGTCGTGGCCTGCACTGTGGAGCCTGAGGAAGTCGTAGCGTTGACGCTGAACGTGTAAACTCCGGCGGGCAGTTGGTTGCCCTCATCGTCAAGGCCGTCCCAAGTCGTCTCACGGTCGCCGGATGACTGCGGTCCAGCTTGAATGGTACGCACCGTGGCTCCAGCGGAATTTTTGATGGTAATCGTCGTGGTCTGCGCGGCGCCGTTCAGATTATAATTCAAAGTAGCGTCTTCGCCTTCGATCATCTCGACCTGGTTGCCGTTCGCCACAATGGTTTGCCCGATCATGCCGGCAGCCATCGTGTTGTTCACCGACTGCGCCAGAAGCAGGTTGGTCTGTTGCGACAGCGACAGGTTTTGATTCATCTGCGTTAATTGCTCAAGCTGGCTGAACTGCGCCAACTGAGCTGCAAATTCCTGACTGTTGACGGGATTCATGGGATCCTGATAGGAAAGCTGAATCATTAACAGTTGCAGGAAATCCATCTGCCCCATCAGGCTGTTGGACGCGAGTCCGGTTTGAGGCGTGTTCATACCCACACCGTTGAGGCCGCCCAGCGGATTGGTTGTGCTCATTTCGAATCACCTCCTTTGATTGAGCAAGTTATCATGCTACTAAATCCAGTGTATTATATCCTAAATCCAAGTGCTGAATTTTTTCACTTGACCGGTCCTCTGCTTCGTTGCTGGTGGTTGTATCATCCCGATGGTTATGCGAATCAGGAGAGGGCCGCTTCGGCTGATCTGCAGAATATCCTTCCGCCCGGCGATCGGGCATAGGTTGGCTGTCCACCTCGCAACGGGTCAGCGTATAGCCCTGATCGCTCACCATCTGAGTCAATTCGGGACGCGAATCCTTCAGCGCCTGTACAGCCTCGGGGGTTTGAGCATTGAAGACCAACCTCAATTCCTGCCCTCGAGTTTCTACCTGCACTCGCAGCAAGCCCAAATGAGGGGGATTCAGTCTTACCAATAAAGCTTCGCGCGTGGGATTCGCCATCTGAGCGCGGGCTTGAATCTTTTCGGCGAGATCTTGCAGATTTTTAATATGTTCCAACTTAAGGTGATCATGGCGAGCAGTTGCCGGTTGCTGAATTTTGTCATGAAGATCTTTTACGTCTTTGACAGGCACTGAATCCTTTTCCACTGTGGGGGAGACCTCCGGTTCAGCCGTATCAACAGTTGATTTTAACGCCGAACCCGGATGAGGCGCTCCTTTAGCAGCCGCTGTCTTGGCTTTGGCGTGATCTGCCGATCCTGTCTTGACCGCTCCCTTACCTGACAGGAAAAAGGCATGTCCCGGTGTAGCGGTCGAACCCCCTGACGGGCTATCCAGCTTGGCGGAGGAGGCGCTGGATCTACCGGCTTGACCTGAACCATCACCATGCATACCAGTGGTGTGAGATTCACTTGATTCGTCTGAACTTGGTAGTGACGATTCCGTTTCCCCGGCTACAATCCCCGGCTCTTCGGGTGTAACTTCAGACTCCAGATCCTGGGCAACTGATCCATTGGATACGCGGGCAAATTCAGCCGTCGGCGTTTCCTTGTCTGTCGCCATTAGATCTACCGCAGAGAAGCTTATCGTTGAGGGGAACGAAGTCTCAGCTTGAAAACCAGGTATGGGCGTCTCAGACTGTAATGACCCTTCCCGCGTTTGCACGATTTGAACATCGAAATTGAAACCAGACTCGGACAGGTCAGGATTTTCCGCCATGACCAGCGAGGCCAATTCCAGCGGACGATTAACCTGGATGTGGGCATCGGCGGACACACCGGAAGATTCCACAGACCGTGATTCAGTAAAATGGGCTGATGGTTCTGACTCCGCCACCCAGGAATGAAGACCTGGGTTACTATCCTTCAGTCCGCTGGAGCGCACGAAATCCTGAATTTGGGGTTGTTGAACACCGCTCCCTGGCGGAGCCAATTTCGGCAACTCCGTCCGGGTAGGAATGCTTGGATTAGTCACTTTCGGTTCGCTCAAGCGAGCGATATCCGGGGATTTCGGCCGTTCTGTAAAACCCATCAGTGAGAGTGATTCCGACAACTCCGTCCGGGTTGGAATGCTTGGATTAGTCACCTTCGGTTCACTCAAGCTGGCGATATCTGGCGATTTCGGTCGTTCTGTGAAACCCATCTGTGAGAGTGATTCCGACAACTCCGGTTTGGTTTGAATTCCCAGCCTACCAATTTTCAAGCCGTTAGAGCGGACTTCAGCAAAAGCCAGCGGTTTATCAGAAAACAGTTGGACGGCTTTGGAATTTATTTTCGGGTTATTAATCTTAAATTCCCGACGCCCGATTTCCGCAGAATGTATCGGAAGTTGCGCTCTCATCACTGCGGCAAATGGCAGCAGAGACATAGCCGCTCCGGCTTGGGCTGCCTTGTGTCCCCTCGGTTGAGTTTTGGCGCCCTGAACAGACAATAGGAGGGCTTTTGAGTTGATCGGTTTCACTGGATTCTTATGCGTAAATTTCAAGAAATATTATTCAGAACATGTTCACTGCACTAACGGCTCCATAATGGCCCGGCTGATCCCCGCCGAGCGGGTAGCCGGCAGCGCGGCCATGATCTGAGCGGCCTGTCGCTGTTTTAAACGCAACAGGATGTAGGTCACCATATCATCGGACAGGGGTTCGAGCATTTTGGCGGCATCTGCCGGAGACATGGCTTCAACGATTTTTGCCAGTTTAACGGACCGTTTTACGTCAGTCGAATCGGCGGCCGTTTTCACCGGAACTTCGGGTGGTGGAACCGGTTTCTTGGATTCTTCCATGGCTGCGGCTAACGCTCGGATCAATGAGTCGCGTGTGGCCGAGGCAGTGGTTAATTCGGCAATGGCGGTCCTCAGGCTGTCAATGCGCGGCGAATTGTCCTGAGCGTCAGCCTCGAGGCTGTCGGAATCATCATGCTCACCGGATTGAATCCCCTGCACACCGCTCAAATCAATAGTAGTTACCGGCTCTTCGCGTTCCGGCACCGGTGGCGGGAGGGGTGGTACATAAGTGGCTTTGAGCCAGAAGTAATTTCCTACTGCCGCCAACGCCCAGATGAGCAGAACTGCGGCGAGCAAAGGCACAATTTTCTTTTTGGGTTTGGGCGCTTTTGGCGCACCTTCAAGTTCCAGTTCGGATTCTTCGGCCATAGTTGACTTCTTAGGGCTAACCTTATGTCATCCCATGCATCATTTTGATGGTTCATTACTCAGGACTTGCCAGGAACCGTCAGGGCGACAGCCCAGTTCGTCCAGGAACGCCTGTTCTTCGCGCAGGGATTCACCGCGATGTTCTTCCAGGCGGCGCTCTTTCAGGCGATCCAGTGCCTTCTTGTCTTTGGCTGCCAAGATCAGTGCGGCGCGCCGGCGATCCACCTCGCAGAGCTGTTCATCGGTTTGACCTGTTCGGGTTTGCACTTCATCTTCAGTCCGGTTGCGCCAACCGTCTAAAGCCGTTAACTGCCCGGCTTTGGTCGTAGCCTTCAGCGCCCGGCGCAGACCATCATTTCCAGCTTGGGATTCCAGTGCCGCTTCTTCCAGAAGCTTCTGACGCCGCGCCAGCTCTTCCTGGGACACGGCCAGATCGCGCTGGCATTGCTTCTTCTTCACCTCGCGTACTTCGATGACGCGTTGCAAGCGGAAATCGAATTTTTTCATGCGGCCAGTTCCAGCAGTCGTTTTCCCGTGATCAGGGGGTCTCCATTATCTTCGATATTCTGTCTTAAGAACTCTGTAATCATATCTATCTTTTTTAAAGCCAAGTCAATGCGCGGATTGGATCCTTTCACATAAGCGCCGATGTTGATCAGATCCTCCGCGTCGCGATAGACCGCCAGATGTTCCAGGATTCTGGCAGCCGCTTGTTTTTGCGCGGGATCAGCCACCTGAATCATCAGACGACTAATGGACTCCAACACGTCTATGGCTGGGTAGTGATTGCGGGCGGCCATTTTGCGCGAAAGCACGATGTGGCCGTCTAAAATCGAACGGACGGCGTCGGCCACCGGTTCGTTCATGTCGTCGCCTTCTACCAGCACTGTGTACATCGCCGTGATGCTCCCCTTGGCTGCCGGTCCGGACCGTTCCAATAGACGCGGCAACATGGCAAATACGGACGGCGTATAACCTCGAGTTGTAGGAGGTTCGCCGATAGCCAAACCGATTTCGCGTTGCGCCATGCATAGGCGAGTCACCGAATCCATCATGAGCAGCACGTCGCAGCCGCGATCGCGGAAGTCTTCAGCGATAGCCGTAGCAATCAGTGCGCCTTTGATGCGAATCAGCGCCGGTTGGTCTGAGGTCACCGCCACGACCACGGAACGAGCCAAGCCTTCCGTCCCCAGATCGGCCTCGATGAATTCTCTCACTTCACGGCCGCGCTCGCCCACCAGGGCTATGACATTGACCTGGGCGGAAGTATTGCGGGCAATCATGCCCATCAGCACTGACTTGCCCACGCCGGATCCGGCGAAGATACCCATACGCTGCCCCTTGCCGCAGGTCAACAAAGCGTCAATAGCGCGAATGCCGGTGTACAGGGGTTGCGTGATGCGCTGTCTTTCCAAAGGCTTGGGCGGCGATCCGGACGCGGATCTCGTACCTTCCGCCAATATGGGACCTAATCCATCCAGCGGATTCCCCAAGCCATCAAGTACGCGACCCAACAAACTGGGACCTACCGGGACGCGGAAGGGTTCGCGTTGTGCGACAACGAGAAATCCCGGGGCAATTCCTTGTAGATCTCCCAGCGGCATAAGCAGCACGCGATTGCTCCGAAAGCCGACGACTTCAGCCAGGATAGTCCGGCCGTCGGGGGATTCGATGCTGCAAATTTCACCGACCGCCACCGAGGGCCCCACCGAGCTGATGACCAGACCGATGATCTCTTCGATGCGCCCCATGTGCACCAGAGGATGACAGTTTTCCAGCCGGTCGAAATAGGGCTTGAAGCGCGCCGCCAGGGGCATTGCTTCGCTGTTCGAGGTGGCGCTCACGGTGTGGTTTCCTCATGCTGTATCAGGGCGCGTCGCAGCTCGTGAAGTTGTGTGTTAAAATCCGCATCCAGTAATCCTGCCGGGGTTTCTATTCGGCAACTTCCTGGAGTAACGGCACCGTCAGCTTCAATTTTAAAATGCTCGATGCCCTCTGACAGGGCGGTGATTTCGGTGCGAATATCTTTCAGAGTCTCGAAATCCGCAGGATGCACGCGAACCAAGAGGCGGGTTTTATCGGCAGTTTCCTGGATAGCCTGACGAACTGTCTGCTGAATCAGATCCAAGTGCTGTTCCGCGGCGCGCCCCACCACTTTCTCCGCCACGCTCAGGGATAACTTCACCGACCAGTGTTCCACGCCGGTGTAATATTCCAACAGGTTTGTTTCCATCGTCTCCAGTGTCCGGCGAAAATTCAATGCTATCTGCTTGGCATCTTCCCGGCCTTTTTCCAACCCAGCAGTGTATCCCTCTTCCAAGCCCTGGTAGTAGGCTTGCTCCGCCTGCTCCCAGACGGCGTCCAGCATCTGGTAGAACCAATCGGTCTCGTTCAATTCCGCCTGTTTCTTAGAGATCGGCGTAGCCGGTTTGATTACCACCGTCTGCGAGGGATCCGTGACCAAGCGGTAAGATCCTTGCCGCAGAGTTCCCGCCTTGAGCATACCACGCAATTTTTCCGGCGCTTTTTTGAAGCTTCGCATGGCTTACACCATCTGGTCTTCATTGGAGGCGATGACAAGCTGCCCCTCGTCTTCCAACCGGCGGATAACATCAATGACCTTCTGCTGCACTTCTTCAACCTCGCGTAACCGTACCGGCCCCATGTATTTGAGTTCTTCCAAGACCAGGTCGGCAGCGCGTTTGGACATATTGGAAAGCATCTTGGTCTTCAATTCTTCAGATACCGTCTTTAAGGCCAGCGCCAACTCTTTATGATCAACTTCCTTCAGAATCTTCTGAATGGAGCGGTCATCCAGAGCGATGATATCTTCGAAGACGAACATCAGATTCTTAATTTCTGTCGCCAGCTCGGGATTTTCTTTGGCGATGCCATTCAAGATGTGTTTCTCGTAGCGCTGTCCGACTAAATTCAGTATTTCAGCCGTCGCTTTAATACCGCCAAGTTTGTGTCCACCCTGCGAGAAATCAATGCGCGATTCGAGCACTTTTTCCACTGCTTTGATGGTTTCCGGCGAAACGCGCTCCATCTGCGACAGGCGATACATGACGTCCACCTGCATGGGCGGCGGCAGATCAGCCAGCACCGTCGCAGCTTGCACGGGGTTCAACTGGGTCATCACCAAGGCAATGGTCTGGGGATGTTCTTTCTGCAAGAAAGCCATCAACTGGTTGGGATCCACTTCCTGCAGGATGTTAAAACCCTTCACTTGCATGGTCATCTGCACTTTGCGGATGATTTCCATAGCCCGGGATTCGCCTACGGCCTTTTCCAGCACCTGCCGGGCATAATCAATTCCTCCGGTCGTGATGTATTCCTGCGCCTTGATCATGGTGTGATATTCGCCCATCACATCCTGAATCAGGCTGGAACCTACATTGTGCATGTTGGCGATCTGCGTGGTCAGGATTTCCATCTCTTCATCATTTAAATGATGGTAGATGTTGGCGGAGGCTTCCGGGCCTACCGCCATGATGAAGATAGCGGCTTTCTGCCGACCTGAGAGATCGTTCACTCGCGTCAAAGCTGAGGTAGATGAAGACATGGCGATCTTACTTCTCTATTTTTCCAATAACCAAGTTTTCAAAAGCATCGTGGCAGCTTCAGGTTTGGTTTTGGCGAATTCCGAAATTTGCTCGCGGCGCATGACCATCTCACGGGCTTCCTGGGATAACTCTTCTTCCAGCGGCGGAACGACAACTTTGGCCGGCAACTTCGATCCCGAGGCGGGATAGGCAGGCATCAGTTGGGGGGTTCGCAGTGTGCCGCCGGTCAGCATGGCTGCTCGCCCCGGAGCCAGCGTTGCCGTCGTAGTCTTTATGTTATTGCGCAAGAACCCTCGGATCATCATCATCAGAACAATCAACACGATGGCCAGGATGATTTTAGGCAATAACGTGATGATCATGTCCTTTTTCTCGGCCACTGCCCAGGTCTCAGCCTGGTCGTTGAAGCTCTCTTTGTTGAAGGCAATATTGGAAATCTCCAGAACGTCGCCGCGTTCCTCCTGCAATCCCAGAGCGCCTCGAACAATGCTGGACAGCGCGGTCATCTCATCCGGAGCGCGGGCGTTGTACTGCATTTTGCCGCCGGTGCTTTCGGTATAATTGCCATCCACGATGACGGCCGCCGATAGCCTTTTGATGGAGCCGCCGTTGTTGACCAGGTGTTCGACGGTCTTATTGATCTCGTAATTGCTGAGCGTATTTTCTTCTTTGGTCGAGGGAACATCCACTTCATTGGACGTGGATTCCATGCGCTCTTCCGAACGGATAACGGCGCTCTCCGGGTCGTAGATTTCACTGGTGCGCTCGAGCTTCTGAAAATCCAGTTCCGCGGAAACGCGCACTATGGAACGGCCGGGACTTAAAACCCCATCCAGCATGGTTTGCGCTTTAGAAGCCAGATAGGCTTCCACTTTATGTTGCAGTTCAAGCTGGTTCGAGGAGAGTCCCATGCCGGGATCGGAAGATTTCATGCCTGACAGAAGATTGCCGAAGGAATCGAGAATCGTGATATTTTCGGGATCCAAACCTTCCACGGAACGAGCCACCAGAGTGGCGATGCCGCGAACCTGGTCTTCAGCCAGCCTCGCGCGGCCATTGAATTTCAATACGACCGAGGCGGTGGGTTGTTTCTCATCATCTTTGAACAGAGAGGGTTCGGGAATGACCAAGTGGACGCGCGCCTTCTCCACTTCGGAGATGCTGGTGATGGTGCGAGACAATTCACCTTCCAAAGCGCGGCGATAGTTCAATTTTTGCACGAAATCCGACATACCCAGGTTGGTGCGGTCGAAGATCTCATAGCCAATCCCAGGTTGCGAAGGAATTCCCGCAGAAGCCAATTGCAATCTCAGGTCGTAAACCCGGTCGCTGGGTACCAATATGGTGGAACCACCACTCTCCAGTTTGTAGGGTACTTTATCATCCTGCAAGGCGTCGCGGATTTTGGCTGCATCCGTTCCGGACAGATCGGTGAAGAGAATCGTGTATTCCGGTCGGTTTGCCCAAAACAGCAGGGCCGCGATCGCACCGACGGTCAGCAGGGTTAATCCCACCAGACTGGCCTTTTGGGAGACCGAAAGTGGACTGAATATTTCCTTAAGTTGCTTGGGTAATGCGTTAAGCAGAGGATTCATCGGCTAATCTCGTTGCTCGTTTCTCGTGACTCAACCTGTCTTTATATTACACTTGCATTCTCATCACTTCACGGTAGGCTTCCAGGATTTTATTGCGCATTTCCATCATGAGTTGGAAGCTGGTATTGGCTTCTTCCATAGCCATCATGACTTGATGAACGTCTTGAAGTTCACCGGACAGCAGCTTCTGGGTGGCAACGTCGGCGTTCTGCTGAAGGGAATTGACTTCCGTTACGAATTTTCCCAGGGCATCCTGAAAGGAGGTTTCACCGGCAGCGGGCTGTGTTTGAGTTTCCAGCGGCGCTTGCTGCTGCAGAATTCCCTGTATGCGTCGAATGTCATCCATGATAGTCTTCAGTCGTTAGTCGTTGGAAGGGATTATATTTCCAGCGCTTTTTTAGCCATAGTCTTAGCGGTGTTCAAGGCGGTAACATTCGCTTCATAAGCTCGTGAAGCAGTGATCATGTCCACCATCTCCTTGACCACTTCGACATTGGGGTAGGCCACATATCCTTCGGCATTGGCATCCGGGTGCTGGGGATCATAAACCAGCCGGGGTTCAGACGCCTCCTGCGAAACACCTGCTTCGACGCCTTTCAAAGCCGCCCGTTGCCGGCGAGTGCGATCCAGCGCCTGGCGGTCGGCTTTTAGGTCTCCGGTCAACGGTTCGGGTTGCGGACGACGCCTGGACGCCAGCTTGATAGCTTCGCTAAAGGTGACCGACTTGCGTTGATAGGGACCGCCTTCAGCGGTGCGCGTGGTTTGGGCGTTGGCCAGGTTCTCGGCAATGGCGTCCATCCAGCGGCGGTTGGCAGTGAGACCGGAAGCTGACAGTTCCAACGATGAGAAAAGCGATTTTACCGGCATGATTACCTCGATCCACGAATGGCCATTTTCAGCATCTCGAATTGCGTCTGCGCCAGTTTGACGGAAGCTTCGAATCGAATCTGAGTTTCCGCCAAACTGCTCATTTCCTGTTCCATTACCACTTGATCGGCTCCCGCACCATCCATTTTTGGGTCTGCCTCTCTCATGTGGGGACGCACCGCGGCGAATTTCATTTGCCCGTTGATGTGTCCCGGTTCGGTGAGCGTCAGGCTTAATTGATGCGGTCGGTTGACGGCGGCCCGCAATTTATTCTCGAAATCCACGACTTTGCGGTGATAGCCCGGCGTTTGGGCGTTAGCGGTATTATCAGCGACGGCTTTCTGCCGCTGAGTCATAGCATTCATGCCGATTCCCAGACCGGGCAGCATAGTTTTACCGAAGATAAGGTCCTTGATCATCATCATTCCTGGCGAAGTCGGCCACCGGCGGCCCAATGATTGGCGGATAAACTAAAGTCTGGACGGAGATTTCCGCCTTTCCAGCGCAAAAAGCAATCTTCATGCCATGCGTAATTTGAGATTCAAATGTGCGGGTTTCTGCATAATAAGGGTGTTTTTAGGTATCTTAGAGGTGGCTGAGGGGAAAATTAAGTCCGGGGCTTGCGGCAATTTTAGCCATGCGATGAACTGCTATCAACCGCGCACCCCGCCTTTAAGAACGGGATTTGTTACCAAAGAACAAGCCCCCCCTGAGGGGGGCTTAGAGATTTGCGGATATGGAGAGCTTGTGTCTACGTGCCTACGTTCAAACGGAGGAGGCTGAAGGCGCTTCAATTGATTTCTTCACCTTCCAATTCGCGATATTCCTTGATCTTGTTGCGCAAGGTGCGAATGGAAATGTCGAGAATTTGAGCGGTTTTGGTGCGGTTTTGTTTCTGCGCCATAAGGGTTTTCAGAATCAGCCATTTCTCCATTTCATGCAGAGTGGCGCCTGGGACTTGGGGAAAGTCGTTGAGGGTGTTGGAACGAGTTTTTCCCCCGAGGTAAAGATCCGTTAATTCCAGGACGCTATTGCGGCATAACACCACCGCCCGTTCGAGGCGGTTGGCTAATTCACGCACATTACCCGGCCAGTCGCTGCGACACAAATGGAGCATCGCTTCTTCGGAAATATTTTCAACGCACTTGCCGTATTCCTGACAATATCTCTGCAGGAAATGGTAGGCTAAAAGAGGGATGTCTTCACGCCGGCGGGAGAGCGGGGGCAGATGGACGGATATGACGTTTAAACGATAAAACAGATCCTTGCGGAAGCGCCCTTTCTCGACTTCCTCTTCCAGATTGCGGTTGGTGGTGGCCACGACGCGCACGTCAACCTGGATGGTCTCGGATCCACCGATACGTTCGAACTCGCGTTCCTGGAGGACACGCAGCAGTTTGGCCTGCAATCCGGGCGCCATCTCCCCGATTTCATCGAATAAAATCGTGCCGCCGTCGGCCAACTCGAATTTACCTCGACTGCGAGAGAAGGCATGCGTATAAGCGCCCTTTTCGTGTCCGAAGAGTTCTGATTCGATCAAGCCTTCCGGTAAGGCCGCGCAGTTGATTTTGATGAAAGGCTTATCCTTGCGAGGACTGTTGTAGTGAATCGCTCGGGCGACCAATTCCTTGCCGGTACCGGATTCGCCTTCGATTAAAATGGTGCTATGATTGGGCGTAACCACACGCATCAGCTCGAACACTTCTTGCATGGGTTTCGACCGCCCCACGATGGCGCCGAATCCGTACTTCTCGCACAGCTCTTCACGCAAATTTTGATTTTCATCCACCAACCGCTGATGTTCGAAAGCTTTATCCAGCACCAGGTCAAGTTCACCCGCTGTGAAGGGCTTGGTGATGTAATCAAAGGCTCCCAGACGCATCGCTTCCACGGCGTTTTCGATCGTGCCGTAGGCGGTCATCATAATCACCTGGGTTTCGGATTGGTGGGCTTTGATGAACCGCAAAAGATCCAACCCGCTGACTCCGGGCATTTTCAGATCGGTGACCACCATATCATAGCGTTGCTCTTTTAAAACCTCCTTGGCCTGCTTGCCATCTTCGGCCTGATCCACATGATAGGATCGGCGCGTTAAGGCTTCACGCAGAAAATCGCGGATTAAAGCTTCGTCATCAACAACCAGGATGCGTTCTCTCGGCTTAGTCGAACCCACGGTTTTCCCCCTCAATGCGCTTGGGTTTATGGTTGTGGTTGTTTGTCGAATTGATCCCGGCAAGCCGGGACGTCGGCTCAAGTCGGTTAGACTCAACCTTGCAGCGGGGAATTGAGTTTAACCCGACTATAAATTATATAATAGGGATGGTAACAGTAAATAACGCGCCCCCACCATCGGGCGACACAAACTCTACTCCGCCTCGATGTATTTGAGCAATTTTTCGGACGATAGCCAGCCCCAGGCCAGTCCCCTGAGTGCGCGTGGTAAAAAAGGGACTGAAAATTTTATCCTGTGCTTCCTGAGGCACTCCTGGACCAAAATCGCGCACGAACAATCGCACTTCATTCTGCAGCGGATGGCAGCGATACCCGGTTACGGCTTCACCGGATCCGCCGCACGCTTCGCACGCATTTTTCAGCAAATTCAGCAGCAGACCTTTGATCTTTTCGGCATCAATGCGAACAGGAATAGGTTCGGTCGGGAAATCTCGCCGCACTGAAAAGCGTCCCCCCGAGGCGGATTCAATGAGGGCGATAGCTTGATCGAAGACAGGTTCCAGGGGTTGGCGTTCCATTTCGCCCTGTGCTCCTTGCGTCAGGACCAGCAAGTTGGAGGCGATGCGATCGAGGCTATCCACACCTTCGATGATGCGCCCCACCATGCGCCGCCCCGAGCTATCTACGGGCAGGTCTTCGGCTAACAACCCGGCGAATCCTTTGATCCCGGCTAAGGGATTGCGCAATTCATGCGCCACCTGAGCGGCCATTTCGCCTAACGCCGCCAGAGTGTGCCGGCGTTGTACCTCTTCCTCCAATTCTCGCACCCGGGAGACGTCTTCGATGGTTTCGACAACGCCGATTCTTTCCCCGGCGGTGGAAGTTACCCAGGAGGATGAACTCTTCACGGTGATACTGTCGCCACTCTTCATCGGCAATTCGCGCTCAAAGCCTGCCACCGGCTGTCCGTTGATTAAAGTGCGCATTAGAGGCGATTCCTGACCCAGTTGGCCGGCGAACAGATCATGGTAATTTTGCCCGGCAATTTCGTCGAGGCTATATCCGGTTAATTCCTCGGCGGTGCGGTTGAAAATGGTCACCCGCCCTTCCAGATCTGTCGCGATTACTGCTGATCCGACGGAGGCGAGAATATCTTCCAGATAACGGTGAGCGCGATCCAGCTCCTGATTTTTGCGCTGGAGCTGAAGGTTTTTCTCTTCCAACTCCCGCGCCAACTCCTGAGCGGCGGCTTCCAACCGATGGTAAGCCTGGTTCAGAGTTGAGGTGCTGCGGTTGAACGACTGAAAAGCTTCAACCAGAGCCATCAGGTCGGTGTCCGGCTTCTTCGGGGACATAACAGGTTGAGTTGCCGCTTTAATCATAGTGGAAGTGGCACACTAGGATACCGGTGATACATTTCACGTGCCCAGCTAATATAGAAGAAAATCTTGCCGAAGGCAAATAATTCTTAGGGATTGTGAGGGGGTGAGCGTGTATCATTCGTAAAATCAAAGGGAGAATAGCACGGGGGAGGTGACATCCGGATTAATGGAAATTTGAAAAAATCTTCATTGTGCAAAAAATTGCGCTTGATTTTCTCTTGAAAGTTTATGATATTATCATCGTCTTTGATTATCCGCGTCATTTCAGATCCAGGACAATTCAGCTAATTTATTCAAGGAGCGAACATGGAAACTGCTATGGTGGCCAATTCATTCCTGGGATTTATCCTGCCTTTCCTGATCTTCATTATCACTAATGTGGTACTGGCATACAACAGCTACCGGCTTACACAAACATTCTTCTATTCCGACCGAACCAGCGAAAGGTGCATGACCATCTTTCTGCTGATGATAGCGCAGATCATTCTATTTGAAACTATGGCGGGATTGCTCACTCTGCTCACTTTCAGCGTAATCGTAGCAGAAGTCGTAGTCGCTTTCATTTTAATATTCCTGGTCACTCGCCCCAAGACAAAAAGCCAATCGGAGAGTTCCTTCGCAGAGGAGCTGGGATTGTACCTTCATAATTTGAGCGAATTAGCTACAAGCAGCGTTTGGGCAAAGTTCGCGACGGGCTTTTTCGGGTTTTTTTGCCTCTCCTTCCTGGTGTTAAATGCCCAGACGCCGCCCTTTCATGATGACATCGTTAATTATCACTTTCCTCTGGTATCCGCGATCTATCAGACCCACTCGCTGTTGTATTACCACACCATGACTCCCAATGAACTATTCTATTATCCCTTCAATGGGGTGTTATTCGCGTTATGGGGGATGTTGCCTTTGGGTAGCGATTTTCTGGCGCGATATTTCCAGGCGCCTTTTGGTTTTCTAATTATTTTAACCTTTTACGCTCTGCTCAGGAAATTAGGTGTGGAAGGAAAACGGGCTTATCTGTTTTCATTCCTCCCGCTGGCCTTTCCCTGGATCATGATGCGCAGCCTGCTGAATCGGGGTGTGGATGAAGTGTTCACTTATGCTATTATAGCGCTGGCCTATTACCTGCTGGTCTATCACGAACGACCCCGATACTCAAGCTTAATGCTCGTAGGAATCAGCGCGGGATTATTCCTGGGTTCCAAATATCTTGCCATGCCCTTCGGAGCGGGATTTATCCTTGCCGGACTGTATCTATTTCTCACCCTTCGTGCGAAAAACCGTGTGTCCCCGGTACAGAAGACAAGAGTGCCGGGTTTAGTCGTGACAATTTTCATCGTAGCCGGAGGCGCACTGATCTGGGGCGGGTTCGTGTATATCAGGAATTGGATCGCTGAAGGATCGCCGCTTTTCCCCTTCTCCATTCCGATCATCGGGCAACTGGAAGCAACCGAGGCGCAACCGGCGCAAATCCCGCAGCTCTTCTATAGGATCAGGGATTGGTGGCAAGGAGCGTCGCCTCCAAAATTCATGATCCTGATCTTGAGCGCCTCGGTGCTTCTGGCCGCCGCGTCTATTTTCAAAAAAGCCTGGCGGGATCAGGACCCTACACCCCGCCGAGCGCTGGCCTGGTGCGTTTTGGGGATGGTGGCGGTTTATTCCGTCTACCCGCTCATGTCGCACAGCCGATACATTTTGGGAATCTTGTTCATCGCTCTGGCGGTGGGATTATCCGCCTGGGAAGGAAGCTCGTGGTTGTCTCGCAAGAGTTTCGGCGTAGTGTATGTCCTGGGATGCTGTGTGCTATTTCTGCTGAATTTCCGCTATCCAACTTTTCAGTTCTATGAATTTTATCCAAGCACCATGCTTTTCAAATCGCTGATCGGGGGCGCTTTAATCTTCTCGCTGATCATGATCTTTCGACTTCGGTTCTTCTGGAGGTGTTGGGAACGACTGCCAGTAGCTATGCGGTTATGTGGATTTCTTCTAATACTGATTTTAGTGGGTCTAACCCTGAATTTTCGCCCTTTTAGACTCTATCCCGACGAACGAACGGAATACTACAACCAATATTTCCACCCGATTTACGGTTGGTTAGAGCAGCATTCCAGGTCGGCAGGCAAGCATATTTTGAACCTCGACTTGATTACGGATAATTATTTGATCAACGGGAGCCGCTTGCAGAATCAATTATACCGGCTGTCGTCCTATGATGATAACCCATACTGTGAGACCGGATTCAAGGAATATGTGCGTCAGCACCGCATTGACTGGATCCTGTACCGCCCGTTTAAAGTAAAAAACCGTCGCGATATATTTGCGGTTAAAAAAGGTTATCATGACAGCCGCGAGCTCGATTTTACCGGTTCATATTATCCGCCGGTCATTGATTGGATGCGCGACGATCCGCAGAATTTCAAATTAATCAGCCAAATAGAAGACGCCTGCATTTACCAGGTCCTGCCGAATGTTTTAGCCGATAAAAAATAGCGTCAGATCACGCCCAAATAAGGGGTGATGGCCTGACGCTACAGCTCACGACAAACGCTTTTACCGACCCTCTGATGAGACGAGCAGGAATGTTTGTCACCTCTATTTATCTCACTCCTGCTACTGTTTACTTAATTAATCGCCAGCAGGAGCAGTTTGCGGTTCAACTGGCGGCGTTCGATGACTGCGCCGGATGATTTCGCGGCGAAATTATCGCGCAGGGCATTGAACAGGTCTCGCGCCTGGCCATACTTATCCGGCTTGACCCAAATCACGTAGTCCAGGGTTTTGTCCGTGGCCACGTTTTCTTTGGAGCGGTCGGAGATCCCCTTGATCACTGTAGCCACGTCGTCCTGAATACGGCTCATCTGGGCGCGGTCGAATTTACTCGACAGTGTTAAGATGACCTTGTATTGCACACCGCGCAGGAGATCGTCCTTCCAATAAGCGTTGATGCGAGCGAGCACTTTGTCTATGGCGTCGTGGATGGCCTCTTCGGTCACTACCGCATCCATGCCGGGGCGGGATTCGGAATAGCCGGTTTCGGTGCCCAGTAAGCGTGCGGTCGTAGTTTCATAGGCGCGCACGGACACAGACGCCTTGCGGTTGTCCGTTGATCCAACATAATTGGACTCGATATCCACGGCGTAGGTAATATACAGATCCGTTCCCACCGACAATGCCAATTTATAGCTGGGATCATCATCCTGATTATCGAGGGCCTGGAAGGTTTGCTGGTAGTTGTTGAGGAAATCCTGCTGTTGAGGCACGATGACGTCGTAACGCCGCTGCGTCAAATAGGATTCGATGCTGCGGGCGGCGGTTTTCAGCTCGGGACGTTCCTCGAT
>JAGVQJ010000179.1 GCA_020051775.1 Calditrichota bacterium | reverse complement strand
TTCCCCCGGTTAAAACCGGGGGCTATTCAAGGTAGATCCCTTCGGGATCGGTTACTTCTTCAGCAGTTTATCATATTCCGCGTGCGTCCCAATCCAGAACCAGATCAATCCTGCCTTGGCCTCGACTCCCACCGCCCGATATTTCTTGCCGATTCTCACCGACCAGTATTTATCAACCTTCTTAAACTGCAAGGATGGATGCTGGGAGTCTATCTTTAGCAGCCCGAAATTTTTATCGGCCAGTTTGCGAACCGAGGCTGGCAATTTCTTGTAATGTTCCCAAAATTCGGAGTTGGTAAATTGCATTACAGTTCTTTGCATTTACCAGCCTTGAGATCAGCAATAGCTTTGCTCGCCAGATGCTCAAGTTTTCCGGCTTTAACGTCCTTCTCGAACTGCACATCCCAAGCCTGGGCATCGTAATCCTCGAACCATTTGCGGAAACGAGCCAACTGCTTCTTGTCGAGTTGCTTGATGGCTTGTTCTAATTCTTGGAGGCTCATGACTTTTTTCCTTTATTCTCTTCTCGACCCCGCCGTGTCGTGCGGGGTGGTGGTCATCCCTTCCCCCGGTTCCACGTAGTGGCCCGTGACTGGAAAACCGGTGGCTATTCAAGGTAGATCCCTGCGGGATCGGTTACCTCTTCTTCAACCAATTTAACAAATCCCCCTCGGAAGCCTCAACATCTTTCAGTATTTTCTTCGTAATGCCTCGGCCTAAATCTTCCCCCTTGTGATCCGGCACGGTCGCGGTTCTTCCGTCCGCGTGGCGGAAGAATTTGTGACTGCCCTTCTGCCGCACCTGTTCAAATTCCAGTGCCTTTAGAAATGCAACCATCTGCGATGGTCTAATCGTCGGGATTCTGGTCATGGCGCTTAAGCAGGAATTTCCATCTGTTGAACGCCTATGAATTTCATTTTGACGGGAGACTCCTCCTCCAGGCAGAGCTCAATGACCTCACGAACTCGCGAGTAAAGTTCTGGCAGTGTTTTTGCTTGGGTGTAACAGCTCTTCAGAGCGGGTACACTGGCGACGTAAAGGCCATCTTCGTCCTGTTCGATCAAGACTGTCAGCGTTAATGGCACTTTCGATTTGTTATTCATATCTTCTCTCACTCTCCCGAAATGAATTCCGGGGCTACTCTCCTTCGACCCACTGAAGTGGGTGTTGGACGACCCTTCCAGAGTCGTTGTGCGTCGTGGGTTTCTTCTACCCCCGGTTCCACACAGTGGCCCGCACCGGGAAAACCCGGGGCTATTCAAGGTAGATTCCGTCGGGATCATGCACCCGGCGGCTTGCGCATCTTCCGCTTTGCGGTGACGATTAATACAATGCCGATCACTGCCAGACCGCTGAAGGGCACAGTGCTGTGAGCGCCTTTGTTCGTTAGCATGAGGAGGGCGGAGCCGATGACCATGATCACTCCACCGATTAAACGGGCTTTGTATATTTTAAATCTCCTGGATTACAGCTTGCGCTGGAATGTCTATCACCCTTTCATGACTCCGACCGGCTTCAGGCGCGCGACCTTCCTGGCGATACCGGCGTGGTGCACAACGTCTACTACCGTCTCCACATCCTTATAAGCGAGAGGGGCTTCCTCGGCCAGACCGGACATTGACCCGGCCGCGATGGTGATGCCTCTGCTCTCTAATTCCTGGCGCAACTGCCCGCCGTTTACCAGTGACTTGGCTTTCTTGCGCGACATGGTGCGGCCGGCTCCGTGGCAGGAACTTCCGAACGCTTCCTGCATAGCCCCTTCCATACCCGCCAGCACATAAGAAGCAGTGCCCATACTCCCCGGTATGAGCACCGGTTGCCCGCACTGCTGATATTTCAGCGGGATGTCAGGATGACCAGGCGGCAAGGCGCGGGTGGCGCCCTTGCGGTGCACTAACAGCGGCGTTTCATCGTATCTCTCCCGCTTGACGATGTTGTGCGCCACATCGTAGACTAATTTCAGATCGCCGAACTCGTTGCCGAAAACTTTCCGCCAGGCTTCCCGCACCTCGTCGGTAATCAACTGGCGATTGGCCCAGGCGAAGTTGGCCGCGGCGGCCATCGCGGCGAAATAGTCCTGTCCCTCGTTGCTCTGAAACGGAGCGTAGGCTAATTCGCGATCCACCAGATCGCGGCTATAACGATGCTTGGAAGCGTTGAAAGTCCGAATATAATCAGTAGCTACCTGATGCCCCAATCCCCGCGATCCGCAATGAATCAAAATAGTGACTTCCCCGGGTTTCAAGCTCATAGCGCGAGCGGCGTCCTCATCGAAAATCTGGTCAACGTACTGCACTTCCACGAAGTGATTGCCGGCGCCGATCGTGCCCAATTGATCTGAACCGCGTTCTTTGGCATGGCTGGACACAGCCTCGGCGCGGGCTTCCGGCAGACGGCCATGGGATTCACAGAAATCACGGTCTTCAGAGTCAGCCCAACCACGCTTCACCGTCTCATCCACGCCCTTTTCCAGGATGGCGTCGAGGTCGCGCCCTCTAAGCTTTATCCTGCCGCCGGTACCGACTCCGGAGGGGACTTCGTGGTAAAGCGCCGCCATTAACCTGGGGATTCTATCGCGCAGATCCTGAATATGCGCCGTGCTGCGCAGTAGGCGGACACCGCAATTGATGTCATAACCGCACATGCCGGGGGAAATAACGCCATCGTCTTCCCGCAACGCAGCGACGCCGCCGATGGGCGAACCGTAGCCTTCATGCACATCCGGCATGACAAAAGCGTAACGAAAGATGCCCGGCAGCGTGGTTAGATTGACGAGTTGCCATAAAGAACGATCCCGGAATAGATCGTCCAGCATCTTTTGGGAGGCATAAATCCGCGCCGGAACCTGCATGTCGGCTCGAAACGTCGCGGGGATTTCCCAGAGATAATCGCTGAGTCTTTTTAAAATATTTTTATGGGGAATTTCCGGCATAATATAAGGCCTCGCGATCCAAATAATTATAGATCAAACACAATAGTCGTATCGAAGGACCCGTCCGGATGGCGAATGATTTTCAGATCGTGGTATGTAGCGGCTTTGACGTCTGCAGCGAAACCGGCGACGGGTTGAACTACCCATTGTCCCGCTGCTGAGAATTCGTTCAAAGAATCGAATGTTACTTGTGTGATGGCTACCTTGCGAGTCTGCAAAGTGAAAAGCGCTTCGTTTAAAAAGTCCACCAGGAGGCTCTCCAAGTCCGAGGCCTGGATCGAAAATGAAACAGTTGGCTTCGCTGCAGAATCACGAGGGTGCGGGCTGACGATAACCGTCAATCCTGCCAGGGCGTCGTTGAATAACTGCTCCAGATCGCAACCGGTGACCTTTAAACGGATGTCGGCTGTGTGGTCAAGAAGTGAGAAAGGTGACATGAGCCGAATATCAACTTTTACTTCTTTAAATAATCTTTCACCAAACCCGCAGCAATATTGAATGGATTATCATCCGATTTCAAACACTCCTCCAACCGCTGAGTGCGTTCCTCATCCCAGAACCTAGTTAGCAGATCTTTTTCCGCGGCGGCGCGGATGCGCTGGCGGCGGCGGTTCAGGCGTTTAGCCTTAAGTGCGCCGGTTTCAGTCAAGTGTTGCCAGTGCGCTTTTAAGGCTTCCAGTAGTTCCGGCAATCCTTGCCCCTTGCTGGCGATAGTGGATAAAACCGGCGGTTTCCACCCGTCCACGACGGCTTTTAAATCCAGGGCGGATTTAAGCTCCTCGGCGGCGCGGTCGGCGGCGGGGCGATCCGCTTTATTTAATACGAACAGATCGCCGATTTCCATAAGTCCGGCTTTCATAGCCTGCACACCGTCTCCCGATTCCGGAACCAGTATCACCACGGTCGTATCGGCGGCGCGAGCTACGTCCAGCTCTGATTGCCCCACCCCCACCGTTTCCAGGATGACAACATCCTTGCCGAAAGCGTCCATGATATCGGCGCTATCCTGAGCGGCTTCCGCCAGTCCGCCCAGATTGCCACGGGTGGCCATGGAACGGATAAAAACACCAGGATCAACCCCGGCGCGATTCATGCGCACCCGGTCGCCCAGCAGAGCGCCACCGGAAAACGGGCTGGTCGGATCTACTGCGACAATGCCGACAGTGCGGCCTTCGCCTCGATAGAGCATGGAAAGGCCGTCCACGAGGGTACTCTTCCCGGCGCCCGGAGGCCCGGTTATACCCACACGGAAGGCTCGACCCACTCTCGAAAAAATGGGTTTAAGTTCCGGCGGCACTTCCCCGCCGCTGTTTTCTATCCAAGTGATCACCCGAGACAGCGCCCGGACGTCGCCTTGCTCAAAAAGAGTAATCCAATCTTTCCGGTTCATTCTCCATAAAGTCGCTTTAGACGAATTCTCTCTTGAAACGCTCGAAATCATCGAAAACCAGAGCATCGTCCTTCTTACGGCAGAATCCTTCATCTTCTAAAGTAGCGATGACGCGGCTGATCGTTTCGCGGGACGTTCCGGCGATATTGGCCAGATCACGCTGCAAGGGCAATTCCGGGATGGTCACCTTTCCGTCTTTGACTTTGCCGATGTCTTCGGCCAAACGGATCAGGGTTGTGGCCACACGCCCGCGAGCATTGCGCAGGCAGAGGGATTTGATCTGATGATCGGATTTGCGGATGCGGCCGGTCAGTTCCTTCAATAATGCGAAGGAGACCTGGGGATTTTTTTGCAGGATTTCCAGGAAATGCTCGCGCTTCATCACCAGCAGTTCCACTTCATCAAGAGAGGTTACCGTGGCCGACCGTGACAGACCGTCAATAACGGAGATTTCGCCGAAAAATTCGCCCTCCCCCAGAATGGCCAAAATAACTTCGCCGCCTTCTTCGCTGATGCGGGAAATTTTAACGCGACCTTTATTGATGATGAAAAGATTCAAACCCCGGTCATCTTCGAAGATGATCAGATTATTTTTACGGTAGCGTTTGATCGTCAGTTGCAGTTCAATGGAGGACAGGGTTGCATCGTCCACTTCCGAGAAGATGGAGACGGACTTGAGGACTGTTTCAGCCATAGTGCCTCCTTTATAGGCAGACCGTTTGTCGTTTAAGCTGTTTCGGTTGGGAGTTCATCAGTATCGGTATTGGGTTCAACCGGGTCATTGCCCGAACCTCTCTGAATGGCATCGCGGACGGCAGGGAGGAGAAATACACCCTCCAGGGAAATTCCGCTAAGCGCTCGTCCCAGCGCGGAGATCTTCCGATGCGCGGGCGAATTGCGATTTAAGAGGATCAGTCGGCGGTCTGGAGTATCCCCACTTTCGGGGGCATGGCCGTCAGCCGCCGCCAATCGGCAGGAACCGTCGCGAAACGGACCTTGATCGGTGCGCACCTCGAAGTCCATCCGGCGCGCCAGATCCAGTAGATGTCCCAATAGTTCTTGTTCTTTCATTGTTCAGGAATCGGGAATCGGGAAGCAGAATTCAGTTAAAGGTACTTATCCATCTGGTGCCGCTCCATGTACTCGACGGCTTTTTTTACATCCTGGGCGTGATTGCGGTCGCAAATCAGCAGCGCGT
>JAGVQJ010000063.1 GCA_020051775.1 Calditrichota bacterium | reverse complement strand
CAGCACGAATTGGCCATCCACTTCCAGATTGATGGATTGGTCGTTAAAGCCGGAAATATTGTCCTTAACCGCAAACTTGAAGGTTGGGCGTCGGTTGGCTGTAGTTGCTGCCGGAGTCATCCAGGTTACGGAAGGCGGCATCGCATCGCGGCGTAAGGCGAAAGCACCCATGCGCGAATACGCTCCGGTGACGAATCCGGGGACTTGTTGCCGGTCACTTCCCATGTACTTCCAGCCACCCTTGGGCGACAGGCCATAGACCGCCAACTGTTCCGGGTTTGCTTCGCCCGGTGGTACGGCGATGGACACTTGAACGTTGCCTTTTATGGGCATATCGTCCGGTTCCAGGTGAAAGGCGCGACCGACGAAACCGCCCTCAGCGGGGGTGTTTTCGGCGCTGAGGCGAGCGTATAGAGTGCGGTATACAGCGTCTTCAGCGAAGTCCGCTCTAAAACGTCCATCCGCAGAAATGACACTGCCGCCGGTAGTTTTGATCGGATGCAGTAGCCAGGAGGCGGTTTCAACGCTGACGCGATCGGAGGCATCCGTGCGCTGTACTTCCACCGTCCAGTTGCCCGGCGGAGCGGGCTGCAAGGGGATTTTACCCACCCATTGGCCATTCAATGGCGCCAGGGGGATCTGTAGCGGGAACGGTTCCACCAGGTGCATGGTGGTTTTCGCCGCAGGCGTGTGCGGGAAGGTGAAATAGGCGTAACCATCGAAGAATTCGGGGCGAATGCTGTTTGTGGGTTTGGCAGAGGCATTCTTCGACAATCCCTTCTCTAATCCCAGAAAGGTCATCAAGCGCGAAGGAGAAGGCACTGCGGGAAACGGGGACTTCTCATTAAAATCTAATTTCCCGGTGATCCGGGCGGCATTGCCGGCGAAATCGGTCACGACGGCTTCATAAGCATGCGTTCCAGGGCTGAAATCCCTGGTGTCAATGATTCCATCCCCGCCACGGTAAAAACCCACCGTGCAGGCCGGATCTTTCCAAAGATGATGGAAGGCGTCTCCGGTGACTTTGCGCAGACGATAATCGCGTTCGATGTCTATCATCTTCTCTTTATAATATCCGAAACTGTCATAGCGTGCCGAGAAGATCTGTTTGCCGTCCAGATAAAGATCCAGACCATAAAACCCCAGCGCATTGCCAGACTCATCCACCTGATCATGCCCGGACACACCCAATCCCACCGGCCCATAAACGGAAGGCGACTGCTTCACACTGTAGCGATTTCCCCCTACTCCGGTTAAAGACATAAGTAGTGGATGATAGTCGGTGTTAATTTCAGCTTCGACGCTCAAGGGGAACAGTCCCATTTTACGCGGCATGGGGGCGATGGAATCGGAGACGGTGAAGCCGAACAGGTTGGGATTGCAGTAACCCTTGTCATCGCGCATTTCGAAATGCAGGTGCGGAGGTCCGGCGCCGGTATCGCCGGTATAGCAGATCACCTCGCCCTTCTTGAAGGGCAGATCTTGTGGCTGGAAGAACATTTCGCAAGTGAAGTTGCGGCGGCGCATCTGCTCGGCATGCAGGACTTTTTCCACCGCTGGAGCGAATTTCTGCAAGTGCGCGAAAGCGGCAATCGTGCGGCCGTCTTTTAAAGTAAAGTAGAGCGCTCTTCCGTAACCATACGGCGAGACTTTGATCCGCGAGACGTACCCGTCGTCAATGGCGTAGCAGGGGAAGCCCACCCGACCCTGGGTGCGAATGTCAATACCGAAATGGAAGTGGTTCGAGCGAGTTTCGGCGAAGGAGGACGCCAGTGACTTGCTGGCATTGGTGGGCCAGTAAAAACCGTTAGGCAACAGCAACTCATCGGGAGCGACTTGCCGGGCGGGTTTGACCTCAGGCTGCTTGGCAGCGGCAGGCTTTGTGGCTTTGGGTTTTGATTTTGTAGCGGCGGCCGGCGACATATCTGGCAGCAGCAACGCCAGCGCCAAGACCAGTAAAAAAAAGAAACGCCCGACGGCGTTTCCAAGGTGCGGGGTCATAATATTCATCCAATTCACTCCGTCCCATAGACGGATCAGGGTATCTGGTCAAGTTGCGTCCGGGCGCGAGCGACAAATTCGCTGGACGGGTAAGCTGAGATCAGCCGGCTGAATTCATCCCGGGCTTCCGGATATCTCTTCATCTGCAAGAAACAGAGAGCGATCTTATACTGGGCGGCGTCAATCTTGAATGAATTAGGATATGCGAAGACCTTTTCGAAGGCGGCAATGGCAGCTTCGTAACGGCGTTGGCCGTACCGGCATTCGCCGATCCAGAACTGACAGTTCCCCGCCAGTTGATTTTCACGGTCAGATTCCAGTAAAGTCTGGAAGGCTGTAGCCGCCTCATCGAATTTCTTCTGCTGGAATAGCTCCATGACACGGTCGTATCGGGCTTTAAATTCGTTTCGGGAAGGACGCTGGGGCGAGCCCGGCGAATCCTGAGCCTGGATGACTCCCGATCCCAAGAGCAGAATAATAACACAGAAGTCAAGGGCGAAGCGTGATTTCTTCAAGGCTTCTCCAGAAGGTGAAATGAATAATGATAATCTCCTGCAAATATAACAGTTTCGCAGGCCCAAGTCAAGGAAAAAGGGAGAAAGTAGACAGAAAACCTAAGATCTAAGAGAAGCAGGCGATTGGAAAAACGGAACCGATTACTCTTGCATATTTCCAGGATATCCTTTATCTTTTTAAGCAAATTCGCATATTGGTTCAATAAGGAGTCGAAGATGATCTTCATTCTTGCAGTGCTCATCATTGTGGCCGCGCTGATCGTGTGGTTGAACGCCAAGCGCGAGGCCCAGCAGAAAAATATCGCGTACCGTTCCGCAGGCAGGGCGAGCGCTTTGGTGGCCGCCATCGCCGGAGTAGTGGCGCTATTTCAGTTCTTCACGCAGATTCCGGCGGGACACGTCGGCGTGGCGGATTTCTTCGGTATCGTGTCGGACCGGACGCTGCCGGCGGGAATCAACATCGTCAATCCCATGGCGCGCATCATCAAGTATTCCATCCAGACGAAAGAGCACAAGGAAACCATGCAGGTGCTCTCCCGCGAAGGGTTGACCATCGGCTTGGAGGTCAGCGCCATCTACCGGCTGAACCCCGAAGCTGCAGCGCGGGTGTACAAGACCATATCCGGCGGCGACTACGAGAGCATCATTCTCATCCCGCAATTCCGTTCGATCTGCCGGTCGGTGACGGCCAGTTTCCAGGCCAGCGCGCTGTACTCCTCGGAACGGGAACGATTAGGGGCTTCGATTCAAGAAGAGCTGGCCAAGATTGTGGCGCCGCGCGGCGTGAGCATCGAGACCACGCCTATCCGCAATGTAGCGCTGCCCACGCAACTGACCGAGGCCATCGAGCAAAAGCAGCGCGCCGACCAGGAAAGCCAGCGCATGGAATTTATCTTGACCAAGGAACAGCAGGAAGCCGACCGCAAGCGCATCGAAGCGCAGGGGATCGCCGACTTCCAGAAGATCGTCGCGGCGGGTATCAGCGACCAACTGCTGCGCTGGAAGGGAGTCGAGGCAACTGAGAAATTAGCCGCTTCGCCCAATGCGAAGGTGGTCATCATCGGTGCGGGGAAGGACGGGCTGCCGATCATCTTGGACACGAAGTAAGTTATGAATGCTGAGTTATGAGTTATAAAAAAGGCGCTCGAGTGAGCGCCTTTAACAATTGTCCGAATCGCTAATTCACGCAGATTCAGCAGATGACGCAGATTAAAAAATCCGCCGAGAGGCGGATTCCTATTTTTCATTTTTCACTTTTCATTTTGCATTTTTCATTTGAGTAACACCATCTTCCCCGCCACTGTGTTCTGGTCAGCAGTCAGGCGGTAGAGATAGACGCCTGAAGCCAAATTCGAGCTATCAAAGGTGACACGGTGATTACCCGGCTCCTGCCTTTCGTCTACTAGCGTCATTATCAACCGTCCGGTAGCGTCATATACTCGTAGACTGACCTGGCTGAAAGCTGATAGCTGATAGCTGATGGCTGTGGTGGCATTGAATGGATTCGGAAAAGCTCCATGCAGGGCGAATTGGTTGAGCGCACCGGGGGAATTATAGGGTGAGGGCGGCACGCCCAGAGGATCTCCCCAGTTGGGCCAGGGATCCATCGGTTCGGAACCGAATCCAAGCTTGCCGAATAGGAAACTGTCCTTGCTGGTGTCATCACCGACGACGGCGTAAGCGTTATAGCGGAAGACTCCCAACGGCGCCGATTCCGGTACGCCCTGGTAGCGAACCCAGGAGAGCATCATGTCGGGATAAACTGTGATCGTTGAAGGTTCCAACAGGGGCCCGAGAATCGTGCTGTCGGGCAGGGTCACATCGCACCAGAAAGTGGCTTCCTGCGGGGTATCCAGATGGGTATCCAGCCGCAGGGCGTAGGTTAAAGTTCCACCGCCACTTTCGGGAATCAGGAAGGGGATTTCGTAGGGGGTCATCAAGACGCGCACTGGATTGGACTGGTCGTAGAAGCAGGCTCCCATATCGGCGCGAGTGCCATCGGGGTCAAGAGAATCCGGGTGGCCGGAATCAATGCAGGGGGAACCCCACAGCAACCGGTAGTCGTCATGAGCGGTGTCCACGAAGGCGGGATTTTCAGCTATATTACCGATTCCAGGCCAGCTATCAACCACATTGCAGTAATTTACGGTAATTTCAGCTCCTCCTGCAACAGCTATCTGTGGTGCACTATTGCTCATTAGAATGCTATGGGAAAGTAAAGGATGACTGTCTTCATAATTCACATAAACGGCGCCGCCCCCATAGTTTGTGCTATTTCCAAATATCGTATTTTTTGATAGTATTTGATCACAACCGTAACCATAAAAGGATGAAATGTCAATACCGCTACTATTTACATTACGAATTATTATGTTTTTCGTAAGAAAGGAATTTGCGTCTGCAATTTCGACACCACATCCAAAAGTCTGGTTTGAATGTCCTATGATCGTGTTATTGGCAATAGTGGTAGCATTCAAATCTTGTGTAATCATGATATTAGAATAATTTTGACTTGTAAATATATTTCCACTACTGTCCGGTATAAAACTATTGACGGCAGTATAACTTATTGAATTATCAAGTAATTAACTGCGAATTCTCGATTTCTCGATTTGAATTTGGGTTT
>JAGVQJ010000088.1 GCA_020051775.1 Calditrichota bacterium | reverse complement strand
TTCATCTTGACGACACTATAATTAGTGCTCACCTACCCATCGTTATGCATATATCGCGCTACATGCTACGCAACGGGACTCCAATCTGGGATTTACCCTCCGATATTCTGAACTACCCCCTCCCCCTAACTACATTGTTTATTAAAGACTTCCGTGCGAGCGAGACGATGGAACCCCGCTTTCTGCATTCGACCCCATACCTTGCTTTTCGGTTTTCCGAACGACGCTGAAAAAACACCCCCCGGAGGTCTCCAAATAAGCTCGAAATAAGCTTGAAACAAGGGTGGAATAGGGCATTAACAAGGGATGAAAAGCATTATCCCTATTTTCTAATGAGGAATCCTATCCCCAGAGTATCTATACACTATATAACAGAGGGAATAGGGCATAATAAAGGGGGAAATAGCATCGAAATAAATCGAAAATAAATGAAAAAAGACTTGACAAACGATTAGAAATGTATTATATTATAGTCGTCTAAATCACCTAAAGGCGTTTTCTGTTTATGAAAACTCAATTATCACTTTGCCCTTGGAATCGGATCTCCGTGAGGAATCCGGCGCTTTTCGCCTTTACGGTGAGCGTAGACAATTCCAGGGGCATTTTATCTCGTCTAAATCACCGAGGGCAAAATGGAAAAAGATCAAGTCTTTGAGCTTATCACAAACAGGATTTGCGATTTGCTCGAAAAGGGAACTATCCCTTGGCTGAAAACTTGGGCCGGTGGAGAGGGAATTCCACAAAATCTGATTTCCCGCAAACCGTACCGAGGAGTTAATGTATTTTTACTGAGTTCACTCTGCTTTGAATCTCCTTACTTCCTCACTTTCAAGCAAGCGAAAGAGCTTGGAGGGTTTGTCAAAGCGGGAGAAAAAGCGTGTCCCGTAATCTTCTGGAAGTGGTTAGAGAAGCAAGATCCCGAAGGAGAATCAGTTGACGAAAACGGCAATCGCATTTCCAGAATTCCCATGCTTCGGTATTACTCGGTTTTCAACGTGTCCCAAACCGAGGGCATTCCCTCCGATAAAATCCCTCCCTCCGGAACTACCGAAAATTCATTTAATCCCGTTCAAGCGGCCCAGAGCATTGTTGACGGTATGCCTCATAAGCCTTTGATCTTGAATTCCGAGGCAAGGGCATACTACCGACCCTCCACCGACCTCGTCAATGTCCCTCGTCCCAATCTCTTCCACGTCCCAGAAGAGTACTATTCGACTCTCTTTCACGAATTGACTCACTCCACTGGGCATGAGAGCCGTTTGAATCGCAAGAGCATAACGGAGATTAATAGCTTCGGGTCTCACGAGTACTCAAAAGAGGAGCTTGTGGAGGAAATAGGAGCCGCGTATCTATCTGCTCAATGTGGAATTGTGGAAAGCACAATTCAGAACTCTGCTGCCTATATTTCCGGTTGGCTTAAGCGCTTGCGCAATGATAATAAATTCGTGGTGCAGGCTGCGGCTCAAGCCCAAAAGGCAAGCGATTATATCTTGGGCCGGAATTTCACTCAAGACGAGCAATAACCAAAAACCGAAATCCCGGAGGGAAAATAGCCCTCCGGGAATCTTATAAAGGAGTTTACCATGAAAGCGCTATACGTTCAATACCGTCCAAAGAATTGGGCCGAGGTCGTGGGTCAAGACAAAGCCATCGAAAAGGTGAAGGTGTTAGCTCGTCGTGGTTTGGAGGGCAAAGCCTTTTGGGTGACGGGCCAAAGTGGGACCGGCAAAACGACTATTGCGAATCTGATTGCTGCCGAAGTTGCTAACCCCGAGGGGATGAAAGAGGTAATCGGTCGGGAATTGACGATCAATTCGCTGAAGGAAATCGTTTACACATGGAGTTTTACTCCGTGGAGTGGAAGAGGACACGCTTTGATCGTCAACGAGGCTCATGGTATGTCAAGACCGGTGATCGAATGGTTTTTAGACGTGCTGGAATACATTGCCGGTGAGAATACCCGGAAATACGGTGGAGGTCAAAGGATAATGCCGGTCGTGGTGATCTTTACCACGACTTGCGAGGGGAATGACCTCTTCGAGGAGCATATAGACGCGAATCCCTTCTCTTCGAGGGTGATTGGTTTGCCGTTAGCTCGGAGGGATTTGGCGAAAGCCTTTGCCGTTCGATGCAAGGAGATTGCCGAGGCAGAAAAGTTAGACGGAAAACCGGTCGAGGCTTACGTGAAACTTGCTCAGGATTGTGGGAATAACTTCCGCAAGATGTTACAGAAAATAGAGAGCGGTGAAATGCTCTCTTGAAATCGAATCCCCTTGAATTCTAAAGCCCCGAAGCTAACCACTTCGGGCTTTTTTGTTTTCCCCCTTAATAAGCGTCTATACGAGCCTGTTTTCACATCGAAAGCACCGAGGGGGTATGTTTGTATGGGTTAGGGGGTGATCGTGGCCCGAACGCGGCCAGGAATACGGTTAGACGCTTAAATCTTACATTTCTGCAAGGAGCGCCATTATCCTGAAGTCCCAATTTGTTTTGGAATTGGCCTGTAAGCCTTTTAATGGGGCGAGGGGTAGAATCACTCGCCTTGGAGGCATTTACCTCTCCAGAGGCAAGATAGACGGCTTATATGCGATTCTGGGAAGAGGGCAAAGTGTTTTTCCCGTACCTTGACCTCACCCTCGTAGTCGGCTTACTTCCAGGAGGCTTATTTACCTCTTCTTTGGGGATTTTTCCAGCGTTATTTTGTTTGCGATAATGCAGCTTTTAGCAAACATTCGGCAAAGTAGATTTGAACTCATGTGCTTTTACCATGCCATCCGTTTAAGAACATTTTGCATATCCTTACTTTCACGAATAAGCTCAAAAGTTTATTTTTATCCAGAGAGCCAGATCCGAATCCATCTTAAAGAGGCTAATCCAGCACAAAGGCCAATCCTCTCAATAGCAAATCCCCCCAGAATATTACCTATAAGGATACTTTTCTCACGCGGATACATTAAAACCCCCTCCCTCTTTGAAAACGCCCACGGGACCATTATCTCCGAATCATTTCAATTTACAACCGGACACCAGCGCTTAAGAGACTAATTAAGTTTCAATCGGAGAATGACTCAGCGAGTGTGTCATAACACCCGGTTTTTGGGCTATAGTATGCGTACTCGCCGGTAATAAATTGTTCCCGCGTGCGAGGGATTCCACAAGCTGTTATCCATGAATCGAACCAATCCCCACAGCTAAAAATACGGATTAATCCTTGATCCAAATCCTGAAATTTATTACCTTAGAAACACTTTCCAGCATTTGTACTTGCTCAATTTGCTTTTCCATCTGTATTCCCTCAGCCATCTCAGTAACTTGCTCATAAATTAACCTGAATAAGCAAATACTCAAATGCAAACCGACCTCACTTTCATCACCAACGAGAACAACCAAAGCTTACTCGAGCGCTTCAAGGCGCTGATAAAGGATACCCGTCTCTTCGATGTGCTTGTGGGCTATTTCTTCACCAGTGGATTTCACTCGCTTTACAAATCCCTTGAACCCACTGAGAAGATCCGAGTACTGATCGGCATAAGCACGGACAGGGAAACGGTCGAGCGAATTCAGAAAGCTAAAACAGTCGAGCAAACCGAGTTAGTCTTTTCTCATAAGGAGGCTAAAGAGAAATTTGGGAATTCCATTGCCGAGGAGATGGAGAATTCGGAAGACCATCCCGATATCGAAGAAGGAGTTTTCAAATTCATCGAATGGCTGAAAAACGGAAAGCTCGAAATCCGGGCTTATCCCACCACGAATATCCACGCCAAGCTCTATATTATGACTTTTGCAGAAAGCGATCGGGATAAAGGCAGAGTCATCACCGGTTCCAGTAACTTCACCGAAGCCGGATTAAGGGAAAACCTCGAATTTAACGTAGAATTGAAAAATGCCAACGATTACGACTTTGCCTTGACGAAGTTTAATGAGCTATGGCGTGAGGCGGTTGACGTAGGAGACCGGTACATTGAGTCCATCCAGACCCGCACCTGGTTAAATGACACAATCACCCCCCATGAGCTCTACCTGAAATTTCTCTACGAGTATTTCAAAGACCAATTAAGCCGACCGGAAGATCTGTCATTCGCATTTACTCCCGTTGAAGTGAAGAAGCTCGCCTACCAGGAGCAAGCCGTATTGAACGCCCAACAAATTCTCGAATCTTACGGCGGAGTTTTCATTTCAGACGTTGTGGGCCTTGGCAAAACCTATGTTGCGGCCATGCTCGCGCAGCAATTCCCGAAAAAAGAACTCACCTTGGTAATTGCACCTCCTGTGCTGCTGAATAGGGATAATCCCGGCTCATGGCCGTGTGTATTTCAGGATTTCCGGGTACTGGCAGAATACGATTCGCTCGGCCAATTAGACCGGATCATCCGGCGGGGAACCGATAAGTACACCAATATCATCATTGACGAGGCGCACCGATTCCGAACTGAAGGCAACGTCTCCTATGAGAAGCTCGCCCAGATCTGCCGGGGAAAACGGGTTATCCTTGTAACGGCCACACCTTACAACAACTCTCCGAGCGACATCCTAAGCCAAGTCAAGCTATTCCAGAACGGAAAAAAAAGTACTATTCCTGGATTACCCAACCTTGAAAGGTTCTTTGGAAGCCTGCAAAAACGTCTGAAGGAGTTAGACCGCCAGAAGGATCACGCCGAATTCGTGAGGATCACGAAAGAAAATGCCAAAGAGATACGGGAGAAGGTCTTAAAGCACCTTATGGTTCGCCGGACTCGGTCCGAAATTGCACATTACTTCGGGGAAGATTTAAAGGCTCAGAACTTAAAATTCCCGGAAGTGGACGACCCGGTATCTATATTCTACCAGCTTAACGAGGAAGAAGATCGGATATTCAGCCGCACGGCTGAGCTTGTTATTTCACATTTCCGGTATGCTCGTTACAGACCTTCGGGTTACTTGAAAAAGACGGCTTCCCAGGCTGAGAGATTAGCCCAGGACAACATGGGCAAATTCATGAAAATCCTGCTGATTAAACGGTTGGAAAGCAGCTTCTTTGCATTCAGAAATACTATTGGCAGGTTTATCACCTCGTACAAACGATATTTAGACGAACTCAAGCACGGCTTTGTTTACGTCAGCAAGGATTACACCAGCAAGATTTATGAATTGCTTGAAAACGACGATGAAGCCTCAGTTTTACGATTGATTGATGAAGGGAAAGCCGAACGACACACAGCAGACGAGTTTGATGAGGATTTCCAGAAAGACCTCGAACATGATTACGCCCTCCTGCTTGAAATTGCAGAGCTCTGGAAGAAAATTGACCGGGACCCGAAGCTTTTAGCATTCAAAGAAAGGCTCAAGAGCGAGAAGATCTTGCAGGAGCAGAAACTCATTATCTTCACTGAATCCAAAGAGACGGCTGAGTATCTTTGTGGAAAACTCCAGAAGGAATATCCGCATTCGGTTTTGTGTTATACTGGCGGATCTGGAGCAGCAGTTCGTGAGAAGGTGATCGAGAACTTTGACGCTCGGGCTCGTATCCCGAAGGACGATTACCGCATTCTGATTTCCACCGAAGTGCTTTCCGAAGGCGTGAACCTGCACCGTTCCAACGTAGTCATCAATTACGACATCCCTTGGAACCCCACTCGAATGATGCAGCGCGTGGGACGCATCAACCGCGTGGATACGAAGTTCGACCGGATTTACACCTTCAACTTTTTCCCCACGAAGCAATCCAACGACCTGATAAAGCTCGAAGAAGCGGCCAAAGCCAAGATCCACGCCTTTATCTCACTTTTAGGTGCAGACGCCCGGCTGTTGACGGATGGAGAAGTCATTGAAACCCATGAGCTCTTCGACCGCTTGCTCTCCAAGAAGACACTTACCGGCGAAGACGACGGGGATGATTCAGAACTGAAATACTTGCAGGTCATCAAGGATCTGCGGGATAAAAACCTGGACCTGTTTGAAAGGGTGAAGCGCTTACCCAAGAAAGCCAGAATTGCGCGAGCTCACCCGGAAGCTGCCGACTTTCTCATCACCTATTTCCGCAAAGGTAAGCTGCAAAAATTCTTCCAAGCGAGTACGGATGGCGGAGCGACGGAGCTTGATTTCATCACGGCTGCCAAGCTACTCGAAGCCAATCCGGACGAGACCCGCGCCACCATCCCGAAGGACTATTACCAGCTCTTGGACCGCAACAAGCAAGCCTTTGTGGATTCCACCACCGAAGAGATCCTTGAACCCACTGCCCGAGGCGGACGTGACACCACCGCCAACGTCCTCCACATCCTGAAAGCAAAAGAAATCAGGAAGTACCAGGGTTACACGGACGAGGAAGAGGACTATATCAATCGAGTCATCATGCGTCTTGAAGAGGGTGGAATTCCCAAGCAGACCACCAAGACCTTGATAACCGCGCTACGTGAGGAACTGAAGACCGGGACGCACCCTCGGCGGATCTTGGCTTTGCTGAAGAAATATATCGCGGAAGAATTCTTAGTCGAACACCGTGCCCAAAGTGCCGCTCAAATCTCCGGCCCCCGCGAGGTCATTCTATCTGAATACTACGTGAGCAAGTAACATGAACCGAGACCAGGCCCGACAGCTCATCCGAGACACTTTTGAGAAGCCCTACGACAAGGGACGATTTTACAATTTCACCCGGAACCTGCTAAAGAGTTTTACCGATGCACCGTTTTTAATCGCTGGAAATCGAGTTCAAGGTGCATTCAGTTCTTATATTAAGTCTTATGAACGGATCGGCATTTATAAGACGCCAGATGAAAGGATTGACATTCTGGCAGTCTATCTCAAAAAGGAAGAATCTCTGGATCGTGCCCGCACCATGCAGAGGAATTTCATTGCCGGTTATTTGAGTGGGAAATGGGGAACGGATAGCGATAAAAACGCCGCTCTCGTGGCCTTTGTTTCCCCGGATGCTACAGACTGGCGTTTTTCCTTGGTCAAACTCGAATACAGCATCAAGGACGCCAGACCCAGGGAAGAATTCACACCGGCACGCCGGTATTCATTCCTGGTCGGAGAACATGAGAGCAGCCACACCGCTCAAAGCCGCTTAATTCCCCTTCTTGAGAATGACGATGATAACCCGACCTTAAGCCAGCTTGAAGAGAAATTTAACGTTGAAGTCGTAACCAACGAGTTCTTTGTCAAGTACCGCGATTTGTTTATAAGGGTTAAAGAAGCTCTGGATAGCATCGTTCAAAAAAACGCCGAGGTCAAGGCGGACTTTAACCAAAAGGGAGTGAGTACAGTTGATTTCGCCAAGAAGCTCTTAGGGCAGATTGTCTTTCTCTATTTCTTGCAGAAAAAAGGGTGGTTTGGAGTGGCCCGAGATTCTGCTTATGGGACCGGATCGAAGCACTTTTTGCGCGAATTGTTCAGGGGTAAGCATGGATCGTATCAGAACTTCTTCAATGATATTTTGGAGTCTCTGTTCTACGATGCTTTACGCGTGGATCGCAGGTATAACGACGACTTTTACGATACCTTTAAATGCAAAATTCCCTTTCTGAATGGCGGGCTTTTCGATCCGATCAAAGAGTACGATTGGATTCACACGGATATTCTCTTACCAAACGAACTTTTCTCGAATAGAAAAAGCGAGAGCGATGAAGGCTCTGGGATTTTGGACATTTTCGATTTGTACAATTTCACGGTCAAGGAGGACGAGCCTCTGGAGCAAGAAGTCGCCATTGACCCGGAGATGCTCGGGAAAACCTTTGAAAAGCTCGGCGCTATAAGCCCGGATAAATTCGATGATTGGGCTGAAGCCGTCCGGTCCGGCAACAAGCGCCTGGAACATGAAGCGAACAAGAAGCTGGGCGTCTATTATACCCCTCGCGAGATAGTTCACTACATGTGCCAGGAGAGTTTGATCAATTACCTGTTTACTGCCTGCAATCCGCCGGCGGAAGGTTCAGGTAAGTCCTATCAGAAATTGGGAAATGGTCAGATAAAGGCTTTCGGCAACGAAACTTTAAAACCAGGTATAACTCAGGATCTTTACATCGAAGAACCCAACAGCCCACCCCTCCCGCGCGAAGCCCTCGAGACTTTTATCAAGCAAGGCGAGGATCTTCATGAGAATGAAGTTATTGCAATGCAGAGGGAGCAGCGTATTGCAGACGGTCTGCAAAAATCAACGGACTTGAAATCGAAAATGCCGGAATGTATCCGCCACCATGCCCGGCTGATTGACGAGAAGCTCGCGGCCATCCTGGTGTGCGATCCGGCTGTAGGTTCAGGCGCTTTTCCAGTGGGCATGATGAAAGAGATTATCCAAGCTCGAAAAGTATTGAGTACTTATCTCCCGACAGATCCCAGGCGAAACCCCTATGACTTCAAGCGCCACGCCATCCAAAGCTGCCTCTACGGGGTGGACATTGACACCGGCGCGGTGGAGATTGCCAAGCTGCGATTGTGGCTCTCCCTGATCGTGGACGAGGAGGACATCAAGCGCATCAAACCGTTGCCTAACCTGGATTTTAAAATCGTTTGCGGGAATTCATTGATGGGATTTCCTGAAAAAGTCATTCAAAACCTCGATATTCAGAAGATTATTGAAAACCTGAAAGCCCAACACTACGAAGAAACCAATGCGACCGAAAAAAAGGCATTGAAAGATCAAATCGAAGCTAATTTTAGAGAGCTCGTCAAGGAGGCAAAACATTATTCGGCGAATGTAGGAGATGTTTCCTTCGATTTTAAAATGTACTTCTCCGAGATTTTTCATGCTAATGAAGGCTTTGATATTGTGATTGCCAATCCGCCATATATCCGGCAGGAGCAGATCAAGGAATCCAAACCCGCATTAAAGGAACGCTTTGACTGCTTTGAGGGGACAGCAGATATTTTTGTGTATTTCTATGAGAGGGGTTTGCAGATCCTCCGCGACAAGGGTATTTTGACTTACATCACCTCCAACAAGTATTTCCGCGCTGGATATGGACAAAAGCTCCGTCTTTATTTAGGAGGTAGATGCACTATCCATCAAATCATTGATTTTGGCGATGCACCGGTGTTTGAGGCCATAGCCTATCCCAGCATTATTGTGTTAAGAAAACAACCCGCCAATGGAAATTCTATAAAAGTGCTTACGTGGAATCCAGATGATAGGCTGGATGATTTTCCCAGAATCGTCAGCTCGGCCAGGACATTCATGCTTCAGAAAGAATTAACCGGTAACGGTTGGCAATTAGAATCTCCGAGTGTGCTGCGATTGCTGGAAAAACTCCGCAATACTGGAAAACCTTTGGGTGACTATGTTGATGGCCGAATCTATTATGGTATCAAAACAGCTTTAAATGAGGCTTTCGTTGTAGATCGCACAACTCGTGACCGCCTTATCGCAGAGTGTTCTTCATCGGCAGATCTGCTTAAACCGTATTTTCGTGGTAAAGACATCAAAAGATGGACAACTGACTTTGCAGAGCTATATTTGATTAAAATCGAATCGTCTGAAAATGTACACCATCCCTGGTCAGGGAAACCCGAAGCCGAGGCCGAGAATATTTTTGCCCGGACCTACCCGGCCATTTATAATTGGTTCAAGACGTTTCACCAGCAATTAAAGAATCGAGACGACCAGGGAAAATATTTCTGGGAGTTACGAACTTGTAAGTACTGGAATGAATTTGAAGTGCCAAAAATAATCGTTCCCGCATTAATGGTTAACCCAAATTACACTTTTGATGATAATAATGCTTGCGTTAACGCTCCTGCTGGAATCATCTGTACTGATGAAAAACATCTGCTCGGGATATTAAATTCTTCGACCCTATGGTTCTATTTTCAGAATATTACGATAAAAGTGCAGCAAGGCTATCTCAGAATATATTTGCGTGAGCTCGCAACTCTCCCTATTCCTAATGCTACAACTGCTCAAAAAAAGGAAATTGCAACTCTCGTGCAAAAGTGCTTGGACGGTAAAGGCGTAAATTGTAAAGATCGGGAGCGCCAGATAGACCACCTGGTGTATCAGCTTTACGGGTTGACGGCGGAGGAGATTGCAGTGGTGGAGGGGGCCACAGGCGGGAAATAATTTGTTTCAGATAGATACATGAAGTCATCATCACGTAAAGGAGGAAATGATGAGCTATCAATTCCAAATCACAAGAATGCCCCGGATCGGACAAATAGCAGTTATTAACGCTGTCGCACCATTAGACAAGGGTGGGTACTTGATAGAGTCCTATATCATGACTCTTGAAAATCAAAAGCATTTAAGTGGATTTAAAGGGATCATTAATTATGAACCTGAAGACTGGGGTCTTAATACAGATGATGAGCTATCCGGCCAATCCCGATCTTTCGCGGATGTTCTGATAATTGGGCTTCGTGAGAAAGTATATAAATTGACGAACGATTCCCAAGTACTGCTCGCTCCATTAAATTATTCGGCATTAACCGCTGATTCAGTTATTGTGAAGGCATTGTTGGATAGATATGGCGACGGGTTCAAGAAGCTGATACAGAACACGGAGGTAGATGATTTTCAACGGGATACTGATGAGCTAATAAAATTGGTTGAACACAATATCCCGTTTAAGCCATAGCACACCGGCAGCAAAAAAGGATCAGTGGCATTAAAGGAGAATTCGGTGAACATCGAACATCTGAGGTATGAAGCGTCCCGTGCCTGGCTGGAATACGGCAAGACAATCGGGAAATGGTTCGACGAGGATGGTTGTAACATTGTTGCCGTAGAACCATTTGAAAAAATGATCGAAGATGCGAGTGAATCTGATCTGTTAGGATTCATAGAACATACTCGTGAGTTCATTGCGATCCTAAAGCAGGATCTATACGGTTATGACGAGTAACCAAACCCCCGGTTGCATGATTGATGGAGCTGGTGGTGGGCATTCAATGTGAATTCCAGGAACTCCCCCCGCTGTGAAGCGATCAAGCTGCTGAAGTGGGAGGGGGCGAGGGTGGATGGTGGAAATTAATCAAACAAAGGATGCTAAATGAATCAGAAAGATAATGAAAATCTGCCCGTTGGGAATGGGTCGGTCTTTGAGCGCATTCGGCGCACTACCCCAGAAGGCAACGAATTTTGGTCCAGCCGGGAGTTCGCTGAGGCGCTCGGGTATGAGAACTACCGTAACTTCGAGCAGGTCATAAGCAAAGCGCAAATGGCTTGTTTCAAGAGTGGTCAGGAGATTAACAACCATTTCGTCGAAGCCGACGAAATGGTCTCCATCGGCAGTGGGGCAGAGCGGCAGATAAAGACGGTTTACCTGTCTCGGTATGCCTGCTATTTAGTAGTGCAAAACGCCGATCCGACCAAAGAGATCGTGGCACTTGGACAGACCTATTTTGCCGTACAAACCCGAAGACAGGAGCTAACTGATCAAAGCCTTGAGGATAACCAAAGACTATTCCTGCGGGAAGAGATGAAAGTCCACAACAGCCGCTTGGCCGAAGCCGCGAAAAGCGCCGGGGTGATCCAATCCCAGGACTATGCCATTTTTCAGAATCATGGCTACAAAGGGTTGTACGGCGGCTATACGGCGCAAGATATTCACCGCCGCAAGGGGCTAAAGAAGAGCCAGCAGATCCTCGACCACATGGGAAGTACCGAATTAGCCGCCAATCTCTTTCGAGCTACACAGACCGAGGAGAAGATCAGGCGGGAGAAGATAACTGGTATAGATAAAGCCAACCAAACCCACCATGAAGTTGGAGCGAAAGTCCGGCAGACAATCAAAGAGCTCGGCGGGACCATGCCGGAAGATCTTCCTGTTGTGGAGGATGTGAAGAAGGTTGCTCGGAAGAAACTGAAAGAAGCGAAGAAGAAGGCTCTGAAGAAGCCAGGGGAATAGGAAATCCATCTAAGGTAGTTGAAAAACTTTAGAAGTCATGCCAGAATTGTCAGAAGACAGGACGGGGAGATTTGGATTATTTTCGGTTGACGAAACTTTAAACCGCAAATTCTCGTATTACTACGGGGACCGATGGTCAATTACTGGCACAAAAATTGCACTGAAATCATTGTTGATTCCCAGGCAATCCAAGATGAAAATCAGCTTAGAATTAGAATGAACTTCTACCGGCAAAGACTCCTGAATGCAATTCTCTACTTTGCAAAGAACACGAAAGGGCTTACTCTAACTAAAACCTGCAAACTGCTATTTTTCTTTGATTTTAAACATTTTGAAGAAACTGGTTACCCCGCTATCGGCTTGGATTATTATGCTTGGGAGTGGGGCCCTGTTCCCAAATCTATTTGGTTAGAGCTTAAGGATGGCAGAGTACCCGATGATTTTAATAAAAAAATTGCAATTCAACTTTTAGAGCATGACTATGAATCAAAAAGTAGGGGTATGAGAATTAGAGCTTTGGATAAACCAGATATTTCATGCTTCTCCCCAAGAGAAACCGAAATACTCAAGGATTTAGCGTATATCTACAACGATGTCAATTCAGAGCAAATATCTGATATTTCTCATGCACCAAATAGTCCGTGGAAACTTACAGTTGACACGACCGGAAAAAACTCGATAATTGACTATTTAACTGCAATAATTGGAAAACCCAATGAAGAGAAAGCACTGGCTCGTGAAAAATTAGAAGAATATTGGGCAACACTTCACAACTTCAATATCCACCGCTAATCTCTTTATGGTCTTACCCGGTGACGTAGTCCATTATAAAAATTTTAATTTTCGGGATGGCGGTCAAGCTGATAAATACTTTATTGTATTATGCGCGCCTGTTCCCCCAGCTCCTTGTTTGCTTACCATTCTAACTTCGCAGGAGTGGCATTATCCAGGGTCAAATATAGGTTGCAATGTAAGCATGAAAGTGTTCGTAGTGCCAGATGGAACGCAGAAATCCCTAACCCAAAAGTCCTATATCAAGCTGGACCACATTTACGACATACCTTTTAATAACATGTATTCACGAGTTCAAACGGGAGTTATCACTGGATGTGGAAGTCTTCCTCCAACTTGTTTTACAGATCTGTTAGCTTGTTTAAAACACTTCAAGAAAGATATACCCGTTGTCCATTTTAATCTATTATTCTCCAAGTCGTAATTCTCATCAAGTAGTATTCACTGCCCATCCGCCACCAAAGCCGCCACCTGCCCGCCCACATCTTCCCGGCTGTCATCATACAAACATACCGTCCTCAGGTCCCGGTGACGGCTGAATTTCTGCACTTTGCGAACATCACCGTTGGTCAGATCAAGTGCTTCCGTGATTGCCGCATGGCGTAAACCATGAGGCCGAGCTACTAATCCAGCCTTTTTACCAAACCGGCGCACGAGATAAAAGATTGCCGCTCCAGTCAAGCGCTCACCTTTACCCGCTCGGTCGAAATTCGTGAAAAGCGGCCCGTCCTGAATTCCCCGCAATTCCATCCAGGCTCCCAATGCTTCGGCGGTGGGAAGAGGCAGCGTCAGGAATTGTTTCTCGGTTCGTCCCTTACCTTTAACCGCTAATATTCCCTTATTCAGATCCACATCGGACAGATCCAGATAGGCCACTTCTCCTCGGCGCAGAGCCAGATCGTGAAGCAAGTGCATTATCGCTATATCCCGCTCCCGTTTACCCGGTCGCTGCTTTTCAGCCTGAGCCAACAGCGCCCGATAGCCATCCCGACCCGTCCCCCGCGTGTCCCGGTAAGGATCATGCCTTAAACCGGCCACTTCCAGCCCCCAGGTCAACATTCCCAAAGTTCGAGCCATCTTCACCACCGAACGCAACGCCGCCAGCCGCACGTTGACGGTTGAAGCGGAAAGCTGCCGATTCATCATATCAGCCCGATACGCCAGCGCCAGGCCGTTAGCATGGCCAAGACCATTGGAAAGGAATCGCTGTAAGGCAGGGATGGAATCACCGCACCTCAGGAAGGCCGCAAAGTCTTGAAGCCCTTGGGTGTACGTTTTCAATGTCGTACCCTTGCGGCCCGACAGGAACGCCGTCAGCAGTGTTCCAGTGTCGTTAACGCTCAGGGTTGGAGAAACAACCGGTTGATTGCTTGTGGGAAAAGAACCTTGCTCAGGAAGCCAACGCTCCAGTGAGGGTTGGGAAACTAACTCAGCACTCATGAGATCCTCCAAAATGAAAATGCCGGGGAGTGCCTAACGTTCACGAAGAACGTCCGGGGCCTTGCGGCTACCCGACTCCCCAGCATGAAATGAAAAATGCCGATACCCTCGGCAGGGTTCGTGAATTTTAGGCACTCCTAATATAATACATTCAGCAAGGGAAGTCAAGCAAATTCTCATAAAAGTGTAAGCATTTTACTCATGCACTGTAAGCATTTTGTAAGCGGCCTGAGTTTACTTGACGCTATTTTGTGCGGGACGAAGTGGGACTGCTGAATCTCGGACATAGAAAAAGCCGATGGTTAATTCCACCGGCTATTTCATTTAAATTAAGTGTCGGGGCGACTGGATTTGAACCAGCGACCACATGACCCCCAGTCATGTGCGCTACCAGGCTGCGCTACGCCCCGATATAAGTGTGATACTCTTTTAACTAACGATTCAGAATCTCTAAAATCTCCCTCAAGCCCCGCCGAAGCTCGTCAGTGGGTAAAGCGGCAATGGATTGACTCACCGGTGCAGTCTGTGAATTATTCGTTTGATCAGGTGCAGTTCTTTCGTCCTTCAGATACTTCCGGGCCCCTTCGATCGTGAAGCGATCCCTGTACAACAGCTTCTTGATTAACTGAATGCGTTCGATATCGGCGTGACGATAGACCCGCTTACCGGCGCGATTTTTGGGAGGCCGCAGTTGGCTGAACTCCGTTTCCCAATAGCGCAGAACTGAAGCTGGCAGGTCTGTCATGGCGCTCACTTCGCCGATGCTGTAATAGAGCTTCTTCAGGTCATTCATGAGGCAGATCCATTTCGATTCCTGATCGACCGGAATACCTGCTTAATCCCGCGTTCGCCGGAACGACTGAATAATACCGCATCTGCTAAATATAATGATTCTACTGGGTCGGTGCAAGCACTTTTTTAAAAAGCCGCCGAAATCACTGCGCTTTTTCGGAACTTAACGCCCCTTAATCCATCGGGTTCCCAGTGAACAGGCATGGATCAAGTTCAACCGGCACAATTCCACAAAATTCATCTCGAGCTTTTGCTTCAGGGCGGCGGGGCTATCAAATCGGTAAACCGGCATTCGGGGCAACACTCCCGGTACTGGCCCCCGCCACCCTGGTACGCTGCCACAAATTTCAATATAACCTGCGCGTCGGGCTCGTGAAAATACTTCCAAGGTGACCGAACCGAAGGGCAAAGCCAAGGAGGTCACTGCCTCCCCCAACCGATCTTCCAACTCCTTCTTTGAATCCGCCAATTCACCTTCGACCTCGCTCGCTGAAAGGTGGGTCAGATCGCGGTGTGAAGTAGAATGAGATCCTATCTCGATGCCCGTCGTATGGATTTGCCGAATTTGCGACCAATCCAGATGCCGTCTGCGGTTGAAGCCGAAGCTCACGTCCCAGGTGTTGAATTTTCCGACAAAACCGGTGATGATGAAAATCGTCGCCGGGATTTTTTGTTCGACAAGGATTGAAAGAACTTCTTCAGAGAAAGAGCCGTAACCATCATCGAAAGTCAGACATACGGTGTTGGGAGGTGAATCTGTGGCAAGACCTCTCAAGGGGATTATTTTCAATCCGAAATCGCGTAAAAATTCGAGATGCGAGCGAAAACGGCTCGGGGTGTTTCCGGTGATACCCAATTGAAAGCGGGAACTGATTTCGTGGTAGGCCAGGATCCGGGGGTATCGTGCCGGCCCGGGGACATAGACGCTGGGTGTTTTCATGAACCGGTATGGCCGAAACCACCGCTGCCGCGGTCGCTGGGAGGCAGTGCGCCTACTTCCACCCACTGAGGCCGATAAACTCTTGCGAGCACCAGTTGCGCGATCCGTTCGCCGGGATGCAAGGTGTATATTTCAGAACCCAGATTCGTCAGAAGAACCGTGATTTCCCCGCGATAATCAGCGTCTATGGTGCCGGGTGAATTCAACATTCCGATGCTGTGCTTCAAGGCCAGCCCGCTGCGAGGCCTTACCTGTGCTTCCCAGCCTTCGGGCAAAGCAATAGCAATACCGGTAGGAATCCCTCTGGTTTGCCCCGGCGCCAGCGGTAACGGCGCCTCCAGATCGGCGCGCAGATCCACTCCGGCTGATTGCGCTGTGGCGGCTTCAGGCAGCGGCCAGTTGGAATGGCGGACACGGATAATTTGGACGGGGATTGATTCCATGGTATTGCGAGAATGTCGGGGTCGAGGGCGACCCCGACTACCAATTAAACCGAAAGCCTCTTCACGTAGCTTTCGTGGAATTCTTTCATCTTCACCACCAAAGCTTCGATTTCATCTCGGGGGGGCAGGAACGTGGTGCGGAAATGCAGCGTTCCCGGCAACTGGCCGAATCCGGATCCAGGCACCACGCAGATGCCGGTTTCTTCCAGCAGGGTCATGCAGTAGTCGCTGTCGCGTTTAGCCTCGTAGGTCTCGCGTTCTTTGGAATTCATGGCGCAGACGTCCACACCCTTTTCCGGCGGCAACTCAAAGCGTACAAAGGCATACATAGCCCCTTGTGGAACGTCCACGGCCATGCCGGGAATGCCGTTCAAACCTTCGCCCAGAATGCGCGCTTTAGCTTTCAGGTCGCCCAGGATGGCATCGCGTTCACTGCTGTAGCGGTCAAAGCTCTCCTCACCGGCTTGCGGCGGCGATACCATCAAGTAAGTCGCGATCTGACCATCTACATTGGAACAGAGACTGATGGACTGAAGCTTGATGAATTGCGCCAACAGTTCATCTGAGACATTACGCAGCTCCATGTAACCGCCACGGTGGCCGCATTCGCCTAAAAATCCTTTGGAGACGGAATGGAAGCTGAATAAGGAGACCCCTTTTTCACCCATCTCCACCAAAACCTTGGCGAAAGAATGGAATTTAACCTTGGGATCATAGACGTTTTCCTGGTACACCTCGTCGGCCATGATGGCCAGATTATGCTGCCGGGCGAAATTGATGATCATAACAATGTTGTCCCGTGACAGCACTGCGCCGGTGGGATTGCCGGGATTGATCACGGCGATGGCAACGGGATCAATGCCCTTCGCCTTTGCCTCTGTGATGCTCTCCGCCAGGATCGCTTCGTTCAACTGCCAAGTACTGTTTTCATCCAGGAAATAGCCGATTTGGCGGCCACCGTAAAGATCAATGGTGGCGCTGTACAGAGGGTATTGCGGAATGGGAATCATGAAGCCGCTGTGATGGGTTTTCAGCAGCGCCAGAATAGTCCCCTGAACGCCCTTGCTGGCGCCATCCGTGAGGATGACGTGTTCCCGATCGGCGGGGATGTTGTCGCGGCGGTGGATGAAATCCGCTACAGCCTGACGGATGAAAGGGATGCCGGCGCTCTGCGTGTAAGCTCCGGTGCCGTGCGGATGGCGTTCCAGGATAGATTTCACCCGAGCGACGATATCTTTGGGGTACAGTTTCAAGGTTTCGGGGTGATTCAGCAACTCGGGATATTCCAGCAAGCTGAGGGTCTGACGCATGTAGCTCAAGGGCTTCTGCTTTAAGGCTTGCGGATTGCCGATGTTGCAGTAGATGATCTTGCGCCCCTGCTCCTCCAGTTGTTGCGCGCGGATGACGATAGTGCCGCGCACGGCATACTGGGCCGTGCGTAGGTTGGGGTTCAGTTCGGATAGGGCTAACATTGGATCCTCGGTTCCCAGCCTTAAAAGGCTGGGCTATACTTGATCGTCCCTTTGGGACGATTAATGGATTCCGTCCTGAAAGGACGGCCTCGAGTAGCCCAGGATTTAAATCCTGGGGAAAATGCGGTATAATTTCAGATCGCGGTCTTCTTTTTCCGTGAGCGCGTCTTGGAAACCATATCATCCCCTTTCGGGATGATGACCGCTGTGTATTGCTTATCCAAATCTAAAAATTCGTGCGCCAATACCATGACCTCTTCCGGAGTGACGGCGTCAATCAAGCCTAAGGTTTCATCAAGACTGACGAACTTCCCCAGGTACATTTCGAGCTTGGCCAATCGGAACATGCGCGCCGAAGTGCCTTCCAGGCCCAGCATCAAGTTGCCTTTCAACTGTTCCTTGGCGCGGGTGATCTCCTCATTGGGGAGGCCCTCCTCCAAGATGCCGAGGAATTCTTCGTCCAGCACCTGGAAAACCCGCTCCACTTTATCGGGGTCGGTACCTACGTAGACGCCGAAGACGCCGTTGTGGCGCATGGAATCGAGGAAACTGTACACGGTGTAAGCCAACGCCTCGGTTTCGCGGATACGTTGGAACAGGCGCGAACTCATGCCTCCGCCCAGGATGTTCGAGAGAATAAAGCCCGCAAATTTGCGCTTGTCAGCGTAGTTCACACCCGGCAACCCGCGACATATATGCGCGCCTTGTACTTGCCTGGGATAGATTTCCTGGTGCGGAGCCGGCAAATCTGGGATGGACGCCTCCGGCGGGCCGGGCAAGTCCGCCAGTTTCAATCTCCGGCTGATCTCTTCCACCAGGTGGTCGTGATCCAGGTTTCCCGTGGCCGCGACGATCGTGCGGCTCAAGGGGTAATTCTCAAGAAGGTAACGGGTCAGTTGATCCAGCGTCAAAGACCAGACCGATTCCACCGTCCCAAGAATAGGCTTGGCCAAGGGGTGATCGCCGTAGAGCGCCTGGGCGAAGTAATCGAAGATCAGTTCGTCGGGAGCATCCTCGTAATGCCTGATCTCTTCGGTGATAACCAACTTCTCTTTCTCGAGGTCATCCTCTGAAAGAGTGGGGGAGATCAACAAATCGCACAGAATATCCAGCGCCAGATCAAGATGTTGATCGAGCATCTGTGCGTGAAAGCAGGTCATCTCCTTGGCGGTGAAAGCGTTGATGTGCCCGCCCACACCCTCGATCTCCTGCACGATCTGCAAACCGGTGCGGTGAGACGTCCCCTTGAAGACCATGTGCTCAAGCATGTGGGAAATGCCGCCCTGGTCTTCAGTCTCGAAAATCGAACCGGCATTTACGCAGATGCCCACGCAGGCGGACCTGACATTGGGCATCTTTTCGGAAACGACGCGCAAACCGCCGGGAAGAACTGTCCGCTGGTAGTGCGATTTAGCCATTGCCTCCTCTTCCATCGCCACTCCGGCGAGGGCCTCGGTCGCGATCTCCCCGACCGCGATCCCGTCCGCCTCCGCCTTCCGGACGCGGCGGGCGTTTGCGTTCATAAGGTTGATTGGCCAGTTCGGGGTTGTCCTGCGCGATCAGCAACGCCCTCCGGGACAGATCCATTTTACCGCGAGGATCCACAGAAAGCAACTTGACTTCAATCTCATCACCGACCTTCATCACATCGGTCACGGAATTGACACGACCTCGATCCATTTCGCTGATGTGTAACAAGCCCTCTTTACCGGGAAGAATTTCCAGAAAAGCGCCGAAGTCGGTGATCTTCTTCACGGTGCCGGTGTAAACCTTGCCGATTTCGGGAGCCTCGAGCAAGCGCCGGATCATCTCCTTGGCTTTCTCACCCGATTCACCGCTGGTGGAAGCGATGTTTACCTGGCCATCGTCCATGATGTCCACTGTAGCGCCGCTTTTTTCGACGATTTCACGAATCATCTTGCCGCCGGGGCCGATGATCATGCCGATGGAATCCACCGGCACGTGGATGGTGAGGATACGCGGAGCGAACGGCGACAGTTCTGGCCGGGCAGCGGGCATGGCCAATTCCATCTGGTCCAGGATCCGGTTGCGAGCGTCGCAAGCCTTCTCCAGAGCCTGCCGCATGGTAGCGGCGGACAAGCCTTTGATTTTGATGTCCATTTGGAAAGCGGTCACACCGTCGCGTGTGCCCGCCACCTTGAAGTCCATATCCCCCAGGTGATCTTCGTCGCCCAGGATGTCAGTCACGATAGCGGTCTTGTCGCCCTCTTTTATCAAGCCCATCGCGATGCCGGCGACGTGCTTAATGACCGGCACACCGGCGTCCATCAGAGACAGTAGCCCGGAACAGACCGAGGCCATTGAGGAGGATCCATTGGATTCCAGAATATCAGAGGTTACTCGGATCGTGTAGGGGAAGGTATCCCACCCGGGGATTACCGCCTGCAAAGCGCGCTCCGCCAGGTTGCCGTGACCAACTTCCCGCCGAGAAGTGCCCGCGTATCGTTTGGTTTCACCCGTTGAGAACGGCGGAAATGAGTAGTGGAACATGTAGCGGCGGAAGTATTCTTCGCTCAGGCCGTCCACACGCTGCTCGTCTTGCTTGGTTCCCAGCGTGGTTGTCGCCAGCGCCTGGGTTTGACCGCGCGTGAACAACGCCGATCCGTGAGCGCGCGGCAACAGTCCCACTTCGATGGAAATGGGCCGGATGTCATCGTAACCGCGACCGTCAAGGCGGCGCCCTTCGTTAAGCATCATCTCGCGCACTTTGGCCTTGTATATAACGTCGAAAACATCGGTGATGGCCGCCTTGGATTCGGGGTATTTCTCAGCCAATTCCTGCTGAATCTGATCTTCGATGGCAGCCTTTTTATCGCGTCGGGATTCCTTGTCGCTTTCGCGGCAAATTTCCTTCAAGGGTTCCAACGCCCGGCTGCGTACGTCTTCTTCCATCTCGGAGGAAATGACGGTTTTTGCGTAATCGCGTTTGGGATGCCCTACCGCTTCGCGGACGCGGTTTTGCAGTTCCACGATCTGCCGAATAGCGGCATGGGCGAATTCAATGGCGCCGATCATCTCATCTTCAGAAATCTCTTTGGACGCGCCTTCCACCATGGTGATGGAATCCAGCGTACCGGCCACAATCAATTCCAACCGAGATTTTTCCAGTTCTTTGGAACTGGGATTCAGTATGTGTTTACCATCAATCAGACCCACGCGCACAGCGGCGATGGGACCGTCGAAGGGGATATCGCTAACATGCAATGCCGTCGAAGTGGCAATGGCGCCGATCACGTCGGGGGAGGTTTGCGAATCCGCCGATAAGACGTTGACGAACACCTGCGTGTCGAAGTGGTAGTCTTTGGGAAATAGAGGCCGTATGGGGCGATCAATCAAGCGCGCAGCTAAGATTTCCGGTTCAGACGGGCGTCCCTCGCGCTTAAAAAATCCACCGGGGATCTTCCCATTGGCGAACATTTTCTCGCGATAATCCACCATTAGCGGCAGAAAATCCGCTTCCATCGGTTCCTTGGCGGAAGTAGCCGCAGCCAATACAATCGTATCCCCGTACCGCACCCAGGCGGAGCCGCCGGCTTGCTTAGCCACTTTACCCACCTCGATGGAGAACATCCTTCCACCGATTTCAATTTCTTCTTTGTAACTCATAATAAATCTCCGTTGGCCCGCCGTCTTTTAAAGGCGAACCATGCGCGGGGTTTTTCCTACCCGCTTCTTGGTGCCGATTCCTATCGGCGCAGGTTCAGTTTCTTCAGAATAGCGCGGTAACGCTCGACGTCTTCGCGCGCCAGGTAATCCAACAATCGGCGGCGCTGGCCGACCATTTTCAGGAGGCCGCGGCGGGAATGGTGGTCTTTGGTGTGGAGCTTCAAATGCTCCGTCAGTTCATTGATGTGTTGCGTCAACAGGGCGACCTGAACTTCCGATCGTCCTGAGTCCTGCGGGGTGGCGCCATGTTCGGTGACGATCTCCGCGATCTTGGCTTGTGTCAGTGGCATGTGTAACCTTTGTTCATGATTATTTATGTGTAATTTCTGCTATACTTCCCGAGGTTATTATCTGGGCGTGTTTTATTTGCAGTCCAAAAAAATCGCTATCTTTTATTTCAACTAAACCATGCTGAATATTGACGGCCTTTGTGATAGCCTCAAGTCCAGGATTTGATTGATCTATAATCACAATTTTCGAGAGATTCAGAATTTCATCTTCCGTCAATTTATCATTTAATTTTTTTGAAATATAACGCAATGCCCCCATATTATCTTCTTCAATCCAGGGTGCGGACACCAGTAGGTCCCACACGTTCGGCGCATCATCTCGAAGGAATAGTGCAAAGAGAAGAAATGATCCCTTTTCGGTAGTGATTTCCTCCTCGATCTTTCGCAATTTATCAATGAATTGAGTCATAGTATTCTCATTAGCGTTTTTGTAGACACGATCATCTCTTGTGCCGCCATTTTATTAATACTGCCACTAATTTTGTATCGAGATTCTGGATTCCATTGTGATACTGCTGACCATTCTGTCAAATAGAGCTTTTTAATTCTATCTTCTTTCCCACTAAAATGCAATAATACGTCTAAATCATGAGTTTTTAAACTTTGATAATTACTAAAATCACCTCTTGTAGAGGGGAATTCAATCCATCGAAGAACTTGACAGATTCTCGCTTTCAACGCTAATTCAACTGCGTAGCCGCATAGATAGACGGAGCCTTCATATCGCCCCGTTGAAAGCAGCGCTTCGGCATCCTTAAGCCGTGCTTTGGCAATTATTTTTAGTTCTTTAACCGGGATCATTCAGGTATTGGCTGTACTTCCAATCTAGTAATCCAATTCCCCCATTTTCCAAACTTCGTAAACCACTCCACTCTCCTCCACGTCCCGGCGCATCTGCTGTGTCAACTCTTCGACTCCGGGATAGCGTTCTTCGCCGCGCAGTCGCTTCAGGAATTGCAACTCGATGGTTTGATCATACAGATCGCCGTCAAATCCGATCAGATGCACCTCCACGGTGCGGTTGCTCCCGCCGAAGGTCGGGCGCGTGCCGATGGCCAAGGCTCCCGGCCAGATCTTCCCCAGAGCTTCGACGGCCACGGCATACACTGCCAGAGGCGGTATTAACTTATCCGGGTGGTTGATAAACAAGTTTGCCGTGGGGAACCCAATTTGGCGGCCTCGGCCATCCCCGTGCACGACGCGCCCGGAAAGCGTATAAGGCCGGCCCAGGTAGCGACCGGCAGTCTCGACGTCACCCGCATCTAAAGCATGGCGTACCTTCGTCGAACTGATGACCTCGCCGTTCAAGTAGAATGGCCCCACGACTTCCAGCTCAATGCCGAATCGTTCGCGGTTGGCGTGCAGAAACTCGAAATTGCCTTCCCGCCCGCGCCCGAAACTGTGATTGTAACCAATCACCAGGCGCGATGCCTGTAATCGCTTCAGCAGGATCTCCTGCACAAACTCTTCAGCGCTGAGTTGCGCCAGAGCTTCGTTGAATTGCAGGATACAAACGCGATCCACTCCATAACGGCACAACACCCGCATCTTTTCATCGGTTGAGGTCAGCAGCGGAACGCCTTCGCCTCCTTTGCGAATGACCGATTGCGGATGCGGCTCAAACGTGACCACGGTGCGCGCCAGACTCGGAGAGGCGCTCAAGGCGGTTAAAATCTGCTGGTGGCCGCGGTGAACTCCATCGAACGTACCCACGGTGACCGCCGCCGGTCCGGTTTTATCCGGCCGGCAATGTTTATCGGTATGGATCTTGATCAGGTCCGACACTGTCTTCCTGTCAGGATTAAGCTGAAAGCTGCCTCTCCACTTCGTCTAATTTGAAAGCGTCCTTCAGGTGAAATCCCCCCACCCGGGTGCGAACCAGCGATTTTAACGTTGCTCCACACCCCAAGGCATGCCCCAGATCATGCGCCAGCGAAC
>JAGVQJ010000014.1 GCA_020051775.1 Calditrichota bacterium | reverse complement strand
CATCTTCACTGTGAGGATTATTCACGGAAAAGGCAGGGGCTTTCTTAAAAAGGGCGTTGTGGAGCTTCTGAGAAAAAGCCCTCTCGTAGAATCATTCAAAGATGCCCCATTGGAATCAGGAGGCTGGGGTGCAACCATAATCGAACTAAAAAAGATTTCCGTGTGATGGGTTTGATTTCCACCTTGGCTCATTTTTGCTGGGTTAATTTTCATTGTAATCTTATTTGGAATCCTTTATAGATAATAAAACGAAACTCTCACATGGTGTCCAACTATTTTGATAATGCTTGCGGCATGTTATGCGCTTAGTAAATGTCTGAACCAGGATAATCAATGACCCTGAACGAAGCTGATACAAGAGCAAAACTGATTGACCCGGCTATTCACAAATGCGGCTGGACCGAAGAGCTTATTAGGCGCGAGGAGACGGCAGGCACTGTCGAGATCATAAACGGGAAGGCTCGACGTCGATCGCGGGGAAAGATCGATTACGTTCTGCGGGTTAAGGTAAATTTTGACACACAGCCTATAGCTCTGGCTCTCATTGAAGCAAAGAAAGAAAGCCTTCCACCCGGCCATGGCCTTGATCAGGCCAAAAGTTATGCCGAATGCAGACGACACAATGTCAAGTTCATCTTCTCGTCTAACGGTCACCAGTTCGTTGAGTTCGACTGTTTTTCGGGACTGACCTCAGCACCAAAATCGATAGCAACTTTTCCTTCCCCGGCTGCGCTTCGCACCCGGTATGAGCAAGGCATGGGTTATACACTTGTATCCCATGCCGCCAGACCTCTTTTACAAAGATATCCAGGAGGTGAAGGCACACGGCGATATTATCAGGATGCAGCAATCCGCGCTGTGATGGAAAGGATTGCACAATGCGAAAGCACAGGATTTCCCAAGCGTGCTCTGCTGGCCCTGGCCACAGGTTCAGGCAAGACCTTTATCGCCGTCAACCTGCTCAAGAGAATATCCGACGCCGGGCAGCTCACCCGCGCCTTGTTCGTCTGTGATCGCGACGAACTTCGCACTCAGGCTCTAAAGGCCTTTCAAAATGACTTTGGCTCCGATGCGGCCGAAGCTTACCGTAAACCAGACGGCACAAACAACGCAAAAAACGCCCGTATTCACATAGCCACATATCAAACCCTCGGAATTGACAACGATAATGGAGACGCTAACTTTTTAACCACACACTACCCCGAAAACCACTTCACACATATTGTTATAGACGAATGCCACCGCTCGGCATGGGGAAAATGGTCACAGGTGCTCTTAAGAAACATGAAAGCCGTCCAGATAGGTCTTACAGCTACTCCCCGTCAACTGGTGGAAAGGCTAAAGCGGGAGACCGAAAAAAGCGAAGCAGATTATCTTGAGCCAATGCAACAGGCTGCTGAAAAGAGGGTAGAAGACAAGCTGATAAAGCTTGTCGATCGCCGCTTACCTTACGGCATTGATAAAGAGATTTTAGCTGACGCTAAAATAACGGCTAACAATCTCGATTATTTCGGTGATCCGGCCTATGAATATGACATAGCCCAGGCTATCGAAGACGGCTATCTTGCTGCTTGCGAAATTCAGAAAGGCAGAGTGAATCTTGACGACACAGGCATTACCAAAGAGGAGATTATAGCCCGCAATCCTGTTGAAGCAAATACAGGCCAACCACTCACGCCCGAGCAGATTGACGACCTCTACGAACGATACCAGTTTGAAGATCGCATCCTTTTGCCAGATCGTGTTTTAGCCATGTGTATGGATTTGTTCAAATATCTACTGGAAACCGGAGGGCCGGAGCAGAAAACCATAATTTTTTGCGCCCGCGACCGTCATGCCGACGATGTAGCCATATGCATGAACAACCTCTATGCAAAATGGTGTGCTGAAAACAGCAAGCAAAGACTGGAATATTACGCCTTCAAGTGCACTGCAGCAAGCAGCGGTAATGATCAGCTTCCTGATCTCCGCGCTTCCTCTCGCAGTCACTTCATCGCTACAACGGTTGATCTTTTGTCAACAGGGGTAGATGTTCCCTGCATTAGGAACATTGTTTTTTTCAAGTATCTCAAAAGCCCTATCAGCTTCTATCAGATGGTCGGACGCGGCACGCGCATTGATGTGCCCACCGGAAAGCTGATGTTTCGGATTTATGACTATACTGACGCAACACGTCTCTTCGGAGAGGAATTTATCACGAAGCCGGTCAAACCCCGCATAGGTCGCGGCCCTGATCCGCCTTTACCTCCGCCTCCTCCTGAACCGACCATCAGTGTCGAAGGCTTCGACGTTCAAATAACAGCCGCCGGACGCTTCATCATCACCGATGTGGATGGCAAAGCTATGCCGGTTCCCATCGAGGATTACAAAGCCCGCCTTGCTGCCCGCCTAGTTCAGGAGGTCCATACATTGGACGATTTCAGGAATCGCTGGATTGATCCGCCCTCACGCCAGGAACTAATCGACGCTCTTGTGACTTCGGGCTATTCACCAACCGTAGTGAGGATGGTGGAAGACCGGCAGGTCTACGACCTTTACGATGTGCTGGCTGAACTCGGCTGGGGTATAAACCCCCGCACCCGTCAGGACCGCACGCTGGCCTTCACTTACAAGAACGAAGACTGGCTGAACACCCTGTCAAAACGCGCTGCCGATACGATCCGTGCTATTGCCAGTCAGTTTGAGCGAGGCGGCACCGAAGGGCTTGAAAATCCACAGATTTTCTCAACACCGGAAGTCAAATTGGCCGGTGGACTGGCAGCACTGCAAGCAGCAGGCAAGCCTGCTGATCTTCTGCGCGAAACAAAGACAAGGATGTTCGCCGCATGAGCACGCTGAAAGCCCTGGCAGATCAATTATACGCGAAGAGCCTTCCGCCGGAATGGCGGTGGTCTAAATTAGCTGATCTGCTGGTGTGCATGGAGAGCGGATCACGGCCCAAAGGTGGGGCTGTCGGTGTCAATAGTGGTGTGCCAAGCATCAGCGCCGAGCATATGACTCCACAAGGGCTATTTGACTTCTCCGTGATGCGCTATGTTCCTCGTGATTATTACGAGAACATGCCACGCGGACATATTCGCCGGGGGGACATCCTGATCGTCAAGGATGGCGCAACTACGGGAAAGACTTGCTTCGTGGACGAATCCTTCCCGTTTCGTGAGGCGGTTGTAAATGAGCATGTCTTCATTTGTCGCACCGATGACCAGAAGATTCTCCCTCGGCTGTTGTTCTATTGGATATGGGGAGGAACCGGGCAAAATGCGATTAGGACCCGCTTCCAGGGTGCTGCAATTGGGGGCATCAACCAAGGTTTTGCGGATTCCGTAACTGTTCCAGTTCCACCGATAACGGAGCAATCTCAGATACTGGCGCGACTCCTCACGAGCATGCTGTACATTGACGTAGCTCATTCGGCCAGCAAAGCAAGGATTGCTGATTTTGCTGCCCTCAAATCAGCAATCCTGCGGAGCACTTTTGCTCCGGAGAAAATGCGTCACTGGAATCTGCGAACAATAAAAGAGATATCACATCTTGTAACTGACGGTCCCCATGTTACGCCAACGTATGTGCCACGCGGTGTACCATTTGTAACCGTCACGAACATCCAGAGCGGGTGCTTAAACTTTGAGAATGTTAGCTATGTAACCGAAGATGACCACAAGCAGTTTTCCGCTCGCGCGAAAGCTGAACGAGGAGATATCCTTTATTCAAAGGACGGAACTCTTGGCATCCCCTGTGTTGTAAATACAGATCGAGAGTTCAGTTTCTTTGTAAGTGTAGCGATTATCAAACTGAAACACGACCTTGTCGATCCACATTTCGTAGCCCACGCTATGACGAGCCCATTCGTTATGCATCAAGTCAAACGCTTGGGAGCCGGAGCGGGCTTGAAACACCTGGTTCTCAAGAGCATCCGTGCGCTTGAGCTTCCCTGTCCGCCACTTCAAGAGCAGCGGCAGATAGCTGACTCGCTGACATCACAATTGAGCATTGTGTCTCAAGCCGAGAGAGCCTGCACAGAGGAACTCAATACTATCTTGGCACTTCCCGGTGCCGTCATTCGAAACGCGTTTCAGGAAGGTGTATAAATATATGGCGAGACGTCGGAATACCAATGGCAACGGCAAACGACTGGTCACACAGCAATCGGTGGATCAGGCGGTCAAGAGTATCTGTGACATTATGCGTCGTGGCAACTGCGCCGGGGCTATGCAGTATGTTCCCGAACTAACCTGGATTCTTTTTCTGCGCATCCTCGACGAGAAGGAACATCGTGAGCAGCAAGAGGCAGAAGCGCTTAGCGTGCCTTATCGGCCTTCGCTGGAAGCTCCATTTCGCTGGCGGGACTGGGCAGCTCCCCCTGAAACATTGCAGAAGGGACAAACCAACAAACGTGTTGAACTGCAAAACTCACCTCAAAACGCCTTTTTTAACTTCGTCAACACGGAGTTGCTGCCACACCTGAAGGGCTTGAAGAATCGATCCGATGTATCATCCCGCCAGAAAGTCATAAGCGAGATAATGACCGGCGTCGAGCGGGTGCGAATAGACACAGAACGAAATTTTCTGGATGTTTTGGACAAGGTAGATCAGCTCACCACTGAGGCTGTGGACTCGACACATGTATTCACGCTTTCACAGGTTTACGAAGGGCTGTTATTAAAGATGGGGGAGAAAGGCAATGACGGCGGCCAGTTTTTTACCCCTCGGCAGGTCATTAAGGCGATGGTCCAAGTTATCGATCCCAATATAGATGATACTGTTTATGATCCGGGCTGCGGCACCGGCGGTTTTCTTGCCCAGAGCTTCGAACACATAATGGGAAAAATCGGCAACAAAGCTATAGGCGACCAACTTGAAACGCTTAAACAACGGACATTCTGGGGCCGCGAGAAAGAGAACCTCATATATCCGATTGCTCTGGCAAATCTCATTCTGCACGGTATCGACAAGCCGAACCTCTGGCATGGCAACACTCTAACCGGCCAGGAGACATATGGCGGTTTGTTTGAGCACGCACCGCAGACCTTCGATGTCATACTGACTAATCCGCCTTTTGGCGGGAAGGAAGGCAAGGAAGCCCAGACCAACTTCGACTACAAGACCGGCGCGACGCAGGTGCTGTTTCTCCAGCATGTCATCCGCAGCCTGCGCGAGGGTGGACGGTGCGGGATCGTCCTTGATGAGGGGCTTCTTTTCCGGACTAATGAAGATGCCTTTGTTAAAACCAAACGCAAACTGCTCGACGACTGTGACTTGTGGTGCATAGTCAGTCTGCCGGGCGGCGTGTTTACAGCAGCAGGTGCCGGAGTCAAAACCAATCTGTTTTTTTTCACCAAGGGACAGCAAACACATAAGATCTGGTATTACGACCTGTCCGATTTGAAGATCAGGAAGAAAATCCCATTGATGCTCAAGCATTTTGAGGGTTTTCTGCGGCTGCTTCCGACGAGAGGAGACAGCGAGCTTTCCTGGACTGTGGACATGGACGAACGGAAAAGGATCGCCGCTGAGGAGGCCAGACCACTTAGGGAGCAAGCTACTGCCAAGGGTCAGCAGACCGCCCAGTGGAACGATCGGCTTAAAGACTTAAAGAAAGCCAAACCTTGCGATGAGAAGGCCATAGAGGAGGCCGAAACCAAGGCCTGGGAGCTGACACGCGAATTGAGGGAGCTGGCTGCCAAAGCCAAAGAAATTGAAGATGCCGTCTACGACCTTAAGGCAGTCAATCCAAACAAAAAGCCCAATATAGACACCCGAACACCGAAAGAACTTATTGATATTATTGAAGCAAAGGGGCGCGAAGTTGCAGAAGCCCTGGCCATACTTAAGAATCGCAAAATTGTGAAATAAAGCTTAAGAAAAAGCACTCAACTATTTTTTATGTTGTTTTCAGATAAACCATCTTTAGATCTATTAACGTCAGAATCTCCACCCCTGCTGCTGCATGAAGATTTCAAGACCGACACAAGGCACATTGAAATGCGCGCAGACGTTTGGAATCTTAGCAGCGTTTTCCTTTAGCCGCTCTTCGGTAACTACGGTTCCGTTGTGAACTTTGGCACAAGCGATAACGAAAGGGTCTGCAACAGGCGTCCCTTTTAGCCGCTGCTGTTCGCCGATTAACCCTTGGAAATGTCTGATCCTAAATATCTGTGAGACAAATTGCAGTTCCAACACATTCGGTTTTGTGAAAATCTGTTTGTTGCGTTTTGCCCACGATAGAACTTCATCACTCACATTCTGACGTTCCAGCTCATTCCAGACTTCGCGGGTTGAAATAAGTTCGTTTCTCTCGACCAGTGCGTCTATGCCGTTCCAAATCGACCTGAACACTGTCGGATAAAAATGCTGGAGTCCGCGCAGAGAACTGGTGTCAAAAACATAAATCATGCCTCAGCCCCTTGCAGAATTCTCTGCTCAAGACCAGCAAAGTTTTTCGCCCTTATCCCAAGAAATTCGGAAGCCTGTTCCAACGTGATTTGGTGTCGGTAATAGCGGCTTACAACTTCCTTGGCAAATCGATCGCTTAGGTAAACATTTTGTGATGCATACCAGTCACCGCCAGAACCAGACTTTTTCTGCGCAGCCCACTGTTTTGCTTTATGCTCATAGAATGCTGCTCCAACCCGGCCTTGGTCAAGAAAGCGGCGCAGAATAGCTTCCCGACTAACTCCGTAGCGGGTAGCTAAATCGTCGAAATGCTGTTCCGAAGAGTTTTCGACATTGGCGGGAAAATGGGCAATCTGTTTCTGAAAATCATCAGACGGAATCAGCACTTCCGCAGCAATAGCATTGCAAAATCGCTCAATCTGTTTCTCGGCGAAGGGCAATCTGTCGATATAGCTTTTATCGAATTTACTCAGCCCGTTGATGCTCAACAATAGGTGCGCCAGTTCATGAAGAAGGCTGAATATCTGCCTCGTCTTTGTTGTGCTATTGTTGAGATAAACAACAGGAAAATCGCAATCCACTAAGCAGAAACTGGAGATATCTTTTTGTTTAAAAGCTGCTTTAAAGACAAATACACCCGCATCCTCAATTGCCTGACGCCATTTTTTCAGGGCCAGTTCATCGCTTTTCCAGGTTATTTGATTTTCAATTGTAATTCCCAAGAATTTGCGAATAGAATTCGCCTGGTCGATGACGGGTCCACTACGGGACAGTGTAATTGACTGCCAGACGCAGTTTTCATTCATTTTACGGCTGCCGAACACTTCTTTGAGTGCAAGTTGAAAGGCGTGTGCTTTTCGAATTTGGAGATAGGTGTCGGCGGCAAGCGCTTGCAGGTCAGATTGGGGCAGTGTCCTGAACTTTCGTTCTGGCGTAACCTCTTCTGGAGGTGCTGGCAGGAAAAAAACGGCTAGCGGACGTTTATAGACCTTGTAAGCCAGCTTTTCCAGCTCGACGTAACTTGGCGCATCTGTGCCATCTTCCCATGCTTCAATTTTCTCGATGGATTTTTTGATGGCATGCGCAACATCAGGGATTGACAAACCTATCGTCTGCCTAGCCCAGCGCATGATCTCAGGCTGCACACCGATGACAGGTTCTCGCTTCATTATAGCTCCCTTTCCACCGTAAATAATAAGCTGATCATTTTTTATATAAGAATGTACTAATATCAACATTGGATGTCAATGATTTAAGGGATTGCGGAGTCTATCCACGAAAACTATTTGATCTGACATTAGATACTGCTAATTCCGGCCATTAAATCAAGTCTATGTTGAGTTTTTTGAGAGTAAAAACACATTTTTAAAGTTATCTATCTCAGGGGTGGGCTCTGAAGCGTCTTCTGGGAAAGCATCAGTCAAATCTAATCAATCCGATTCTATCTGGTGCTTTTTTCAGGGCAGGTTATATTGAATCGTAGAGACTATACATCCACATGCTGTTATTATCAATATTATATAACCTTGAATAAATTGCATATTATTCCAATTTACATGTTTTGAAAGTAAATCTCAAAAACTATTGACACCCGGTTTATAATTTGACATATGAACAGATGTTCATATATTAGGAGGCACAAATGGATATCTGTCAGGAAAAAATAATACATGCTGAAAAGGTGAGAACCGCTT
>JAGVQJ010000177.1 GCA_020051775.1 Calditrichota bacterium | reverse complement strand
GAGACGTACAATTGGTTTCCGCCGGTACACCCGGATTGGACGTGACCTTGACTCCTGTCAATCCGCCGATTGTAGTTCCGGCAGGCGGCGGCAGCTTCTCCTTCAATGCGGCGGTAGTGAACAACGGCCCCGCACAGGTTCCGTTCACTGTCTGGGCGCGCATGAAATACCCCAATGGAACCTACACCTCGCCGACTTTAGGCCCGGTTACCGTCAATCCTGCGGTCGGGATTACCATTTCCCGACTACGCGTCCAAAACATCCCAGCAACTTATCCAAGCGGCGCTTATACCTACCTGGGTTACGCCAACTTATCGTTCACCTATCCGGCCATTGACTCGGCCTCTTTCCCATTCACCAAGTCAGCGGTAGCGGGCACTGGCCCCATGGTGTGGGATGCAATTTGTTCGGGAGAACCATTCCCCGGCGAGCGGTCGCAGACCGCTTTTATCCCTTCGGGCCTGGAACTGGCGGTTTCCCCCAATCCGTTTAATCCGACGACAGCGATCAGCTTCGAGTTGCAAGCTGCCAACAGCATCAGATTGAATGTATACGACACGTCAGGCAGACTGGTGGCGTCGTTAGCAGACGGCCGGCAGGAAGCGGGGAATCATCGCGTGTCTTTCGATGGATCGAATCTGGCTTCCGGGTTGTATTTCGTCCGCTTGCAAACGGGTGACCAGAGTGCCGTCGGCAAAATGATGCTGATGAAATAGCTGAAATATCACCTGCCATGATTTACCGATCCCCTCTTCAAGAGATGAGGGGATCGGTAGATATGAGCAATACTCTCCGTAATAAGCTGCTAACTGATTATCCCGGCTAAACACCACCACTATCCCCACACGTGGAGGTCATCATGAAAGCATCATGCAAACTCATCCTGGCAGCCTTGATGGCAATTGCCTCCCACGCCACTATCAATTCAGCGCAGGCCATCGTGACCGAACAATGGGATTTTTGCAATAGCGGCTTAGAACATGGCCTGGGGGCTTCCCGTGGATTGGGAATTGATGAGCTTGGAAATGTTTACATAGGCGGGTCAATCTGGAAACAATATTCCCCCTCTTTTCGATTTTATGCCATGAAGTTCGATCCCGCCGGCGACACGCTCTGGACTTCGTACTTCAGAAACTCCCCCACCGGTGGTTGTATCGCTACCGATATGGTCGTGGATCTCCAGGGCAATGTATACATGACGGGTTGGGGTGAAATGACGGGGATGAGTTATAACTATGTGACAGTCAAATTCAATACGAACGGTCAACAAATCTGGTCAGCCACCTACAATGGCACCGGCAACAATGTGGATAATGCCACCGCAATTGCCATTGATCCATCCGGATGCGTATATGTGACCGGCAGCTCCGCCAACACTATGGATTACGATTATGCCACCATTAAGTACAGCCCGCAGGGCAATCAGATGTGGGTGGCGCGGTACAGCAGCCCGTTGTTATCCAATGATCACGCCGAAGCCCTGACCGTTGACGAGGATGGCAATGTGTACGTTTCTGGAAATTGCACCAGCCCAGCCTGGCCCAGTCAATACGAGAATATCGTAACGGTCAAATATAATGCCGAGGGGCAGCAGCAGTGGGTCGCTGTTTATGATGGACCGGGTCATTTACAAGATTACGTATGCGCCCTGAAGGTGGACACCCTGAGCAATCTCTACCTAGCCGGCAGCGCCGCCAACGATTGGTATGATTCCGATTTTTTCACTCTTAAATATAACAGCGCCGGTATGGTGCAGTGGACTGCACTCTTCGACTATGGGGAAAACAGCTATGAGCGAGCCACTGACCTTGTCATTGACACGGATGGTAGTGTGGCAGTATCCGGTTATTCAGCAGGATATGGAAATATCATCGTCCGGTACACTTCGACCGGTCAGTTTCAGTGGATGAGGCAACTAAGCCGGTTCACGGAATATTATACCCATTACTCCGGGCTGGCTGTAGATGGAAACAATGACCTTTACGTCACGGGGAGTGATATTCCGTACTTCGGAGTTGTGGCGGGGATTACCAGAAAATACAATTCGCAAGGAGACTTGATTTGGAGCGCATCGTTTGACATTGATACTTACTGGGAAGGAGGATCGCACGTCGCACTCGACGTACAGAATAACGTCATCGTCGCTGGTGATTTTGTTTGGCCGGAATACGAGACCCCTCATCCTGTTCTGATAAAATATAACCAACCCGCCGTGAACGTGAGCACCACCATGATTCCGGCGATCACTCCGGTGCAGATCCCCGCCCAGGGTGGATCATTCAGTTATACCTTGCAGACTTATAACAGCGCACCGAATCCTTTGGTAGTGGATTTCTGGTGGAAAACCATTTTCCCGGACAGCGTCCTGCCTTCGGCCGTAGCGGGGCCGATCCATACAAACCTGCCTATGGGTATTGGCATGTTCATACGCACTCAGCGCGTGCCGGGCAACATTCCCAGCGGAGAGTATCAATACATTCTCTGCGCGGGTGATTACCCCAATCTCATCTGGTCTACAGACAGCCTCCCGGTGATCAAACTCGCGGGTAACCCTGATCCAACGATCGTGGACACATGGTCATTAAATGCCGAGGAAGGGGATCAGCCACGCGTTCAATCAGAAGATCCCAAAGCGCCAAATCTTTCAGCTTACCCCAATCCCTTTAATCCAACCGCTGAGATCAGCTTCAAGCTGCAAGCTGCAAGCAACGTTAAATTGAATATATATGATACCGCCGGGAGGATTGTTAGGAGGGTAGTGGAGGGTCAACGGGAAGCCGGATTTTATCAGGTTACTTTCGATGGGGCAAATTTAGCGTCAGGATTGTACTTCATTCGTCTGCAGGCGGGAGATGACAGTGCCATAAGCAAGGTGATGTTGATGAAGTAATCCTCTACTGCGGGAGGCATGAATAAAATTGTGAAATAATTCGTTTGGGATCTTGACATCAGCAAAATAAATATGTATATTATTCAGGTTCACCTTATTGGGATTAACCGTGAAGCATCGCCGAGGCGGACGTTTCGCTTGGACACCACTAAAAATCGGGTGATAAATAACCATCAAAAAGTTGGAGGAGAGTATGAAAAAATTTCTTATCATTCTGTGCCTGGGAATCTGTAGTCTGGCTATTGCTCAGCCGCAGATCTCCGGCCCACAGTACGGGACCTTAGGACCGGGAAGTTACATCGTCATCGGCGACATCCAGGTACGTCCCGGCGAATCTCTGACCATCACCCCGGGAACTACTTTCCTGCACAATGGGAACTGGAAGTGGACGATTGCCGGGACTTTGAATGCCGTAGGCACCTCCGCTGACAGCATCAAGTTTGTGCGCCAATCGCCCACTGAGACCTGCAAATGGGCCGGTCTTCGCTTTGAAGCGGGTGCCTCGGCTTCCAGCATCATCAGTTACGGTGTCATCGAGTGGTGCAAGCATGGGGTTTCGCCCTATTACACCTACGGCACGGGCATCTACTCGAATGGTATTGCCATCACCGTCACCCACTCGCGCATCTCCAACTGCGATAATTATTGGGACGGCGGCGGCATTTACATTACCAACGCCGCAGCCACTTTATCCCACAATTTGATCGTGGATAATTCCGCTTCCAGTGGCTCCAACGGCGGCGGCATCGTACTGAATAACTGCATCGGAGCCAACGTTTCATACAATGTTGTGGCGCGCAATGCCGCCACCGGCACGTGAGGCACTTGTGGTGGAGGCGGGATCCGCCTCATCGGCTCTTCCAGCATGATTGACCACAATGTCGTCTACGATAATACCTCAGTCTATTATGGCGCCGGCCTCCTCGTTTCCGCCGGCAACAACTCCCTGATCAACAATACGATCACCCAAAACGTTTGCACCAACGCCACGGCCACGGCCAAGGGCGCGGGCCTCTACGTGCCTTCCGGAACAATAGGCGGGGCCAACAACATACTTTATGGAAACACTGCCACGACCAGCCCGGAATATTTCGGTAGTCTCGCCTTTTCCTATAGCTGCAGTTCCATGCCGCTGTCCGGGCAGGGGAATATCATGGAGGATCCGCAATTCGTCGAACCCGGTTCGGACGACTTCCACCTGCAGGCCGTTTCACCCTGTATTGATTCCGGTAATCCGGCCAGCCCGCTGGATCCAGATGGCAGCCGCGCCGACATGGGCGCTTTGCCGTTCGATCAATCCGGCGGTGGGATGCTGATTCCCAACCATGTGACCAATTACAACGTAGCGCCCAACCAGGCACAATTGGTTGCTTCACTCACCTGGACCAACCCCGCGGTGACCGCCAACAATCTACCTTTGACGGAGCTCTCCGGCGTGAAGCTTTATCGCAATAATGTACTGCTCACAACATTAACCAATGTGCTGATTGGACAGCCCAGCACGTACACTGACAACAACATTTCTGTTCCCGGGATGTACACCTATAAGTGGATTCCCTATAATTCCTACGGCGATGGCATCCAGGCACGGGATTCATCTTGGATCGGTTTGGACATTCCGGCAGCACCTCCTGCGGTGACCGCGAACAGCCCCGCCAATCTGACAGCCGTGATCAATTGGACGGCTCCAACGCAGGGTGCGCATCAGGGCTATTGGCCGGCGGGATCCTGGGACGGTCAGAAGATTTATCGCAATGGCGCGGTAATCGCGACACTGACGGGAACCAACACCACCTATACGGACAATCTAACCTTCACCGGGAATTTCACCTATGGCGTGTGTTACTACAACGCCGCCGGGGATGGCCCCATTACCAACGCTCCGGAGATCGCTGTTTCAGGCCCGGCACAATACCTCGCCACCGTCGTTCCCTTCAACTGGGTGGAGATCAATCCGGCTCGGCCGGGAGCCTTGCAGGGCGTCAATACCGGTCTGAACAGCGACGACCAAAATGTAGGCCCCTTCAATGTCGGATTTGCGTTCCCCTTCTTCTCGGGACAGATGTACAATTCCGTGCGCATGTGTTCCAACGGTTGGGCTTCTTTCACCTCCGCTTCAACCGCCTACGTCAATACGGCCATACCCAACCCCGCAGATCCTAATAATATGCTGGCAATCTATTGGGATGATATGTATATGGCCGGGGGACACGGCGCGGCGTTCTACTACTACGATGCTCCCAATAGCCGCTTCATCATGGAATGGGACAGTATCGGTCACTACCCCTCCACCATAACGGGCGACTACTTCACCTTCGAGATTATCCTGAATGCCAACGGCACGATCGACTACATGTACAAGTACGTCATTCCAGGTTCGACCTCCCCCTTCCCACAGGCAACCATCGGTTTAGAAAATGCCAACGGCCAGTTGGGAGTACAGTGTTCATTTGATGGATCCGGCCCAATGGAACCGGTCAGCAGTTACGGTTTGCATTTCGGTCCACCGTCGCCACAGAATGTGGACGTGACTTTGACACCCGTGAACCCGCCGATCCAGATCCCCGCGCAGGGGGGGAGTTTCAGTTACAATGTGGCGGTAGTTAATAACCAGACCACTCCAGCCACTTTCGATGGCTGGATCATGCAGTACACTCCCGGTGGAGTTTGGCAAGGTCCCATGCTGGGTCCGGTCAATCTAACGGTCCCAGGCGGAGTCACCGTCTCGCGTCTTCGCAATCAGAACGTGCCGGGATCAGCCGCTCCGGGCCTGTACACCTACCGGGGATATGTGGGTCTGTACAACAGCGTTAAATGGGATAGCTCCAGCTTCGATTATACCAAGCTGGCCACGGGTAACAGCGGTCCGTTAGTGAGCAACTGGGACAACTGGGGTGAAAGCTTTGCGCCGTACGAAAATCACCCGACAACAGCCTCGCAGATCCCCAGCGCCTACGGCCTGGATCAGAACTACCCTAATCCCTTCAATCCGGCTACTACCATCAGCTTCGCGCTGCCTCAATCGGGGCATGTACGCCTGGCGGTTTTCGATCTGCAAGGGCGCATGGTGGCGGATCTGGTCAATGGCATTAAAGATGCCGGAGTACATCAAATCAACTTCGACGCTACAAACCTGGCTTCAGGCATGTACTTCTACCGCCTCCAGACGGACGACTTTGCGGCTGTTAAAAAGATGATGCTGGTGAAGTGACCGAGTCACTTTTATGCGCAAGATGCTTCGCGATCTTGCGGAATTGAAAAAATGCAAGGGGCGCACAGTCGGTGCGCCCCTTGTTGTTTTTCACTTCAGATTATTTATCTACCGCCTGGCTCGCACCTGGTAAAAACGCACAGAATCACTGGAAGGTAAGACGAGCGGCGGAGTCGTAACCGTAGTCAATGAATCGCCGGAGAAGCGATTGTAGAAGGCTGCCGTCGCAGTGTAGACCGTATATCCGGTGACGGTGATGGGGCGATTGAATATGTCAGTGGACACCGGCGACCAGCTCAGCCGCACCTCGGTCGGATTAAGCCGGACGATGCTCAGGCTGGGTTCATCCGGAGGACCCCAGGCGTCTAATTGCGCATAGGTGAAGGTGGCGATGCTGTTTTGCAGGGAGGCTGCGACTGCGGGAATTGGCAGCCCTGTGTTCCGCCATACCGCCAGCGCGGAATCACCGCGGATTGTCGCCAGATCATCAAGCGAAGTCAACAAGGGCAGAAGACCCCAGCCGCGCTCATCTACCAGGCGCCAGGTGTCTAAAGCATCGTTATCCACGCTGAAATCATACAGGTATTCCCGGAACAGCAGGGCTTTATTGTTCAAGGAAGAACCGATTCCAGGCGGACCATCGAATTCCACCGGCACCGACTGCGCTAAAATCCAAAGGGGCAATGCAGTTGTGGAGATGGGTTCACCAACCAGCGCCCATACCGTGGACAGTAAGGGATTTTCCGTCGGCAGCGCCGTCTGAACAACTAAAGCGGACTTCGATATTTCGCGGTTTATGCATTCATGGGTATGCAGGAATCCATAAGGCAGCGTCCCGTCTTGCCCCTGAAAGGGAAGGGGGTAGGGGTTGTGGTTGTCGTTATTCAGATCGCGGCAGATGACCTGTGAGATATAGTCGTGAGTGATGAAGTTACCCGCATAGGCGGAATCCAACAGAACCATGACCCGATCGTGGCGATTCTGCCCCAGATGATAAGTGCTGCCGCTATACGCAAAATTGGCTCGCACCATATAGCCGTCCGGAGCGGCGCTGCTGTCGTTCAGATCATAGCGGTAATAAACGGTCGCCGCCGCCTCGAAGAAGGCTCCGGCTCCGGTGGCATCCACCACTCCGTAGTTAGCCGGTCTCGTTCGACCCGTAAGGTTAGTGGAATCCATGATCCCCTGGAAGTCGTCTACTGTCTGGCAAGTACGCAAAGCCTGGCGAATGATGAAGCCGTCATCATCCGGGCCGGGGATGGGGTCGTTAAAGTTCCAAGCGTTGGAATTGATGATGGCGAAGCCCACATTGTTGACTCCGCCAAAGGCCTGATCAGCCGAATCTCTATAGGTCACGGAGATATAGGCGAAAGGACCGGCGTTGTTATACACAAACTCCTGGTTGGGACCTTCCGAGTTATCTCGTAATTTCATCAACAGGGGACGACCATCCTGAGTGGCATTCCCGCCTACAATAGCCACAGTTGAACTCCAGCAGGTATTCCAAACTAAAAGCGCCAATACCGCCAGCACGAACATCGCCCGATTCGATCTTGAATTCTTCATTAGATAGCCCGTTCAGATAGATCTTTGATCACCCTCTAAAGATAAGCAATTTTAAGTGAGATGTCAACCAGTATTTATTTCAGCAGCGCCAATTTGCCCGATCTGGTAATCGGGGTTGTCCCCGACCCCGATACATTCATTTGATATAGATAAATCCCCGAAACCAATTTAGACCCATCAAAGGTCATTTCATACTTCCCGCTTTCCCGCCAGCCGTCGGCCAAGGTAATTACCAGCCTCCCGGAAGTGTCGTAGATCTTCAGATTGACATGGCTCGCAGCTCGCAGCTCGTAATTAATGGTCGTGGTCGGGTTGAAAGGGTTGGGGTAAGCTCCTATCAAGCTGAAATCGGACACGACAGAGCGTGTCCCTCCGATTTCACCGGGGAACGGTTCTCCAGAGCAGGAGGCATCCGTAATCCAGAGGCCGCCGTCACTTGAAGCGCCTTTCGCGAAAGCAAAGTAAGAGCTGTCTACGGGGAAAACACCCCAGGAAGCATATCCGATGTAAAGGTAAATCCCTGCGGCGTATGAGCCGGGGATGTTCTGACTCCGCAAACGAGATACCCAGGTATTGAATGGCAGATTGATGGATAACGGCCCAATGGTGGGCAACGAATATGTCCCATCAGGGTTACGCATGCGCGCCCAGACGGTGAAGGGCCCTGCTTGGGGGCCATGATTGCACGCAGCGGCAGTGAAATTCAGTACTCCGCCACCGGCTGGAATTACAAACGGCGATTGACCCGCCGGCGGTATCAACATCACGTCCAGATTGGGAAGGTTAGAGGAAGGTAAGGCCGCTTGATTGGAAGGATCGCGGCGGAACGAAGGCCAGTAACCCAGCGAGGGATCGTAACCGCCGGGTTGATCTATTAACATGACGCTGTTGAAGCAGGCGGCGGCGAAGATTTCCGCTTGATCGTCATCATCCATATTACCGATCGCAGGAGTGGGGCTGGTCGTACCAGTATGATCTTCATCATTCAGCCAATATGGGAAACCCGCCAGGATGGTCCCATCGTGATTCAAAGCGTAGATGTTATTCACTACTTTCACGACGATCTCGGGTAGCGGATCGCTGTCCAGATTGCCTATCACGCAGGAAGAATTGATATTGCCAGAGGGAGTATTGGGCAGTACTACCGGAAAGCCGGTGACCGGCATTCCCGTATGGTGGAAGGCATACATCTTCTCGCCTGAAGGCGCAGTGGACCAACCACCCACGACGATTTCCAAATCGCCGTCACCGTTCAAGTCGCCAACCGTGGGGCTGGAGAGGCGACTGTAGGCAGCCTCGATCGGCCAGCCCTGCTTGATCGTTCCGTTAAATTGGATCAAGTATAAAAGATCCACACCGGACAGATTCCAGATCCCGGCGATGATTTCCATCTGGCCGTCGTTGTCCACATCAGCCAACGCCGGCGGTGATTTGACGGAACCTGCCACGTTGACTGGAAATCCATTAACTAATTGGCCATTGGCATGCCAGGCCAGGATGCTACCATTGGGAGAACCCGAGGCAACGAATGTTGCCGTGACAATCTCCAGCGTTCCATCTCCCTCCAGATCACCCACAGCCGCGGCAGTTAGATCCATTGGCGCGGAAATGGGCAAGGCCATCATCAAGACGCCGGTATGATGGTACACCCTCATCTCATTGGACACCGGCACGATGATCTCGAGGTCGCCGTTGTTATCAACGTCCGCCAGGGCTGCGGTCTGCGTAATGTACATACCCAACGGCCAGCCAGGGTAGGGCGTGCCATTGGCATTGAGGACGTAAAGGTTCTGCCACGTTCCTTGGACGATCTCCATGTCGCCGTCGTTGTCGAGGTCACCCACGGCTGGGGTTCCAGGTGGCGCTCCCGTCAGATGAATGGGATACCCAGTCAGCTCGAATCCGAATCCATCCCAGGCGTGCAGATAACCTCCCCAATAGGGATTCACGATGTCGTAGGTGGTCATGAGGATCTCTTGCGCGCCGTCACCGTTCAGATCCGCCAACTTGGGGGAAGCCAACATGGCAGCCTGGGTGGCGACAATCCAATTATCAGCCGGATTAATAGAGGGAGGCTGTCCAGTTGGCGTCGTACCGAACAGGCCTTCAGTTAGGAATGTGTTGTTCCGGTTGGCAGACGAGGTGAAAACTTGCGCTGATGCGGAGAGCGCGAGCAGTAGGATCACCAGTGCAGAAATTGCAGTTTTCATGGCGGCCTCCTATTTGAGTAACGTCATTTTCCCCGTGAATGTCTGATTTCCAGCGTTCAAATTGTAAAGGTACAGACCCGAAGCAAGGTCTGTCCCGTCAAAAAACACTTCGTGCGTTCCAGCCTCCCGCCAACCGTCCACCAAAGTGGATACCAATCGCCCAGTCGTGTCGTAGATTTTTAGACTGACGAAGCTCGTAGCTCGAAGCTCAAATCTGATGGTTGCCGTGGGATTAAAGGGATTAGGAGAGGCGGTGACGAGCGAATTATCCCCCCCGCCCCTCTTTAAGAAGGGGGGTGGTACTTCTCCGGGGAAAAGTTCGTCTGTGCTGGAGGCATCGGTCATCCAAGAGCCGCCGTCGGTTGTTGCCGACTTGGTCCAAGTGAAGAAGGACGAATCATAGGCTGGGTAATTGACCAAGACGTTGGCGTAGCCTAGGTAGGTGTGGACACCGGCGGGCAAGGAGGCGGGCACGTTTTGCAGGCGTAGACGAGTAATATTTACGCCGAGGGGTGGATTAATTTGTACCGGACCTAAAAGGGGATTGGTGTACGACCCGTCGGGGTACTTGTCCCGGGTCCAAATCCAGTAGGGGCCTTGAAGAGGGCCCTGATTGAACGTGGAAACATTGAATTGGCACGAGCCGCCCTGTGCCGGTATGACAATGGGAGGATTAACTGGCGTCAGAGTGACGTGTAGAAAAAGCGGCGGTCCAATATACCCATAGGATAGTTCCCAGATCACGCCTAGGATGGCGTAGGCGCCATTAGCCCACAAACCTTCCACGCTGCAGGCCAGGCCTTCTGCAAGCTCGTTTATACCTGGAATACCTCCCTCAGTCACAATAGTGATGGTCGTGCCGATACTCAGCCTCTTGATGGAATTGCTAATATTGTCCGCCACATAATAATTGACGCCGGGGGGTTCGGCAAGATTCATATCGCTGTCCATATACCAACCGACGACCGAGTCGGTGGACCAAGTCTGCAACACAGTACCCGTCGTGGTGAACTTCACCAGTTTGGTGTTGTTGGCGCTATGGTTGCAACCGATCAGTAAATCTGTACCATCCCAGGCTACCGAGCGGGCGGAGTAGCGCCCCACATTGGGCGAAAATGAGCTTAATTCAACACCCGCTAGGTTGAGACGATGGACAACGTTCACCGGCGACCACTGTACCACCCACAGGTTCGTGCCGTCAAAGGTGCAGCCAACGATATAGCCGGTAAAGGGGAAGTTGACCGTGGCGAGGATCGCCCCAGTCTGGGGATTAATACGCAGGAATTGGGGATGGGAAGTGCTGCCGGCAATGTTCTTACACAGGATAAGTTCATCGTTGGCCCAGGCCGAACCCACCCAGGCATTATTGGAGCCGGGCGAGGCGCAGGGGATAGTGCGTAAAACCTCCCAGTAGCGGTCAGTAGGCGGATTTAACATCTCCTCGCGGATCCCGCGAGGATCGGTATCCGGTGCGGAATAATCTGCGGCCAATAGGGAAGCGGAAAATGGGAGAAAGGTAAAGACGACAATAAAGATAAGCTTCTTCATGACAGCCCCGGGAGGTGGGTTAGGTATATGGGAAATAATATAATGAGTAAAGGCGTAAAAAGCAAGAATTATTTTCGCCCGCTGCACTTTTTCATTTGCCAATTTGTTTTTGGGCGATTTCCACCAGCACGCCGGCGGTTGAAGCGGGGTGCAGAAACGCCACTCGCGAACCTTCCACTCCGGGGCGAGGAGTTTCGTTCAACACGCGGAAACCCTGCGCTTTCAATCGCACGATTTCACTTTCGAGGTCAGCTACTTCGAAGCAAAGGTGATGCAGACCGGATCCCTTTTTCAACAGAAACGCGGAAATGGGCGAATCCTCCGCTGTCGGAGTGATCAGTTCCACGCGGCTGTCTCCGGATTGAAAAATGCTGGTCATCACCTTCTGACTGGAAACCTCTTCCCTACCCTGCCAGGGCAATCCCAAAGCTTTGTAGGCAGCTTCGGCAGCGTCCAGATCGGACACGGCAATGGCGATATGGTCAAGACGCATTTTTCTCCTCCTCGAAAAACCGCTCCAGAGCTTCCACTAATTCCTCTGGAGTATGAAAAACCTGTATAGGCACCGGCAGCGATTCCAGGAAGGCCTTACCGTAACGTGACTGATCAAGCCGGGAATCGCAGATTATAGCGGCGCCCCGGTCGGTTTTCGACCTGATCAGTCTTCCCACTCCCTGCCGCAAGCGGATGACGGCTTCGGGAACGGTGTAATACATGAAGGGGTCCTTGCCTTCGTTTTTTAGTTTTTCCAACCGCGCTTCCACCAAGGGTTCGGAGGGGACTTCAAAGGGTAATTTCGCCACCAGGAGCAATTCCAGAGCTTCCCCCACCACGTCAATGCCCTCCCAAAAACTGTCAGTGCCCAGCAACACCGACCCCGGCTCTTCGCGGAAACGGCGCAGTAGTTGATCTCTGGAACCATTCTGCCCCTGCAACAGCAAAGCTCGTCCCGGCATTATCTCACGCAAAGCTTCACTGACAGCCTGCAACGCCCGATAGGAGGTGAACAACCCCAACGTTCCACGCGGCACTCGGCGGACGATCTCCCGGGTTAAAGCGCCGATATGGGCTTCGAAATCAGGCGAACGCGGCGAAGGTAGAAAGGCGGGCAGCACCACGAACATCTGATGCTTCAAATCAAAGGGGCTTCCCAGTTTCAGCGTGCGCGTATGGGGCGTGTCCGACAGACCAACCTTACGAAAAAAATAGTGGAAACGCCCCGCCACGGTCAATGTGGCGGAGGTCAGGATGCAGGCGCGCAGGCCGTTAAACAGCCGTTCGCGCAATACGTCGCCGGCATTCAAAGGTGCGGCGAAGAGCTGCGCGAAATATTCCTGGCGGCGAGGCAATTCCGCCCAGAAGACCCAAGAATCATCCACCGGTGAAAAGAAGAAGACAAAAGTCGCCTTGAATTGCAGCAGTTCCTCCATCGCACCGGATACTTCGTCTTTCCACTGCGGGGCTTGCGGTAAAATCGTGGCGGAAATATCATCCAGCGCCGATATGATCTGCCGCAGCGCTTTCTCCACTGCCAGTATGCTCTGTAGCAACGGTGCGTCCGCCAGAGGGCCCTCCTGGAGGAAATCGGCCGGTTTGCGTAAGCGCAGTTTGGGGATATAATTATTGTCCTGGCGTGGGATTTTATCACGCAAGGCCGCTGTTAAAACTCGGAAAAATTCCTGGGCTGCCTGGCGTAGCATGTTGACATGATAACCGGCTTCCTGCAGGGCGCTTTTTAACGAAGGCAAAACCGGATGATCGGACTGCACCCTGGAAACATGCTGAAGTATGCGCGCCAAATGCCCGTTTGGCATTCCCTCGCTCTCATACATTCGTCCGACCCAGAAGCGGAATTGGAAATAGTTCAATTCCCGCCCCAGGTGCTGAGAGGCGGCGCGTTCCAGATGATGAGCCTCATCCACGACCAGAGTATTGTAAGCTCCGATGGGTTGATGATTGGCTGCCAGATCGGCCATCAACAGCGCATGATTGACCACCACGACGTCTACTTTGGCCGCAGCAGCGCGCGCCCGAGCATGAAAACAGCGGTTTCGCGATCCGCATCGGGCACCCCGACAACTGCCTCCCTCAGAACCCAACTGCCCCCATAGACCGAACGATCCCTCTCCGCTGAAAGCGCCAACTTCGGAGATGTCGCCGCTGCGGGTTTGTGCTGCCCACAACACCAGGGGCAGCAGCGCCATTCGTTCGTTGGCATTCAACCGCAGGGGGTGCTCGGTGATCAACGTTTCCCAGCGGCTGAGGCAGAGATAATTATTGCGCCCTTTCAGCAACACCGCGCTAAACGGTTCCGGCAAGCTATCCACCAATTGCGGCAAATCTTTGTAAAAAAGCTGTTCCTGCAGGTTGATGGTGTTGGTGGATATCACCACTCGCTCACTCCGGTCGCGATTGGCTTGCGCCCAATAAATTGCCGGGACCAGGTACGCCAGCGATTTGCCCACGCCGGTGCCCGCTTCGACGGCCAGAATACCCCCTTGACATATTACTTCAGTGCAGGCAGTGGCCATTTCTTCCTGCTCTGATCGAACCTCAAAATGTGGGAAAGTCTGCGCCAAGTCTCCGGCAGCGGTGAAAAATGCCTTGACCGTCGCACTATCAACAGGCTCAAGCTCTGAATCCTCCCTGCAATCATCCGTTGTGAACCGGGACATTTTAGGCAGCTTGCCAATAGAGTTATCCAAGAGGTAGGGAATCCGATAGGGGTGAACATCGCTCTCCAGGGTAGGCGACAGCATCAAGTAGTTGAACCAGGCGGGAAAGATCCAGGCGGAGGGGTGCTTGAAACCGTCGGCGATCCGGCGTAAGACATCAACGGATTTGATGTCTACGCGCTTGAGGTAAGCAAGAAGATGTAAAAATACTTCGGAGGTTACGCAGGCGTTTGATAGGGTGCGGGATTTGTCTGAATCCCCCCTCTCCCCCTTACCTAGGGAGGGATCAACATTAAAGTATTGCGCCAGGACAGATAACGAGGGCGAGGGAAGCGTGGGTAGAAGCACACAAGCTAATATTCCAGTGTCGGTTAGTAGATGATCTTCACTCAGCCGTTCATGACCCAGTCTTTTTAACGCTGGGTCAAGGAACCCCAAGGTATAATCCAGATCATGACAAATGACAGGTTGGCCACCGATGAAAGTGAGCAAATCGGTCAGGACGCGGCGGGGCGTACCGGAACGATCAGATTTCGTTTCTGAAACTGCCCCCTTGCCGGATTTCAGCGATTCCCGGTAACGAATCGTGGAACTGAAATGGCTGACCTCACGACCTTGAGAAAAACTAACCGCCCCTAACTCTAAGATCCGCTCGAAAGCAGGATCCGAACCGGTAGTTTCGAGACTTACAGCCACGAAATCAGCCAATCCTAAGGCGGGCAGGAGATCAGAGGGGAGTGAGGGAATGGCGTTCATCATAAACTATCTCCAATCCCCAACTCCCCAAGTCATATATAGCGCATATTTCTACAGATTTATACTTTAGACCCTTTATAAGCGAGGTCCATATTTCGAGCGGCAGCGGCTTCATCCAAACGACCCACAGGGGTAGTGATAGGAGCCTGATGGAGCAGTTCGGGATTCTCCCTGGCTTCTTCGGTGATACGGATCATGGTCTGCGCAAAGGCCTCCAGCGTTTCCTTGGATTCCGTCTCCGTGGGTTCTATCATCAAAGCTTCATGCACGATCAGGGGGAAGTAGATGGTCGGCGCATGGAATCCGTAATCCAGCAGGCGCTTGGCGACATCGGTGGTCTTGATGCCAAATTCCTTGAGACGATCCCCGGAGAATACGATTTCATGCAAGGTGCGGCCCTTGTAGGGTAGATCGTAGTAAGGTTCTAATAGAGCGCGTATATAATTGGCGTTTATTATGGCGCGTTCTGACACCTGGCGCAGCCCTTCGGCGCCCATCATCAGGATGTAGACATAAGCGCGCACCATGACGCCGAAATTGCCATAAAAGCCGCCAACCCTGCCGATGGATTTCGGACCGGAATCAGCCCAGAGGTATTTGTCGCCCTCGCGGACAGGGAGCGGCCCCGGCAGGAATGGCATTAGCTTTTGATTCACCGCCACCGGGCCGGATCCCGGCCCGCCGCCGCCATGCGGTGTGGAAAAAGTTTTGTGCAGGTTGATATGCACGACGTCAAATCCCATAGCACTGACTTTGGCGATGCCCAGCAGAGCGTTCAGGTTGGCGCCATCCATATACATGAGTGCTCCGGCCTTATGCACGGCCTCGGAAACTTCCTGTATATGGCTCTCAAACATCCCCAATGTGCTGGGATTGGTGATCATCATGGCGGCAACGTCCTCATCCAGACAGCACTTTAAGCTATCCAAATCAATCAAACCTTCGCTGTTGGATTTGATCTGGACAACTTCGTAACCGGCGGTGACAATTGAGGCCGGGTTCGTGCCGTGAGCGCTGTCAGGGATGATCACCTTTTTGCGCTGATGGCCCTGGGCTTCATGCCAGGCGCGCATCAACAAAAGACCCGTCAGCTCGCCGTGCGCACCCGCGGCAGGTTGCAGCGTGACAGCCTCAAGGCCGGTGACTTCCTTCAACGCCTCGGCCAGTTCCACCATCAGGCGCAGCGCGCCCTGGGTGTCTCGCGCATCTTGATGAGGATGCAGGTCTGCCAGCCCCGAGAGTCTGGCGGCGACTTCATTGACCTTGGGATTGTACTTCATAGTGCACGATCCCAGGGGATAGAAACCCTTGTCAATATGGTGATTTTTAGTGGACAGGTTGACGAAGTGGCGCATGACTTCCGGTTCGCTGACTTCGGGCAGGCCGAGAGGACTGGTGCGGCGCAGTGCAGCGGGCAGCAGATCGGTTTGGCGCGGTACGTCCAATTTGGGTAGAGAAGCTCCTCGCTTGCCCGGTTTGGAAATTTCGAAAATTAGTTTATCGTACATAGATCATCATTTGGTATTAGTTTTAGTAGGTTTCTGGCGATATCTATCTCAATTGCTTTTTGCGCGGTTGAAGATTTCACGTTAAGTTCGTTGGAAGCAGTGGTAATCACTACAGACTTTATCCATCGCGTAGCAGCAATTCTGCCGTTATCCCATTTTTAAAGCCCAATCGTAAGGGATCTCTTCAGTGTCGAAAGGCAACCGGAATTCATCGGGATCGCTCGGATCGTAAAGTTCGGTGGTAGTGTTGACGATCAGCGATTCGGTTTCTGCCACTCCCTTCCAACCGTGCCACACATTCTGAGGAATGCGCACCAGCTTAGGGTTGTGTTCACCCAGGAAAAATTCATTGATCCGACCATGGGTGGGACTACCTTCCCGAGCGTCGTACATCACCAGCTTGATCATTCCTTTGACGCAGGCCACATGGTCAACCTGTTTCTTGTGGAAGTGCCAGGCTTTCACTACGCCGGGATAATTGGTGGTCATGTAGACCTGCCCGAACTTCTGAAAAAAAGAGTCGTCGCGGCGGAGAATTTCCATCAACCGGCCACGTTCGTCAGGGACTACCTTCAAGTCTTTGACTATGACTCCTTCAATGAGCTCCTTGCGGGGGGATTCGAATCGTTTCAAGGGCTACTCCTGATCAAGGGACGCTGCTTTTAGCAGCTTTATAATTTACGGATAAACAGCGGAAAAGTCAACGGAAGATTAAGCGAATACCGGACACGGGATGCTGATCCAGGCTGGCTTCATTTCAGAGTCTTACGTACTTCATTTGTGGAAATGGAAGGGAATCGTACGCGCCAGTAGCCGTTCGATGTCGCGCACCAGGACGTCAAGACGGCGCCAGTCCGGGCCGCTCTCATAATCCAGAGCGCGGATGCGCAACACGCGAGTCTTCTGTGAAACCGAGTTGATCCAAATTTCGCAGGCTTCATTCAACCTCTCGAGGTAAGACTTTTCGATGGGTTTTTCCGCAACACGGCGACGTTTTTCAATCCGATACAGCAGAAAATCCACGTCCGCCTGGAGGTAGAGGATCAGATCCGGCAGCACGACTGTGGGTTCGATGGCACAGTATAGTTCAAGGTAAGCGTGCCAATCGCGATCATCCATATAGCCGGCTTGATACTGCGTGGCCGCGAAGACTTCGGCATCTTCTTGCAGAGTGCGATCTAAGACGCGATGGTGGGGACTCTCCGCAAGCCTCTGCAGCAGTTTCAGCTTTTGCGTGAAGAAGACCACCTGCAAGGGAAAGCTCCAGCGGTGCGGTTCGCGGTAGAAGTCTTCCAGGTAGGGATTCAAGGCCACCGGTTCCGGGAAGGCCTCAAAGTGCAGCAATTCACTGATCCGCTGTGCCAGCGTGGTCTTCCCCACTCCGATATTGCCTGCCACCGAGATCGTTATTCGCGGTGGTGGCATGGTCAAGGGATGAGGGTCAACGTAAAAGTCGCCCGTCAAGGGGGCCTCTGAATGAGGAAAGTTCACCGGGGGAAGTCCATTAATTTGAGTCCCGAAGCCTCGTCCAGGGCGCGGTTGACCTGCCAGTCGGCAGGGCGGATGACGAACTCGCCGGTGATGGTCACAGTAGCGCTGAAGAAGTGCCCGGAGTAAGCTTGATAGTCCTGCCCGGACACAACGGCGTGGGCGTGGATGAAGGGCTTGCCCTCCACCAGGGTGATATTCCCTGAATAATTCACGAGCTCCAAATTACCCGGTATCAATTTCCGCAGGTAGACTCTATTGGGCAGATCGTAGAAACCAAGTTCGGCGTTGCCGATGCCGCCCAGCCCGGTGATCATCCCGGCGTTGATGCCTTTCGCTTCCAGGAAGCGGGTCAGGGTGGACTGCACTTCTTCGCCGCGTTCCAAGCGAACGAGGAAGCCGCCGGTAAATTTAATATAGAGCATTAAATCCTCTTTTTATAAGCCAGTCAAATCTATGTCAATTTTCGGATCCCACGATTTTAATCTCAAAATATCTATTTTGTAAGTATAAAAATGAAAGTTTGCAATTATAAAGTCAGAATCCTTCAGTGAATAATGCACATCTAATTTGGGTTTAATTCTTTTCCCTCTCATAGACATCCAAAAGGTCCTTAAACTTTTATGATGAGGAGCACCAATTATCCAATCAATAAAATTCTCATTAACTATTGGGATATTTGTCTTTGGTGATTAGCAACGTTTTGACCTCAAATTACAGAGGTATTCAGTCACTAACGGGAAGATATCCTGGGTTTTATGATTGTATCTGAATTCCAGTTCTTT
>JAGVQJ010000171.1 GCA_020051775.1 Calditrichota bacterium | reverse complement strand
TGATCCGGACCGGTATGGCGTGTATAATAATGCGATTTCACGAGGGTGTTGTTCAGGAAGCGGTTTTTCTTCCCCGCGGAATACATTTCCATGCCGCCGGAAGAGTAGATGATATTATTGTGCACCAGATTGTCATGCGTGGTATAGCTCATCCCCAGCCCTTTATCGCCATACTCCCCACCTTGTTCGGTGTCTCGCACCCCGTTATGGGAAATTTTATTCCAGCGGAGGATGCTGTGACTGCCGTGAAAATCTACTCCTGATTCCATGTTGTTAACGATTTCGCAGGAATCAATCAGCGAATTATAACCACCGTCGAAATCGTGCACATAGGTGATGCCTTTGACGTTATTGTTGTAGATTTTAGAGTGGCTGACCACTATTGCGCCGGGAAGAGTGTCATAAACGCAGATGCCGGATAAATCATTGTCATGTATTTCGCAATTGTAGAATCCCAGAGTATCGAAACTGCTCCCCAGGTAAAAGCCATCATATTGATGGTGGTGGACGTTCAGGTTTACAAACTCCAAGACGCCTTCATGTTTGCCCTGCACATAAATACCGGCGATACCGTTGGAATTGCGGATTTCCAGATTGATAACGCGCCAATAATCCACGAACTCGGGGAACTTAAACCAGCTCGAATCCACCACGACGGAAACCCCCGGTTGTCCGGTCAGCACGATGGGAGCGTCCCAACTACCCGAAATCTCCGGAAGAATCTGTCCTTCCTGATAGACGCCCTCCACGACGATGATCGAGTCTCCGGGAACGACATGATTGCAGGCGTATTCGATCTGTCGCCAGGCGTTGGCGCGGTCCAGGCCGCTGTTTTGATTATCCCCGGTAGTGGCAACGTAATAGGTGACGGCGTTTGCTTTCAACGCTGCGAGCGTGAGAATTAAACTCAGCGCGAGTCCGAATACATTCATTCTCATAGGTGGCTTTCAAGTTCTTTTACTTTAATAACATCATTTTAGCGACGGCTGTGTGATCCGCCGTCTGTAACTGCGCGAAATACACTCCGGAAGGTAAGTTAGCTCCATCGAACAAGGTCTGGTATGATCCCGCTTCTCGCCAATTATCCACCAGCGTTGCGGCCAACCGCCCAGTCGTATCGTAGACTTTTAAACTGACGAGACTGCCGGCTTGCAGCTTGTAGTTGATCGTGGTATTGGGATTGAAAGGATTGGGACTGATCTGTACCAGCCCAGTCATGGCAGGGATAATTTGGTCGGCGGTCGAGGGATTCTCGAAAGGAGCGAAAGTCTCCCCGGTGTTGTCCCAATCCCCCCATTCCCCACAGGAAATATCTAAATTCGATTTAGTATAAGTAAAACTGGAAGAGTCCCATTGGGTGTTGCTGGTATAAAGTCCCAGATAACCGCGATAGGTGTAAATCCCCGCCGGCGCGGTCGAGGGGACGTTTTGCTGGCGCAGGCGAGTGAGCGATACACCACCGGGTACGGTTAAGTTGACCGGCCCCAGCATGGGGCCTTGCCATTGTCCCTGCGGAGTATATTGCATGATCCAGCCGTCGAAGGTGATAGAATAGGATGAGCGGTTCTGGATCTGAACGTTGAAACTGAAGGCCCCGCCGGAAGCGGGTATGATGATGGGGGGGCTGACTGGTATCATATTGAGATCCAGAGCGGGGATAATTTTAAACACCTCCCCGCCATACAGGTCGCAGAGATACAACTCCCCTTGAGCGTCCTCCCCGAAGGAGGAGATGTTAGCGAGGCTCAGACCGCCGGAAGGAGCGAGTTCGGTCGTGCGAGTTTGAAAGTTTGTCAAGTTGAATCCATCGTAGCGAAAGGACCAGATCTGATTGGTCACGAATTCGGCGAAGAAGTAGGTTCCCTGCAGGTCGGGAATAGCCGATCCGCGGTAAACGTAACCGCCGGTGACGGAGGCGGAACCGCTGTGCGCGTATTCGTAAATCGGAAAGGTCACTGTGGGGACGATGGTGGATAAGCCCCCCAGACCGGTGGAGTGGTTGCCTTCCCAGACGCGCCAGCCCCAGTTCTGCCCGCCCACTCCAGCGGGCTGGTAATCAATCTCTTCCCAGGCGTTCTGTCCCACATCGCCGATGTACATGTGGCCGGTCAGCCGGTCAAACGACCAGCGCCAGGGATTGCGCAAGCCAATAGCCCAGATTTCCGGAAGCATGTTGGGATTGCCCACGAAAGGGTTGCTCGTCGGAATGCCGTAAGGGTTGCCGGTGTTGACATCCAGGCGCAGCATTTTACCCCACATAACCAGCCCGTTTTGCGCCCGGTTCTGAGGGTCGTTGCCGCTGCCGCCGTCACCCAGGCCCAAATAAAGGTAGCCGTCCGGCCCGAAAGCGAGGCACCCGCCGTTGTGGTTGGAATAGGGATCCGGAATGTCGAGGAGTATCTGAGCGCTGGCGGGATTGGCGATATTGGGATCGGCGGATACCTGATACCGGGCAGTGACGGAATTCCCCGAATTGGCCGTGTAATTGACGTAAAAGTAGCCGTTGACGGCGTAATTGGGATGAAATGCCAGCCCCAATAACCCCTGTTCGCCTCCGTTGTTGATGACCAGGGCATTCAGATCCAGGAAGGGCGTCGCCAGCACCTGACCGCTTTGCAGGATTTTGAGCTGTGCTGAAACCTGTTCGACGATGAACAGCCGCTGGATATCCCCCGGCGGGCTGGTCACATAAAGGGGCATGGATAATCCGGAAGCCACCCTGGTGGTGGTCAGCGGCATGGCGCCAAAGGCAGAACCGGCCATTAGAAACAGTGCTGTCAGCAGCCCGGCGGAACCCATTAGTAAGGATTTCGATTTCATTCAGGTCTCCCGATAAAACAAACATCCCCCCAAAAAATTACGTGTTGGGGGGATGATTCGTTGCTATAGAAATGCTTTTACTTTGTTAAAACCACCTTGTGAACATCACACACTCCTCCAGCCTGCAATTTGATGAAATACAACCCGGAAGACAAGCACGATCCATCGAAGGTGACTTCGTGCTTACCGGCCTCCCGCCAACCATCCACCAGCGACGCAACCAGTCTCCCGGCAGTATCATAGACTTTCAGGCTAATCCGCCCTGGATTTAATCCAAGGTTGAAGCTGATGGCTGTAGAGGGATTGAAGGGATTGGGGGATAACGAAGTTATAAGTGATGAGTTATGAGTTATGAGTGGTGGTTCGGCTGCGCCGAAATCCTCCCCGGTATTCGACCACCCGCCAACCCCTAATCCCCAATCCCCACCCCCTGCTTTTGTGAAGGTGAAACTGTCAAAAGACGTATCTCCCGCCGCGACGGCGAAGGCATTGTAGTGATACATCCCCGCCGGAGCTCCAGCCGGGACGGCTTGGATTCGAACCCGGCTCACTGTTTGGCCGGAACCCACCGATACATTCACCGGCCCCAACACCGGGCCGTAGGTTGATCCGTTGGGTAGGGTCACGTTGCACCAGCCGGTTACTGTCAGCGATGAGGCCGCGATGTTGGTCAGATGAAGCGCATATTGGAAACTGCCTCCGCCCTGGGGAATCTCAATGGGCTGATTGTACGGCGTCAAGAGTATGCGCACGGGCATGGACTGGTCGTAATAGAAGGCTCCCATGTCGGCGCGACTACCGTCGGGGTCGTTGTACTGCGGGTTGGGATTGCCCGTATTTATACAGGGCGAACCCCACTGCAGGCGGTAGTCGCCTTGAGCCGTGTCCACGAAGGCAGGCCAGATGTTGATGTTGCCGGTACCGGGATAGCCGCCCTGGATGTCGGAGTAGCTTGCTGAAGGCTCGCCTGCCACCTGCTGCTGACCCGCATTGTTCCAGATGATACAGTTCACCAAATGGCTGGTTACATGGCAAAAAATTCCTCCTACTGAGGTCGCCGAATTTCCAACGATGGTATTACCATCGAAAATGAGTGTGGCACAATCGGAAGAAATCCCTCCGCCTAAATATGAAGTATGATTCCCGATGATGAGGTTGTCTCGAATTGAACCTCCCGTGATGTAAAAATAGCCAATTCCTCCTCCATACGCGTTAGACGAATTTCCACAAATAAAATTATCACTAATGAGAGGGCCGGAAAATTCGCAGTAAATCCCGCCGCCATTATTGGCTGAATTGGCGTTAATGATGTTGTCAATAATTGAAGGGTCGGAACCGTTACAACAAATACCACCGCCGCCATCGTTCGAATATCCTGTAGAACGATTTTCGTAGATGTTATTTCCGATTATGCTGGCGTTTGATTGGGAACCGCAATAAATCCCACCACCTCCGGCTGCTGCATTCCCGCAGATAGTATTGTAAAAAATGGCGGGATCAGAGTTATAACAATATATTGCGCCGCCTCGCGAGTCTCCCTCGTAACCGGATGCTGAGCCATTGGTCAAAAGACAATATTTCACCTGCGAGGAATCCGAGGCCGACAAAAACCGAATACCGTGCCAGGCGGTGTCGGGCGGTAACACGTCAAACCGGATGGAATCCTCCGGTGTGCCCACGGCCCGCAGCGTTGCATTGTTGTCCACGATCAGCTTGCAGTAAACCGAGAAGAGCACCTCCACGCCGGGGACAATGGTCAGCATCTGTCCCGGCGGCACGCGCACTTCGCCGGTAACGAACACCGTATCAGTTTCCCAGATGCCGGTCTGGTCGCCGGAAACGTAGATGTGGGTTGCCCATGCGGGGGCGGTGAGGCTCAAAAGAGCCAGCAGGAAAAGAGTGATTAGGTGTGACATGATTGATCTCTGTATTTTATAATTGTCTGAACCACCGATGACGCAGATTTTACTGATTTACTGGGGTGTCACGGACCATTCCATGACGCCCCTCTTGCGACTTGCGACTTGAGATTATTTCATCAGCACCATCTTCTCCGTCGCCGTGAAATCCCCGGCGGTTAGTTTGTTCAGATAGACCCCCGACGCCAGATTCGATCCATCGAAAACCACCTCATGCGTTCCCGGCTCTCGCCAGCCCTCCACCAGCGTCGCCACCAACCTCCCGGCCGTATCGTAGACTCTCAAACTCACGAGGCTCGCAGCTCGCAGCTCGTAGCCGATGGCAGTCGAGGGATTGAAGGGGTTGGGGGAAGCCGTCAGAGTGAGCTCCTGGGGTTGGGCGGAGGCGGCAAGCAACTCCAGGCGCACGGGATCATCCCAGCCGGTAATGGTCAGGTAGGGAGGTTGATAAGGCCCGGGGGAGAGGCCAGTCTCCTCTTTGACAAAGCTGAAGGAATCCGCAGCGACGACGGTTTGCGAGGGGTGGTCTCCGAGGTAGGCCCGCAGCCAATAGGTCCCCGGAAGAGCCATGGAGCTTAGATGCGCCTGCAACTGTCGCAGGAGCGTCTGCCCCGCGAGCAGGTGGATATCGGAACGAACCAGAAAGGAATTGGTTATCTGTCCATCTGGTTGGCGCAGATCACCCCAGGCGTCGAAGGTGGCCCATCCGGAGGTGTCCTGAGCCTGGGTGGTATAAAGAAATGAGCCACCCTCAGGAGGAATAATGATCGGAGGGTTCACAGGTTCCAGAGCCAGTGAGAGGTGATTCCCCGGCGGGCCTTGATTGAAAAATATGCAACCGATGTCGGCCCGGGTTCCATCCGGGTCCAGAGGAGAATCGGGATCTCCGGCATCTATAACCGGGGAGTTTGCGGTGGGAGTAAAGCTCCACCACATGTGGCCACCTACCAATAACGGGTTCACCGTTAAATTGGTGGAGTCGGGGTAAAAACCATTATATTCAGGACCACCGTTTGCCCACGAGTCATTGAATTGAATGATATAGGAGGATTGCGGGAATTGGATATGGATTCCGGCAACGGAATTCTGGTAGGTCAGACAGTTTACGATATGCAGATTCGGTTGTGCGCTGCGGTTTATAATGCCATTGCCATTGCCGGATACGGTTAAGTTTCGAAAAGTCAAATTGAGGTTAGGTGGTCCATACCACATCGAGATTACATCGTAATTACCGGCCCGAACCAGGCATCTCTCAATCGTAGTGTTATCGGAATTTCCCAGGATCAGTCCCATCCCCTGGTCATTCGTAACTTCCATCACATCAACATGATGTACCCAACAACTGTCAGCGTCCCATAATTCGATTCCGGAGGCGTCCTGTGGCATATGCTGGCGGATGATGAAATGCCCCATTTCCCAGCCCTGGACGTGCTGCACCCATACGCAACTGTGAATGGGGTTCTGGGAAGATCTATACAGACTGGTCGTGTTTTCACTGAAAGCTCCTGAACCCAATATGGTCAGATGAGGCGGGCCTTCAAAAGAGAAGAAACCTTCATATTCACCCGGTTCGATCAGAATGGAATCATAGGGCGCTGCGGCATCCACAGCAGCTTGAATGGTGGGGTAGTCCTGCGGGATGTGCCAGGTTACCGCCCCTGTCGGGGCAGCGGCAAGAATCAGAGCCGGAATCAGCATCAATAACCTGCGCATGGGAAACCTCCTTATGAAAGATGGGAATTGTGTAAGATCCCCACCCGGTTAACCAGGTGGGGATCTTATTTTGCGCGGGGGCTATTTCATTAGCAGCATTCGCTGTGCGGTTTTTAATCCGCCTGTTTCCAGTACGGCCAGGTACATGCCTGAAGCCAATCCCGATCCATCGAACTTCACCGAATGACTACCGGCATTTCTCCAGCCGTCCACCAGCGTCGCCACCAACCTCCCGGCCGTATCGTAGACTCTCAAACTCACGAAGCTCGCAGCTCGCAGCTCGTAGCTGATGGCAGTCGAAGGATTGAAGGGGTTGGGGGAAGCGGAGAGTGTCATTTGCTGAGGAAGTGCGGACTCGGCCACCGGTAGTTCCACTTGCACCGGATCGTCCCAGCCGATGATCGTTAAATAGGCGTTCTGCCCGGGGTTGGGGAATCCATTGGACTCCGCTTTGACGAAGCTGAATGAATCCGACGCCACCACGGTCTGCGAGGGGTTGTCGCCCAGGTAGCCCCGGAACCAATAGGTTCCCGGCATGGCCCAGGCCGAAACGTACATCTGCAGCGAACGCAACAGACTTTGACCGGCGTCCATGTGAATGTCGGGTCGGATGAACAGCGGCCCCATGGTCAGACCGTTGGGCAGTCGCAGGTCGGCCCAGGCGTCCACCGCGGTCCAACCCGTGGTGTCGCAAGACAGAGTTGCCGTGTAATCGAAAGAACCGCCTTGCACGGGAACGACAATGGGAGGAGCCACCGGCTCGAGATCCAGCGAAGCGACGCCCAAACCGGGGCCTTGGTCATACCAAAAGCAGCCAATGTCGGCAATGGTGCCGTCGGGATCGTGCGGCGAACCGGGATTGCCGGCGTCAATGCAGGGGGAGCTGGCTTGCAGCAGGTACTGCCCGCCGCCGGGGCCTCCTACGAATTGGGGATTGGCGGAGATATTGTGCGGGCCGGGGGTGCAGTTGTACCAGTTATCGCCATTGTTCCAGACATCGTTGTAGTCGAGGAATAAGGCTGGCGTCCACTGTCCATGGAATTCAACACCATCTCCGCATCCTGTAATGATATTATTCTCAAGCACCAGATTCGGGACATCCCCCAAAACCAGAATTCCATTGGGGGAGCTGCAAATCGTGTTATTGCGAATCGTCACATCCCCATTATCATTGTAAAAGAGATTAATACCCGCATAATCCACATCCGTGATGATGCATCGCTCGATGACAACGTCGGTGTTTTCATCCAATCCAATACCGTCGGCGTAATTCCAACTCGTTTCATGAATATATAAATCATGCAAATGAACACCGTGACAGCCATCTGCCGATACGCCTTTGTTGCTGGCGATCATTTCAAATCCGCCGATTTCCCAACCATCCACATTGATCAAATCCACTTTGGCTTGAGGGACTATCCCTGAACCGATGATGGTGGATCGGTCGGCGCCCAGGTATCCGTTGCCAAGTAAGGTTATATACTCTGGATTGCTATTGATGCTGAAGGGCACCTGATCATAAATTCCGGGCCCAACGAGAATCGAATCGCCGTTTGAGGCAGCCTGGATAGCTTCGCCAATGGTCAGGTAATTTTCCGGTACATGGATGGTCACGGCAGAGGCCGTCACTAGAAAGAGCATCCACGCAATAACGAGCGTGAGCAGCGTTTTCATTGTTACCTCCTTAAGATGAAATGAAATATTTACACACGACGATACTGTGTGACAAATGTCGCGGGGTGTTTCAAATGGAAATAGAGGTGATTCCAGAAGAAGGGATTTTTCTCCCGCGGATATTTCTTATGAATCACTTTCACCCGACCAT
>JAGVQJ010000143.1 GCA_020051775.1 Calditrichota bacterium | reverse complement strand
GGTGCAAAGAATTGCACTTGACTTCCTTGAAAAGAATTGTTATATTGAAAGGTGTAACAGCTATTCTCGGAGGCCCAAGATGCGCGCTCCTTTCATTCTTTTCGTCTCCTTCCTTGTTCTGCTACTTAGTGCCCACCCTTCCCTTGCCACTGACGTTTCCGGCTCAGTGTCCGGCACTTGGACACCATCGGGCAATCCTTACAACGTCATCCGCGAAATAACCCTCCCTGCCGGGCAGACGCTGATCATCGAGCCGGGTGTGCAAGTCATCTTTCAGGGGCGCTACAAGTTCAAGATTTACGGCATGTTGCAAGCTGTTGGCACCGAGGAAGATTCCATTCTCATCACTGCCGCCAATCCTGATATTGGGTTTTTCGGTCTTCGATTCTACGACTTGTACACTCAGGCTGACAGCTCGCGGTTGGTTTATTGCCACATCAGTTATGGGGTATCCTCGTCTGTTAACTCTGCCGGGGAGGACAAGCACGGCGGAGCGATCTACGCCAGTAACTCCTCCAACCTGCTCATCAGCCATTGTCTGATTTCGAATAATCGGACGGGGGACATATATGGGGCGCCAGGCCAAGTGGGCCATGTTGGCACACCAGGAGATAGTATTATAACGGGTCATGGAGGGGCCATTTATCTACTAGATTCGAATCCGAATATCGCATATTGCGTCATGCGAAAAAATCACACCGGCAACGCTATTGGTGGAACTGGTGGAGCGGGTTTCTCACTCCAAGGTATTTGGATTACAGCCGGCGATGGAGGCTCGGGCGGGAAAGCTGAATCTGGAAACGGTGGTGCAATTTATTCGGCGGGTGGATCACCTGAGATATTCGGTAATATCTTTGACAGCAATCGAACGGGAACTGCCATCGGCGGGTGTGGAGGAGCGGGCGGAGATGCTATCCTGGGACAAAATGGCGGATCTGCATATGGTGGAGACGGAGCTTCGGGTGCTTCTGCACAATCCGGTCAAGGCGGCGCCATCTACCTTTTGAATGGATATGCGATACTTAATCAAAACTCGTTCACTTGGAACTTCACGGGCGATGCCACTGGTGGAGCAGGCGGCGAGGGTGGTAGTGCCTATTATGCCAGCGGTATTTCTTATGGTACTACACAGGGGGGGCATGGAGGAAATGGCAATACTGGCAGAGCAGGCAGCGGGGGTTCTATATATTTCTCTAGTGCAACTCTCGTTACCATAAAAAACAATCTTATCTATTCATATAATCGAACAGGATATGGTCGCGGCGGTAATGGCGGCCATGGTGGATGGGGTAATATGTACGGTCCCCTCACTAACCATGGTGGTGATGGAGGTGATGGGAGCAATGGTTTTGGTGGAGACGGTGGCGCCATTTACAACTTCAATAGCGAAATTAGCCTTAGCAATTTTTCCGTCGCATTCAATCTATGCGGGACTGGAGTAGGAGGTTATGCAGGAGGTGGTGGTTTGGGGCAAGGAAATGGTTCATCAGGTAATCCTGGGCAGGGTACTGATGGTCAATGGATCATTTATTCCAACAGCAGCTTGTTTCTTTCAAATTCCATTATCTGGAATAATGGAGATCAACCATTGGGAGGATTTTGCCAGGCCATTTACTCCTGCATTCAAGGGGGTGCACCGGGTCTAGGTAATATCAATGCAAACCCCTTGTTTATCAGCGTTTCACAAGGAGATTATTTCTTGTCACAAATCACTACGGGACAGAGTCAGCAATCTCCCTGTGTGGATGCGGGTTGTCCTGATTCTGCGATGATCATCGGCACGACTCGAATAGATGGGATTCAAGATTCTGGGATGGTGGATATGGGTTTCCATTATCCCTGTTTCATCCTATCGCCAACGTTAGTGGTTCAACCAGATACACTGTATTTCACTGCAGTGGCTGGAGGTACCGATCCACCGGATCAAGTCTTCCAAATCCAGAATCTCTCGCCCGATACTTTCTCCTTTAACGTCGTTGAAGAGACGAACTGGCTTTCGGTTTCTGATTTGCAAGGTATGGCGCCTCCCTCAGTGATGGATACAATCCATGTGGAAATCACGGGATTGTCTGCCGGGCAGTATGATGGATACATTTATGTTCGGACAAACGGCGCCCAAGGAAGCCCCGACAGCGTATTGGTTAAGTTGACGCTTTCACCCCTGAATGGACTTCCAGATCATCAGACTGGTGTCACCCCCGAGACATACTGCCTACCACCCGTGCGTCCCAATCCTTTCAATGCCACGACCGTGATTACTTACGGTTTACCGGCATCAGCCTCTGCCGATTTAAGTATTTACAATCTGCAGGGAAGTCTAGTAACCACACTGGTCACCGGAACTAAAGTGCCGGGTTGGCATCGAGTGTTGTGGGATGCTTCGGGACTGCCTTCAGGAATTTATATTGTTCGTTTACATTCGGGCAGTTTTACGGCGTCTACCAAAATGGTCTTAACCAAATAGGGATCACGACATGAGAATTAATTCCTCATCTCGGAAGGTTGTTGTTGGAGTTCTTCTCCTATACATGACCGCCATTTGTGCTCCTGCCCAAGATAGCCTGAATGTATCAATGGTGGGCAAACTGGATTTTTGGGACAGCCCGCGGCATACGGCATTATTTGATAATTATCTTTATATTGCCACGTATAACACTGGGTTACGTGTCCTTGATGTCTCAAATCCTACCCAACCTGTCGAGGTATTTTTTTCAACCAGCACTAATTGCTTAGGAGCGTCATATGTGGTAATTGATATCAACGTGGCTTATCTCTTGGGTAATGGAATTACAACACTAGATATTACCGACCCTGCTGCACCAGAGGAAATTGGATACCTTGGCTACCCAAACTCAACTATTCATGGTTATAGTCTAGCGGTTCAGGGGAATTATGGTTATTTAGGTGGCTATCAACGAATTTACGTACTTGATATTTCCGATCCCTCGAATATAGACAGCATCGGAAGTTGTTATGTATCAGGTGATGTTGTTGACATCGAAATACTCGGAAATTATGCGTATTTGTGTTGTTCCTCGTCTGGTTTAAGAGTTGTTGATATTTCGATTCCAACACAGCCGTCAGTTATTTACTATAATTCTAATCTGTATACACACGGAATTGCAATCGCGAATAACGTAGCCTATTTGGCCTGTAGTGAAGGACTGCAAATTTATTCCCTCGCAGATCCGGCACAACCGCAATTCATTAATTCCTATGTTCCCCAGGCCATACGGGATGTTATCGTAGATAGTTGTATCGCCTATCTGGCAGCAGAGGAGAACGGTTTGAGAATTGTAAATGTTGCCAATCCCAACTTCCCCTTTGAATTAGGTTTTTACAGCACAGCTGACATTGATGCCATGTGGATTACTGCTGATCAAGAAAGAATCTATCTATCCGATTGGTCAAGTGGGCTGCGGGTCATCGATGCATCATCGCTATTCAACCCCATTCAAATCGGCATATATGATCAAATGGGAACGTGCACTGATCTGGTAGTACAGAGCAATTACAGCTTCTTATCTATGGGTGATACTTATGGCAATGGGATAACTGGATTGGTTTCTGTCGACATATCCCAGTATACACAACCCGCATTGGCGGGGAGTTGCTTGACTGTAGGTTCGTGTTATGGAATTGCATTGGATAGTATTTATGTTTTTACAGTCAGTCGCACAGTCTGGGGAACACCGTCCAACAACAAACTCCATAGTGTTAATACCTCTGATCCAAATAATCCCTTCGAAATGGGAAGCACCAGTAATCAAACCGCCTACATGGGTGATATGGCTGTGGCGAATGGGTATGCGTATATTGCCTGTTCCTCAAATGGATTCCAGATTTATAATGTATCAAATCCTGGTGCACCTTTCTGGGTAAGCACTGTAAATATAACAAACTACGCAAAATATTTAGCATTGAACGGAAATTACGCTTTTGTAACATTTTCGACAAGTTCTGGTAGCAAAGGTATGAAAGTAATTGATATCAGTTCGCCTGTATATCCCGTAATTGTCGGGAGCTTGAATACTACCGCTACACCAGGCGATATAGATGTTTGGGAAGATTACGCGTATTTAGCCTGCGGCAGCGATAATCAGCTGATTATTATTGATATTTCATCCCCCACCAATCCGAGTGTGGTTAGTATTATAACAAATATGTCCAATCCCTACAGTGTAAGAACTCACCAAAGCCACCTTTTCATCGGTTGCAGCGAAGGATTGAAGATTTACAATCTTGTGAACCCTATTTCTCCTCAGTTGGAAGGCTATTATGATACTGCAACTGGACAGTTTGAAATTGAAATTGAAGGTAATTATGTTCATGCTGTTAGTGCACACAGTTACCAAATCTATTATTCGCTCAACATCACAACGGCGCAGGAGGAGGTAGTTCATCAACTCCCTAGTTATTTACACCTATCCCCTCCCTTCCCCAATCCCTTCAACCCCTCCACTGTCATCAGCTATCAACTTCCTGTGGCCGGTCCAGTAAGCTTGAAGGTGTACGACCTCTCGGGAAGGTTGGTGAGCACGCTGCTCAACGGTTTCAAAACACCGGGGTATCATGAAGTCACCTTCGATGGCTCGAGACTCGCCTCCGGACTGTATTTTGTCCGCATGCAAGCTGGAGACTTCACAGCCGTGCAGAAGCTAATTCTACTGAAATAAATGGCTTTTAGCAGAATAGTCCGCCCACTGGCGGAATGAGCTGATCAAATAGTTGCTAGTCGCTGGTTGCTAGTTATTGTTAGGGGCGCATGGTGTGCTCCCCGTTTTATTTTGATCCCCCCTGGCTTCCCTTCAATATTTCATGCGTTGTCCATTGTAAAATTAATGCAATGAATGAAAAATTTCACTTGAAATGCGATCTTTTATTAATTATATTGTACCCTGGAATGTTTTGGCTCTTTTCAGAAAAGCTCTTCTTCCTAAAAAAAACCATCAGGCATCATGATAATATAAGATCCACTAACTAAGGGAGATAAGTACATGAGCAGACTGACTGGAATTTTTGAACCCCATAGCCGCTGCATGCTCTGGACGGTTATGGCAGTTGCCCTGATCCTGCTGACGGGACCTGGCGCCCGTGCCGAGAACCTGACATTCGAAGGCTGCTGGGGCCAGGCCGGGTTCAATCTCTTGCAGCAGGACAACGGCGGGGTGGAGATCGTCTTCTCCGTGCCTTCCCTGTTCCTGGAAGACCAGATCGTCAACGGGGAGATGATGAAGAACGTCATGGTCCCCGGCATTTACCTGCCTAACAACGCCGGGGCGCCCAACCTGCCCGGCGCCAGCCGCTATATCGCCCTGCCTCAAGGCGCTCGTGCGGAACTGGAAATTTTAGCGGTGCGCACCGAGGTTTTCCACAACCTCAACATTGCTCCAGCCTACAAAATCCCCTTGGACACCGATCCGGTGCTGAGCTACACTAAAGATCCGGCCATTTACAACCGCAACGCCAACTACCCCGAAGAGCCGGTCATCGTCAGCGAGAGAACCAGCCTGCGCGGCGTGGATGCGGTTATGCTGGGCATCACCCCCTTCCAGTATAACCCCATCACCAAGGATCTTGTAGTCTACAAAGACGTGCGGGTGCGGATCAACTTCGTGGGCGGCCGCAACCATTTCGGTGAAGACCGTCTCCGTTCCCCCTGGTGGGATCCGCTCTTGGAAGAGCATCTGTTGAACTTTACGAGCCTCCCGCAAATCAACTACGCGGCGCGCCAAGCTCTGCAAACCACCGATGAGATCAACGTCGAATATTTGATTATCATCCCCGACGATCCAGCCTTCATGGCCTGGGCTGACACGTTGAAGCGCTGGCGCAACGAACAGGGCATCAAGACAGGCGTCACCCTCCTTTCAGAAATCGGCGGCAATAACCAGACTTTAATCGAGAATTACGTCAACAACGCCTACAACAACTGGCAGATTCCGCCGGTGGCGGTGCTGCTGCTGTCCGACTACCAGACCAGCGGTGCGGAAGCTTACGGTATCACTTCCCCCTTATGGAATAATTACTGTGTGTCGGACAACATTTATTCCGACGTCAATGGCGACCACCTCCCGGAAATGGCGTTTGCGCGCATCACAGCCCAGAATCAGACGCACTTGCAGACGATGATCGGCAAGATGCTGACTTATGAGCGTCAACCCAGCACGAATCCGCTGGTCTATCAGCGCCCCGTGATTGCGGGCGGCTGGCAGTCGGATCGTTGGTTCATTCTGTGCTGCGAAGTTATTTTCGGTTACATGCAGAATGAATTGGGTAAAACCCCGATTCGTCAATATGCGGGCGCTTCCGGACCGCCTTCTTCCTGGTCCACCAATCCCAACACCTATATGATCGTCAACTACTTTGGGCCGTCTCCCGGCTTGGGGTACATCGGCGCCACGCCATCATATCTCACCAACTGGACTGGAAACGCTGCTGGCATCAATGCCGCCATCAATAGCGGGACGTTCATGGTGCAGCACCGCGACCATGGGGAACTCACCGGCTGGTCGTCGCCTTCTTATCACATCAGCGACCTATCGGCGTTGACAAACGCTGTCCCCCCCTTCGTGTTCTCCATGAATTGCTTGACCGGCAAGTACAACAACGGCTCGCAAGTGTTCGCCGAAGCTTTCCATCGTATGAATAACGGCGCCCTGGGCGTGACAGCCGCTTCAGAAGTCTCCTACTCTTTCGTGAATGACGCCTTCACTTGGGGTATGTACGATTGCATGTGGCCGGACTTTGATCCCGGTTACGGCAATCCCAACTTGCAGTGGAATTTACGTCCAGACTTCGCTATGGCCAGCGGCAAGTACTACCTGCAAGCTTCTTCGTGGCCCTATAATCCCGGCGACAAAACCGTAACCTACAACCTGTTCCACCACCATGGCGACGCCTTCTTGACGATGTATTCAGAGGTGCCTCAGAACCTGTCAGTGAGCCATAACCCGGTTCTGTATGCTGGCAATACCACCTTCACCGTCACCGCCAACGCTGGATCTTGGATTGGGCTGAGCGTAAATGGATTGTTGATCGGCGCGGCGGAAGGCACCGGCGGGCCTGTCAATCTCACCATCCCGGTGCAGACCCCCGGCAGCACCATGCGCGTGACCGTCACCAAAGCCAATTACTTCCGCTATATGGCTGACGTGCCGGTGGTCGCCGCTCAGGGACCTTATGTTGTGCACAACCGCTCGGTGGTCAATGACGCCGTAGTCGGCAACAACAACGGCCAGTGGGACTTCGGCGAAACTACGAACCTGAATACCGAACTGAAAAACCTGGGTGTAGCTCCAGCGCCCAACGTCAACGCCGTTCTGTCGGAAGCGGATCCTCTCGTGACCATTCTGGACGGCACAGCCCCTTATGGCACGATCAACGCCGGCGACTCGGTGATGGTCTTAAATGCGTTCCAAGTTCAGGCTGCCGTAGCGACTCCCGACCAGCACCTGGTCACGTTCACCTTGACAGCGACTTCCGAAACCAACACCTGGCAATCAACTTTCCCGCTGGTGATTAATGCGCCGGTTGTCGTAAAGGATACCTTGGTGATCCTGGATCCGGCTCCCGGCAACAACAACGGCCAGTTGGATCCGGGCGAAAACACCACCTTCGCTTTGGGCATGACCAATGACGGCCATTTGGTGGCAAACAGCGTTTCCGTAAGCATGACCTGTGATAATCCGCAAGTAACGATTACCGGCAGTCCGGTCAATTACGGGAATATCACTCCTGGCTCCACCGCCAACGGCAACTATGGTGTGGTGGCAGCTTCCGGCATCTCGTCGGGGACTTCGGTTATATTTACGCTGAATATCACCGCGAACGGCGGCTACACGAATACTCAGACCTTTACGCTGGTGGTAGGCGATGTGCGCAATCAGCCTTCCGGGCCGGACAGTTATGGTTACCGGGCGTATGACAACCTCGACGGCGGCCAAGCTCACCCCTACTCATGGATGGAAGTAGCGCCGCAGAAAGGCGGACCGGGCACAGCCTTGACTTGGACAAGCCAGGATGACGCTACGCAGACGGTGAACCTGCCCTTCACCTTCCGTTACTACGGCGCCAATTTCAGCCAGCTTGCCATCTGCACGAACGGCTGGGTGGCACTTGGAACCACTACGAGTACGGATTACACCAATACCGGCATCCCCAATGTGGACGGCCCGCCCAACATGGTCGCTGTCTACTGGCGCGACATGTATGTCGGCACCGGCGCTCAGGTGGCCACCTATTACAACACGAGCCAACACCTCTTCGTCGTGGAATGGGATAGCGTCTACCACTACAACACGGCCTCCTCACGCTCAACCTACCAGGTCGTCCTTTACGATCCGGCCTATTACCCGACCAGCAGCGGCGACGGCGTCATCCTGACGCAGTACAAGCTGGTGTATGCCAACAACGTTGAAACGTTTGGGATCGAAAATCAAGCCCAGACCGTAGGAATTCAGTACGGATTCAACGGCGCCTGGCATACTAATGCCTGGCCGGTACAAGCCGGTCGCACCATCACTTACACGACCAATGTAGCTGGCCCTCCGCCTGCTGTGGAAGTGACTTTGGATCCCATCAATCCGCCCATTGTGATCCCGGCGGCCGGTGGCACTTTCAGCTACAATGCCACCATCGACAATAATAGCGCTTCCCCGTCCACTTTCAGCGCCTGGATCATGCAATATACTCCGGGCGGCACCTGGCAAGGACCCATGCTGGGGCCGGTTAGTCTAACCCTTCCGGCGGGTGTCACGGTCTCACGTCTGCGCAACCAGAACGTACCGGCTTCGGCAGCTCCAGGCGTCTACACCTACCGTGGCTACGTGGGTGTTTACAGCACTGTCAAATGGGATAGCTCGAGCTTCCAGTACACCAAATCCACCACGGCCGGCAGCGGACCAATGGTTGACAACTGGGACAACTGGGGCGAAAGCTTCGAACCGTACTTGACCGTGACGGCAACCTCCCTGACCCCAACAGTTTACAGCCTGGAACAAAATCGGCCCAATCCATTCAATCCGATGACGGCGATCAGCTTTGGCCTGCCGCAAGCGGGACATGTCAGCCTGAAGGTCTTCGATCTGCAAGGCCGATTGGTGGCTGAGTTGGTCAATGGAATGAAGGACGCCGGTTACCATCAGGTCACCTTCGATGGGTCACGGTTGGCTTCAGGGTTGTATTTCTACCAGCTTCAGACCGCCACTTATGTGGGCGTCAAGAAGATGATGCTGGTCAAGTGACATAGTCACTCTTACCGCAAGATGCTTCGCGATCTTGCGCCATTTTGTGGTGGCAGACGTCCTCGTCTGCCACCGGGATACTGCCTAACGTGGAAGTCTGGCAGCACAGGTTGACTCGTAGGGGCGCACGGTTTGCGCCCCTTTTTTGTCATTTATTCTTCATTTACCATCTCTCAGATCATCAAGTTTATCAACGTATTACTAAAGAACCCAACTGAGGGATTGCGCTGATAAATGCAGTTTTCTGCACTCCGCGCTGATTATATGCAGACCGATTTAATATTGGCGGGAATAAATGTTACAATCTACAGGGTGAAACCGGACGGATTTTACCCGGAGGCAAGCTTTTTGCAAGCATTTCGACCAGCTACAACTCTATCCACCCGTTCTTGATAGCGTAGTTTAATTCCTTAACACCATCAACTCGATTGAATCCGATAAAATGGAGGAGAGCATGGCAGGGCGTCTGAAGACCATAACCGCTTTACTGTTTGTATTATGCCTGGGAACGGCACAAGCAGCCTTTACACCGCTAAGAACCGACGTAACCGGCGACCGTCCCGAAGTTGTATTGCTGTCACAAAACGATCGGGAAGTGCGGTTGGAAATCCGTCTACCCGGCCTCGAACTCACCGAAGGCCTTCTAGACGGCAAGAGATGGGACCGCGTCGAAATCCCCGGAGGCGGCTACGAACTGGACCTGGGAGCACCGGAAACCCCACATTTTACCAAACTGCTGATCATCCCGGCTACGGCTGCGGTTCACGCTACCTTTGAAGCCCTGGAAACCAGCACGATCCCCAACATCCTATTAATGCCCGCCCAGGGTAAAGAACCCGAAGATTTAAGGCTCCAGAACGACCCCGAGAAGGGAACGATTTCTGAAGCTGTCAAATACGATTTAGGCCGGTACGCTCGCAATGAGCTATACCCCACCCAGCGCGTCTCGGTCGGTGAACCGGCCATCATGCGCGGGTTGCGAGTCGTGACGCTGAGAACCAACCCCGTGCAGTACAATCCGATGACTCGCGAACTGGTCGTGACCACGAAGTTCCGGGTAACGGTCAACTTCGAGGGTCAGGATCTGCGCAACACGCCGAAGCGATCCGTGAGCATGTCCGAGAGTTGGGCGAATATGGTCCGCGCGGGAAGCTTCAATTTTGACGAAAACTCAGTAGATGAGATCGCTTCCGCATCCTATTTGATTCTGGCGCAGAGCGGACTTTCGAGCAACATTGATTTGAATAATTTCGTTGAGTGGAAGAAGCGCAAAGGCCACAGCGTCACGGTGCAATACTTCAGCGTCGGAGCCAGTAATTCCACCATCAAGGCACTGATCCAAACCGCTTATAATAGTTGGCCGGAACCGCCCGAATATGTGCTGTTGTTCGGCGACGTTCATGGGAGTTGGACTCTGCCCGGTTGGCCGGCCCCCTATGATCCCAGCTATACCATTGACCACCCGTATTCACAATTGGACGGCAGCGACATTCTGGCCGATGTGGCAGTGGGCCGGTTGCCGGTGGATAACGCCACCAAAGCCACGCTTTTGGTCGCCAAGGTGTTGCAGTATGAACGAAACCCCTACATCACCAACCAAAACTGGTATCATCAGGGTGTGGTAACGGGCGGCAGCGGTTCCGGCTTTTCCGTCGTGCAGGTGGGCCGCATGATTAAAAACCGCATGATTCTGGCGAATTACACACGTGTTGACACCGCCTGGTATACCATGACCGGCGTCAGCATTCCCAATACGATTTCCAACGCCGTCAACAACGGCACAGCCTATGCGCACTATCGCGGCTATTGGGGCGCCAGCGGCTTTACAACCGGGACCATAGACGGCTTATCCAACGGCCCCAAAATGCCTTTTGCCACGTTTATCACCTGCGGCACCGGCGGTTGGAGCACCAGCTCCGAATCCATTATGGAGCATTGGGTTTCGGTGGGGACGATCGCCACGTTGAAAGGAGCCATTGCCAGTGTCGGCACGGCCACGCTGCACACCAATACCCGCAGTAATAATGTCATTTCAGATGGGCTCTATGCGGCGATTTTTGACTGTGGTATCACTCAGCCGGGGACGTCATTGAACTATGGCAAGCTGCAACTTTATAATACTTATCAGCAGAACGATGCCACGAACTGCAACTGGTTCACCAACTGGAACGCCCTGTGCGGCGATCCCGGCTTGGAACTCTACAGCCACGCCATTCAATTCATGAACTGCACCGTCCCCGACCAGATTACATACGGCCAAAATTATCTGCCTCTAACGGTCAATCGCCAGGTGGGCGGGCCGCTGGAGGGAGCCACCGTATGCTTGTATAAAGGCAGCGAATTGCAGTCAGTGGGTTTGACCAATTCCGTCGGACAAATCACACTCCCCTTGAGCGTGACGACTCCCGGCAATGTGAAAGTCACCATTACCAAGCACGATTACTCCCCGATTGTGGACTCGCTGAACGTCATCCAGGAAGCAGTCTCCGTGGGTTATCAAAGCAACTCTGTGGATGATGACAACCTGGGCGGCACGGTTGGAGATAATGATCATATAGTCAACCCCGGCGAGATAGTGGATATAGCGCTCACGTTTAAAAATTTCGGAACCACCACCACCGCTACAGGCGTCACGGCTCTCGCTTCGGAAAGTGATCCCTACGCCACCATTAGCTCGGTTTCTCAGACGTTCCCGGACATGGCTCCCGGAGCTATCGGTTCCGGTAGCAGTCCTCTTCGTTTGACCGTCACCAGTGGCTGTCCCTTGGGGCATAATGTGCTGGTCACTTTCAGTGTCGCCTCTAACCAGGGGAATTGGTCAACGTCATTGAGTATCCCCGTAGCCACTTTCAATGCCGCGATACAGTCCGCTCAAGCTCAAGGATCGGACACCTTGTTATCGCCCGGCGAAACCGCCGACCTCGTGCTGAACATTCGCAATCTCGGCGATAAGACGGCAACTAATTTGACCGCTACCCTATCATCGCAGGATCCTTTAGTAGTCGTCAATGACGGTGCGGCTGCGTTTGGAACCGTCAACCTTGGAGCTGCCGCGAACTGCTCCGCCAACCCCTTCAATCTCACGGCTTCACCCCTTGCGGCTCCCGGGCATTACGCCGCGTTGAAAGTGACTTTCAGCGCCAATGGAGCTACTCAAGCCGATACCACCATTCTGCTGATGCTGGGTAATAAGAGTCAGAGTGATCCTCAAGGCCCGGACGATTATGGCTACTACTGCTTCGACAACACCGACGTGAATTACACCCAGTCGCCGACTTACAACTGGGTGGAAATTGATCCAGCTTACGGCGGTTCCGGAACCCTGGTGCCGATCGTGGACACCGGCGAAAATCATGATTCTTCCTATGTGGTCAATCTGCCCTTCTCTTTCCGATTTTACGGTCAATCCACCAATCAAATCACCGTCTGCTCCAACGGCTGGATCTCCACTACCGCGGACGTCTCCTACAACGATTTTCGCAACTACCCCATCCCCAGCTCGCCCGGCCCTCTGGGCTTGATTGCGCCTTTTTGGGATGATATGAAAACCACAACTACCGGGCACGTTTACACCTGGCATGATGCCTCCAACCACCGATTTATCGTGGAATGGTCTCGCATGCCATATCTCTGGTCTCCGGCGCCTCTGGAAACGTTTGAAGTCATCCTGCTGGACCCGGCATTCTACAGTACTCCCACCGGCGATGGCGAAATCATCTTCCAGTACAATACCATTACGGAGGTGTACGGCCCCGGTGATGACAATCCCTACAGCACGATAGGTATCCAAAACCAGAATCATCTCGATGGCATCGAAGTCGTATATTGGAACACCTATGACGATCCGGCGGCGGCGCACGTGCAGAACAATCGAGCGTACAGGTTCACCACGGCTTTCACCTACTCGCCGCCCGGTTCCAGCCTGGACGTCACCCTGACGCCGGTTAATCCACCCATCGTCATCCCGGCTTCCGGCGGTTCTTTCAGCTATAACGCTACGGTGGTTAACAACGGCGGCTCGCCCTCGACATTCAGTGCTTGGATCATGCAATACACTCCGGGCGGAACCTGGCAAGGACCGATGCTGGGACCGATCAATCTAACTCTACCCGCCGGTGTTACCGTGACCCGTCTGCGCACGCAAAATGTGCCGGGATCGGCCTCACCGGGCTTATATACCTACCGAGGCTATGTGGGTCTTTACAGCACCGTCAAGTGGGATTCCAGCAGCTTCACTTACACCAAGTCGGTCGTTGGTGATGGACAAGCCATGAGTGACTGGGCCAACTACGGGGAGAGCTTCGCGCCTTACGAAAACCTGTTGACTTTTAAAGCCCCAGCCCCGGCGAGCTACCGTCTCGATCAGTGCCGCCCCAATCCGTTTAATCCCTCCACAGCTATCAGCTATCAGCTATCAGCTCTTAGCCACGTCAGTTTGAAAGTTTATGATACTGCCGGGCGGTTGGTGAGTACGCTGGTGAACGGGTGGCAGGAAGCGGGCACGCACCAAGCCACCTTCGATGGATCGAGGTTGTCTTCGGGTCTGTATTTCGTTCGGATGCAGGCGGGAGGTTATAGCGCTGTGCAGAAGATGATGCTGGTGAAGTGACATAGTCACTCTTATCGCAAGATGCTTTGCGATCTTGTGCTGTTCGCGTAAGGGTCGGGCTTGTCCCGACCCTAACTTTTTGTTGGAATTACTGATCCCGACAATCGGCAAAACCTTTCGTAGTGCAAAAAATTGCACTTGACTTCCTTGAAAAGAATTGTTATATTGAAAGTTGTAACAACGATAGTTGGAGATTACCATGCGCCAGCCCAATCTTCTCTCCCTTGCCTTCCTGATGTTGCTCGCCTGCGTCGCCCCCTCATTCAGCACCGATGTTTCCGGGCCAGTCTCCGGCACTTGGACGCCCTCGGGAAATCCCTATAATATAGTCGGGGAGATCACACTACTCCGGGATCAAACCCTAATCATCCAACCGGGCGTGCAGGTTATCTTTCAGGGGCATTATAAGTTCAAGATCTATGGCATGCTCCAAGCAATAGGAACGCCGGAGGATTCCATTCTCATCACTGCCGCCAATCCAACCATAGGCTTTTTTGGCCTGCGCTTTTATGACCTGTATACCCAAGCTGACAGCTCGCGGTTGGTGTACTGCCATATCAACTATGGAGTCTCCTCGTCGTACAATTCCACCGGCGAGGATAAAAACGGCGGTGCAATTTACGCCTCTAATTCATGGAAGTTGCTCATTAGCCACTGCCTGATTTCGAATAATCGGACGGGGGACGTTTACGGCACTAACGGACAAACCGGCGACCCGGGAACACCGGGAGAAAGCGTTACATCCGGCCATGGTGGAGCTATTTACCTGGTGAACTCAAGCGCTGTCATTGCCAACTGCGTGTTTCGCAGCAATCATACTGGCAATGCTGTAGGAGGTACAGGTGGAAGCGGAAATAGTTATTCTGGGGCATGGTGGGTCAATGGCGATAATGGCGGCCCCGGAGGAAATGCGGAATCTGGTAGTGGGGGAGTCGTCTACTCTTCTGGGGAATCACCTATGATTATCGGCAATTATTTTTCGGACAACCGGACTGGTGACGCCTCGGGTGGTACGGGTGGTGGTGGAGGTTCTGTATGGATTACGGGTAACGAAGGCTCCGGATATGGAGGCAACGGCGCAAATGGAGGACTAGGGAAATCTGGAAGTGGCGGAGTACTTTTCCTATTTGGGATGCCGTCTTTTATCCTGGATAATAGATTTGAGTATAATTTTACGGGCAATACAACTGGTGGTATGGGTGGAGCGGGAGGTGGCGCTTTTACTAGCCTCACGTCGTATTATATTACGCTACATGGTGGCCATGCCGGTCATGGAAGTACGGGTACAGCCGGAGTAGGGGGTGTAATTTTCACAGGAAGTAATTTTCTTACCGTTACCAATAATCTATCTGGGAATTACAATCGAACAGGTTATGGTCAAGGAGGTGATGGTGGACAAGGTGGTGACGGCGAGCAGATCCCTTATTGGTTGAACTCTTATGGTGGAAATGGTGGAAATGGCGGAAATGGTATTGGTGGCAATGGTGGTGCATTTTATTCGAGTGGCGGTAATCCGACTCTTGAAGCCGTAACGATATCACTAAATCTCTGTGGACCGGGTTTAGCTGGTGAAGGTGGTGCAGGTGGTTGGGGTTTGGAAGGTGATGGCCAAGATGGTTTCCCGGGCCAGAGTATTGACGGCCAGTGGATCGTCTATTCCAACAGTAATTTGCTTATTTCAAATTCCATTATCTGGAACAACGGAGATCAACCATTGGGAGGATTATGCCTGGCCTTTTACTCCTGCATTCAAGGGGGTGCTCCGGGTCTAGGTAATATCAATACAAACCCCTTGTTTATCAGCGTTTCACAAGGAGATTATTTCTTGTCGCAACTCGCAGCAGGACAGAGTCAGCAATCATCTTGTGTGAATGCCGGACGTCCGGATTTTGCGCTGATTCGAGGCACTACCCGCACCGATGGAATTCAAGATTCAGAGATCTTGGATATGGGTTTTCTCTATCCCTGTTTCATCCTTCCACCAACGTTGGTGGTTCAGCCGGATACACTATTTTTCCTCGCGGTAGCCGGAGGTTCTGATCCACCTGACCAAGTCTTCCAAATCCAGAATCTCTCGCCCGATACTTTCTCCTTTACTGTCGTTGAAGAGACGAACTGGCTTTCGGTTTCTGATCTGCAAGGTATGGCGCCTCCCACAGTGATGGATACAGTCCACGTGGAAATCACAGGATTGTCTGCCGGGCAGTATGATGGATACATTTATATCCGGACAAACGGCGCCCAAGGAAGCCCCGACAGCGTACTGGTTAAGTTGACGCTTTCACCTCCCAATGGACTTCCAGATCGTCAGGCGGGTGTCATCCCCGAGACATACTGCCTACTACCCGTGCATCCCAATCCTTTCAATGCCTCGACCGTGATTACTTACGGCTTACCCGTTCCAACACTAGTGAATCTGGCGGTTTACAACCTTCAAGCGAGTCTCGTATCAACGCTGACTGCCGGCACCAGGGAACCCGGTTGGCATCGAGTGTTGTGGGATGCTTCGGGGTTGCCTTCGGGAATCTATATCGTTCGTTTGCAGACGGGCAGTTTTACGGCGTCAACCAAAATGGTCTTAACCAAGTAGGGATTGCGACATGAAAATTAGATTCTCATTTCGGTTGTTGTTTGCCAGCGTTCTTATCTTAGTTATTATCATCACCGCAGCCTCCGCCCAGGACAGCCTGAATGTCAGCATGATCGCCCGGATTGACTATTCCGGTACTTGGACTTATTCACCCTATAGATCTGCGATTTCTGGTGACTATTTATTCGTTGCTGTTGGTGAAAATGGTTTATTCACTCTGAATATTTCCAACCCCTCTCAACTTGAAGTGGTCGGATGGGCGCCATGTCCCGATTATGCGTTCGATGTGGCTGTCGTAGGAAATCTTGCCTTTGTAGCTGATGAAGCACTTTTATGTCTTGATATATCCGATCCCGTTGCGCCGATCCAACTTGATTATATCAATTATCAAGAATTTGGACATGCAGTACGAAGTGTAGCCATCCAGGGGAACTACGCCTATGCCGCAGGAATTTCCGATCTTTGGATCATTGATATTTCTAATCCAACGGATTTGGTCATTGTTGGAAATCTAGATATTGGATTGGATTATGTGTACACCATTTCTGTGCAGGGAGATTATGTTTATGCTGCTGGTGGATATGGGGGCGTTAAGGTAATTAATATTTCTTATCCAACGCAGCCAACTATCGTCTGGAGTGCCGCAATTAGCTATACGACTGGAATGCAAGTTGTCAATGATAATTTGTATTTATTCGGCGAACCCGGAATGAATATATTTTCCTTGGAAAACCCGGCACAGCCACAATTTATCAACACCTATAATCCCCTCGAACTGTGTGATGGATTCGTTGTTGGGGACATCGTTCATCTTACTGCGGGTAGCAATGGATTACGAATCATGAATATAACAAATCCCGCCTTTCCGTTTGAAATTGGCCATTGCACAGATGACGATCTCTATGCCTGGCGTGTCACGGTTGCCCAGGGGAACGCGTTCGTTTCAAGTATCAATTGGTCTATCTGGAACTATTATAATGGTATTATGGCAATCGATGTGAATTCGAGTTTTTATCCCCAAATAGTCGGTGAGTGCAATTCACTTGGTAAATGTCATGAAGTGACTGTAAACGGTACATACGCTTATATAACTCCTGGTGAAAGTGAGTTTACAATTTTAAATATTTCAGATCCTAGTAATCCAACAATCGTTGGTGAAATGAACGGGATGTGGGGGCACACTATGGATATCGCTATTTCAGGAAATTATGCATACCTGATTAATGGAGCCGCAGGACTCTATAAAATCTCTATCTATCCACCAACGCAACCATATATAGTCACACATACTACAGGTTCTGGACTAATGAATAGTCTGGCTATTGCAGGAGCATATACTTATATAGCAGGATTTAATCCCGATTTTCGCATCCTTCTGAATTCTTCACAACAAACGTGCTCGCTAAGTTTACCAGGCTCACCGGGTAGAATAGCATTGCAAGACAGCATTGCTCTTGTTACTTGTGGGGATTCAGGAATAGTGGTTATCGATGTAAGTGACCCTGCGAATGCGACCATTTTATCAACGCTGAGCACTTCTGGCCCAGCAATAGATATTGTTTGGGGTGATAATAATCTATCTTATGCTACAATTGGTAATGGCTGTGGTTTGGTCGTCTTTGATATGACGAATCCATCGTCGCCGACACAGGCGGGTATTTATCCATTGACGCGTGTGGGTAGGATTTCTATATCAGGCGACATTGCTTTTGTCACGGATAACGAGATTGGATTGATTGTTTTAGATATCAGCAATCCAGAGTTACCGCAATTGATAGGATATTACAACACCCTTGGGATTGCCAGAGATGTTGCCGGGTACGGTCAATATGCCATACTTGCGGATTACACCAGTTTCTCGGTTTTACAATTAAATATATCATCCGTGATTGATCACATAATCCCAATTCCAACTCTGTTTTACTTATCTCAGCCCTTCCCCAACCCCTTCAATCCTTCTACCGTTATCAGCTATCAGCTTCCCGTTGCCGGTCCTGTAAGCTTGAGAGTTTACGATCTTTCGGGAAGGCTGGTGAGCACGTTGACGGACGGTTTCAAAACACCGGGGTATTATGAGGCCACCTTCGACGGATCGAGTTTGGCTTCGGGCCTGTACTTCGTCCGCATGCAGGTGGGGGACTTCAGCGCAGTACAGAAAATGATGTTGCTAAAATAATGGAATACAGAAGCGGGAAACTGTAAAAAGGCGCTCCTCTCCGGGGCGCCTTTTCTTATATTATATCCTGATGAACCCGCCGCCGACACAGTCGCGCAACGGAGGCTTCAGGGTGATGATCCGCGCCCTGCGCCACCGCAACTATCGCCTGTTCTTCGCCGGGCAGAGCCTATCGCTGGTGGGCACCTGGTTGACTCGCGTGGCCACCGGCTGGCTGGTTTACCGGCTGACGGATTCACCAGCGCTGCTGGGCGTAGTGGGTTTCGCCAGCCTGGCTCCCACTTTTTTATTGACGCCTCTGGCCGGAGTCTTGGTGGATCGCTGGGATCGCCGCCGCCTGTTGGTCATCACGCAGGTGTTGTCCATGGCGCAGTCGCTGGTTCTGGCGGTGCTGGCCTTGTCCGGCCTCATCGCCGTTTGGCAGATCATCGCCTTGAGCCTCTTCCAGGGCTGCGTCAACGCCTTCGACATGCCCGCCCGCCAGGCTTTCCTGGTCGAAATGGTAGAAGACCGCGCCGATTTGAGCAACGCCATCGCTCTGAACTCCTCCATGTTCAACGGAGCGCGGCTGATTGGGCCGTCGCTGGCTGGTTTTCTGATCGCCACCATGGGCGAAGGCGTATGCTTCTTAGTGGACGGAGTCAGCTACCTGGCCGTCATCGCTTCCTTGCTGGCTATGACTCTCAAGCCACGCCGAACCCAACTGCAACCATCACCCGTGCTGCGCGGCCTGGTCGAAGGCTTTCGTTTCGCCTTCGGATTCACGCCCATTCGCGCCATCCTGCTGTTGACGGCGCTAACCGGATTCTTCGGTATGCCCTATACCGTACTCATGCCTGTCTTCGCCCGCGACGTGCTGGGAGGCGATGCGCACAGCTTCGGCTTCCTGATGTCCATGGTGGGTTTGGGCGCACTATCCGGAGCCCTCTACCTGGCTTCGAGGCGCAGTGTGCGCGGCCTGGGAAGTCTCATCCCCTTGTCAGCGACGCTTTTCGGATTGGGATTAATCGGGTTCTCCGTCTCACGATCCGAAATGCTGTCTTACCCGCTGCTGTTCGCCGCCGGATTCGGCATGATGGTGCAGACCGCCGCCGGGAACACCATCCTGCAAACCCTGGTAGACGATGACAAACGCGGCCGCGTCATGAGCTTTTACGGCACGGCCTTCTTAGGGATGACCCCCTTCGGCGCGCTGCTGGCTGGAGCTCTCGCCGACCGATTCGGCGCTCCCGCTACGATACTTTTGGACGGCCTCGTCATGCTTGCCGGAGCCGCCTTGTTCGCCGCCTACCTGCCTCGCATCCGAGTGCTAATGCGGCCCATTTACGTGCAGAGGGGCATCATTCCGGAAGTCGCCGCGGGGATCGGCGCGGCCACGGAAGAGACGGATGTGCCGAGGAAGTAGGAGACGGACACTTCGGTTCTTTTTGTGGTATCGAACGTCCTCGTTCGCCTCCCGACAATCATTAAATTACCACCTCCTCCCCACAATTCCACTTGACATCGCCGCGATTAATGCTTACCTTGAAGGCCGTAGCGGTTTTTTCGGAGACCTCCCATGAAACCTGCAATATGCCTTATAATCCTGCTTGCCACTATGTGGCTAACCGCCCCCGCCGCCGCCCAGGTGCAACCCCTGCAAGCCTGGTGGATTGATACGGGCGACACCGACAGCACCTACATGACATGGTGCATAACGCCGCTTGGCGATGTCAACGGGGACAGTTTGGCCGATTTTATCAATAGAGTTGGTACAAAGACACTTACAGTTTATCTCGCTAATACAGAGCCGGATACTATTCCAGACATTACGTTCCACTCTCCAGACAGCACCTTCGGATGGTTTGGGTATGGTTTGTTCAATGTG
>JAGVQJ010000035.1 GCA_020051775.1 Calditrichota bacterium | reverse complement strand
GCCTCCCTTGCACCGCTTTTTAGGCAATCCGGTGTTGACGCGCATCCTGAATATCCTGTACGGTACTCGCATCAGCGACGCCCACAGCGGTATGCGAGCTTTCACCAAGGACGCCTTTCACCGCATGCACCTGCGCACCGAGGGGATGGAATTTGCTTCTGAGATGGTCATCAAGGCGGCCAAAGCGCGTCTGAAGATAACCGAAATCCCCATCACCCTCTGGCCGGATGGCAGGCCGGGCAAACCGCACTTGCGTTCCTGGAGCGATGGCTGGCGGCACTTGCGCTTCATGCTGATGTATGACCCCCGACACCTGTTCAGCTTCCCCGGCGTGGCTTTTCAGATCGTCGGGTTATTAATGCTGATCGGGTATCTCTTCAGAAGCTTTCCTCTGCTTCCAGGCGCATTAGGGGCTATACTGTTCCTGAGTGGTTGGGCGATACAGCGCTTCGGTTTCTACGCTCGGGCGCATCAATTCACGGACGAATTTCCCGGTTGGGACCTGGCGCTGCAGAAGTATTTCGAGCAGTTCAGCCTGGAACGCAGCCTGATATGCGGCGCGGTAATCATCGCGGTTGGCCTGGCGCTCTTCGCTTGGGCGTTGTTGTGGCCGGAAGTGGCCTTTGAGCGCCTGGTGTTGCTCGGCGGATTGATCTCGGTTTTCGGTTTGCTGAAACTCTTCGACGCCTTCCTGGCGCGGATACTGCAGTTTGTAGGGTTGAAGTAGGAGAAACCATGAAGCGGGGGCTTCTGTCGTTCTTTGTCATCGCCATTTTGGGGGGCATAGCCGAGGCAGCTCCGTGGGAATCGCTGCCGCCTGATCATTGGGCCTATCTCGAAATTCGCTGGTTACAGGTGCAAGGTTACTTGCGCGACCTGAATCCTTCTCAGGCGCCCTATCGCCGCGGGGAGATCGCGCGCGCCCTGCAAAAAGACCCCCAACCGAATTCGGGTGTGGCCGCCGAGCGTTTCCAGCTCCTTGAAAATGAATTCGACCCGGATATGTCGCCCTCCACGCGCTGGCAGGGATTTGCCGGAGGTCGGCTAATCATCGGCGCTGAAGGTCTTTATGGCCAGACGACACGTTCTGCCGGTTATGGGGTAACCAACATCGGGATTGGCAATCATCGTCTGGGCGTCTTCACCTCGCAGCGCGGCGACCGCGACTTGGCCGAAAATCCCGAATATAGCGGCAAAAAATGGAACAACCTGACCGGCTTCACCGAGAGTGCCTACGCAGTTTATACCGCCGCGCGTTGGGAACTGATGTTGGGTCGCGACCACCTGGCTTGGGGGCCGGGATCGGATCATTTGTTGTTGAACGACTCGCCGCGTGGTGGGGATCGAATCGCCTTCAAGGTACATTGGAACTGGGGCCAATTCACTGGCTTCATCGGGCAGGTCAGCGGATTCACCGATACCTCGAACCATCAGCAGGATCGCTACCTGTCCGGCCATCGTTTGGATATCATGCCCTGGCCCTGGCTGCAATTCGGTTTATCAGAAACCATCCTTTGGTCAGGAAGCCCCCGATTGGGATTCATGAATCCCTTTTTGCCTTACTATGGCGAACTGGTCAACGAGAATTCCGACGGTAATGGGCTGCTGAGTTTTGATTTCAACGCTTGGGTCATACCCGGAACTCAATTTTTCGGCGAGATTTTGCTGGACGACATTCAGCTTGAGAATAAAAAACCTAAGGATCTTGAACCCCCGCTTTGGGGTTGGCTTATCGGGGGACGATGGGCGGGATTGGAGGGGTTATGGGGCGCCGAACTCTATTACCAAGGCGTGACCAACCGTACTTATAATGCCGAAGATCCTCGGTTGCGTTACCAGAATTATGGATTGCCGTTGGGATCCGATCTGGGTAATGATGGCGACCTCTTACGTGCCCAATTATCCTGCTGGCCAGCGGCGCGAATCAGGATTGACGGCTTCGGGCAGATGCGTCGCCGGGGTGAAGGCCGCGTAAACGCTGTTTATGATACGAGTTACACCAATTATACTATTCAGCAAGGTTATTCCGAACCGTTTCCGACCGGGATCGTGGAAAAGACGCAGACCTTGGGATTATCTTTTTCTGTTTTACCAAATTCCTCTTTTCAGGCGCAGGGTGTCTTCGGCTACGACTGGATCAATAATGCGGGAAATGTTGCCGATCTTAAGACAGAGGGCGTTTGGGGAAGGATAACTCTGGGAATGTGGTTTGAGCGGGTCATCCGGTTCTGATTACATGCGAATCTTTCGGAGATTTCTGTGCGTTGCGCTGCTGGTTATGATCGCCTCAACAGGTCAGAGCGCCGACAGCCTGAAAATTGTATCCGCCCCCGTGGACTTTGGTTTCCGCCGCTGTGATAACCGTGTCGTGGATACGATTATCCTGCACTCGATCTGTAACCCGGAAGCTGTTGATAAATTTTCGCTCGAATCCATCCAGGCGATTTTAAAGCAATATAAAGTTTCCTCGCATTACGTCATTTTACGCGATGGCGGTATCTGCCGATTGGTTGAAGAGAAGGACGTCGCTTATCATGCGGGTAGAAGTCGTCTGCCGGTTTCGCCTTTTCGCCGGGAATTGAATGGCACGTCCATTGGCATCGAACTGGTTTGCGACCCAGAGGGCCAGCCTACCGAGGCGCAGTACGAAGCGGCGGTAAAGTTGGTTCGCGATATCAAGTCGCGCCACGAGATTAAACATGTCTTCGGACACGAGGACGTTGCCCCGGGTCGTAAAACCGATCCCTGGGGGTTTGACTGGGGGAGGTTTCGGATAACATTAGATCAAGAGCCGACGGTTAACAACCCATAAGCAAGAGGCACCCATGAGAGGCATTATCCTGGCGGGGGGGTCAGGATCCCGACTGTACCCATTGACCAAAGTGACCAACAAGCACCTGCTGCCCATCGGCCGGGAACCGATGATATTTCATCCCATCCACAAGCTGTTGGAAGCCGGCATCACCGAAATCCTGATCGTGACGGGCGTGGAACATCTGGGGCATGTGGTCAGCCTGTTGGGGTCGGGGCGCGACCTCGGTTGCGAATTCACCTACCGCGTGCAGGATCAGGCCGGCGGCATCGCCCAGGCTTTGGGACTGGCCGGGCAGTTCGCCAGCGGCCACCGCATGGTCGTGATCTTGGGCGATAACATCTTCCAGGACCCATTGACCGAATACGTCAAAAACTTCGCCGTGCAGAAGCAT
>JAGVQJ010000108.1 GCA_020051775.1 Calditrichota bacterium | reverse complement strand
ATTCTCTTTTTGTTTCAAATATTCCATTTCTTCAAGGAATAAGCGGCCGATCTCTTGGGTGATCTGATCTGACTTTGGTCTATTGCATAATAATTCAAACTTATTTTGTGGGATCGATCTTAGCAATTGATTAGCAATGATGAATTCGGCTTTAAGGGGTAAATTATCGCCATATCCAGGGAAGCATGGAAAAAGGTTTGGGCGTTTGCTCAGTTTTGCTCTAATTCCATTTCGGCATATTTCAAGCCATTTTACTACACCTTCGATAGTCTCGTTTGTTCCGACTATACCTAATTTAATCTTTTGTGGAGCGCGTGGATTTTCAAAATCAAATGGTCCATAATTCATTAGACCAAATTTAATATCGATATGCTTCCCTGCCCCAAATTGCAATTCAGGTTCGACGATAAATTCAGCTTTCATAATCCCAACAAGGTTAACTGGTTGTCTTCATACTGCAGCGCTTTTTCTTCAACTCCCTCCTCGTTATTGCTCCATAAAGCATCAGGAAGATTTGTATTAAATTCAATTGTTTTAATCTCTCCAAAATGCAAGAAAGAATATTCTAATGAAAGGATATTATTTGGCCTGGTAAAAATGTCAGCCCACATGAGTAATTTTCCTAATACAGCAGGATTTCTTTCAAGTCGTTTTATCCCCTGTAATCTACTTTCGCCAAATTTATCCTTATCTTGACCGTTCCAAGTAAAATAGTATGTAGGTGTAATTTCAAGATACCATTGTCCTTCAAATCGCTTGAAGAAACCTTTGAATGCTGCATGCCTACAGTACTCTGAGGTTTTATCTCCTCTGTGTTTCACGTATCGTTTAAAAACCTCGCAACTGGTTTGTTGTTTAATGCTTTTATAGTGCACTCTCTGTGTTTTAAGGTCACTTGTAGATTTAAAAAAATGAACGTCACTGGCTTTATCATACCACAATCCCAGTGATTTCGCTTTTTTTTGTAGACAGAAATTTAACAAACGAACAAAATCTCGTTTTCGATCTTCATCGTTTGTCTCAGCCCACTCAGAAGTATCAAAACATTCGCAAGTACCGCGGTCACATATTTTGTCAAAAGGATTATTATTAAGATCGTAGAAGGATAATATCTGCTGTTTGCTTGGAAATACCCACTCTGAAAAATCATTTAATCCATTTGATTTAAGGTAATTCGTAAGAAGTTTTGGTTCAATATATTCTGTGTAAGCAAGATAAATTTTATCATCAAAGGAAACAGGTAACAGGTTTGTATATAACAAATCTTCTATATTAAGCGGTGAAAAATATAATCCAGTGTCCTTTGGTATCGCAATACTTGATAACATTTGATAACATTTTGGATTAAAGCAATCCATCTTTTTATTAAATTGGATTTTCCGGTTTTTTAAGAATTTAGGATTCTGAAAATAATCCTTTATCGATTTCCAATAGGCTTCATTGGTTTCTGGACGACACACTATGAGAATTACCGGCACATTACCTCTTAACCAGTATTCAATGTCTCGGGGATCACATGTAAATTCAAAAGATTCGGGAGTTTCACATTGAAATGGCCGTGTAGTAGCTTTTACTTGAACGTTGATTAGTGAATTGGTTGCCGCACCGGAAATGGGATCGCATATTTCAATTTCTCCGTCAACGCCTAAGTCAAAAACTACCTTCTGCCTCCAGATATATTTCATTTGGAGAACTATTCTCTCAACTAAATTTGCTCCTTGCTGACCTATTAAGCTTTGCGATGAGACTTTCTTCGGCATCATATATTGTCCACTGTTATTTTCTGTATTTATTTTTGTGAACAAATTTTCACTTAAATATATAAATAAATAGTTTAATTGTCAAGTGATATTTCCATAAAAATATTTCCCCCGGTGCATTTAAATTCACTCCTTGATGCAGATTTGTGGCTCGATTTCCTCCCCTCCCTCCACACCCTCCCCTGGTGCCCCATCCGTCAGCAGACGGACTGTGGAATCATTGGCCACTCCCCAGCTACCTCAACTCGTTTTTCAATTTGCACTTTTCATTTTGCATTTTGCATTTTATCCTCCCCCCTCCCTCCCTCCCCTTTCCTCTTGACTTTACGCCTTCCAGTCATTATATTACACGGGCTTAGGGTTAGCTTTGCGTTTGTCTCACGTCCACTTTAGTGGACTGAAAGAAGGTAGCCCGGGAATTCATTCCCGGGGAAACCCGGGGGATTTTGAGTCCCCTGGGGCGTCACGGACCATTCCGTGACGCATAGAGGAAAACTGGTGGCACGGTATGGACCATGCCACCCCAGAAAAGGGAGAATCCTGAGTTCCCACATCCTAATCGCTGACGACGACCCCGCCGTGCTGGCGCTGCTCGAGACGATTCTAAAGGAGGCTGGACACACGGTCACCGGCTGCCTCTCAGGTCACGCCGCGCTAGGAGAACTCCGCAGCTCCAGCAACCAGCCGCCTGCTACCAGCTACCAACTTCTCCTGACCGACCTGAAGATGCCCGACCTGGATGGGTTCGCCCTTTTAGAACAGGTGCGCCGCGACTATCCCGACTTGCCCGTGCTGGTCATCACCTCTTCACAATCCGTGCCCGACGCCGTGCGCGCTTTAAAGCAGGGCGCTCTGGATTACGTGCAGAAACCTTTCGAGGCTCAAGGCTTGTTAGCCACGGTTGACAGCGCTCTGGAAGTGGGCCGCCTGCGCCGCGAGAGCCGTCTGTTGGCGGCAGAGCTGGCCAAACCCTACGGCTTCGATAACATCGTTGGCGACGATCCCGCCATGAAGCAGGTTTACAGCTTGATCCGCGATGTGGCTTCGGCCAACACTACCGTTTTGGTCGAAGGCGAATCCGGCACCGGCAAGGAGTTGGTGGCGCAAGCCATCCACTACGCCGGGCCGCGCGGGCGCAAACCGCTGGTCAAGGTCAACTGCGTCACCCTGTCGGAAACGCTGTTGGAAAGTGAGCTCTTCGGCCATGAAAAGGGTGCCTTCACCGGAGCGATAGCCAGTAAGCGCGGCCTGTTCGAAATCGCTGCCGACGGCACGCTGTTCCTAGACGAAATTGGCGAACTAACCCCCTCAACGCAGGCCAAGCTTTTGCAGTTTCTCCAGGACGGCACCTTCCGGCGCGTGGGCGGCGTCCATGACCTGCGTGTGGACGTGCGCATCATCGCCGCCACCAACCGCAATCTTAAAGAGATGGTGGATCAGAGCCGTTACCGCGAGGACCTCTACTACCGACTGCACGTCTTCCCGATCAGTCTGCCTCCCCTGCGCGACCGCAAAGGCGACGTCCCACGTCTGGCGCGACATTTCCTGGGGCGCTTCGCGGCGGAGATGGGCAAGCAGTTGCGCGGCTTCACGCCCGGAGCGTTGCGTCTGCTGGAAACTCACGACTGGCCGGGCAATGTCCGCGAACTGGAGAACGCCGTGGAACGCGCCGCGGTGCTCTGCAAGTCCGCGCAGGTCAGTGAGACAGAATTGGCATTTCTGTTGCCCCCTACTCAACCCCCTGCCAACTGGAGCGTCATGGACCATTCCGTGACGCCGAATGATACCCTCCCTCTCAGCCAGCGTGTGGAAACCTTCGAAGCTGAGCTGATCCGCCAGGCTTTGCAAGCCTCCTCCGGCAACCACACCCAGGCCGCGAAAATTCTCGGATTGAAACGCACCACTCTGCTGGCGAAGATGAAGAAACTGGCCGAGTGAACAGGGAACAGGTCCATTCTTCACCCGTTTAATGACCAACCCCAAAAGACAACTCCTTGCGCCTTAAACCTCCACCCTGGTTTTGTGTCTAATGGAGTATCAATCATGGTATCACCGCTACCAAAGTAACCATTAAATGGGAGCAATGGGAGAAGTTCAATCTATGGAATCGGTTACAGCCTCCGGATTGTACAAAGACTATCAGATGGGTAAACTGACCGTCAACGCCCTGAAAAACCTGAGCTTTTCCATCGGTTCCGGGGCGTTTGTCTCGTTTGTCGGTCCTTCCGGCAGCGGAAAAACGACGCTCTTGAATCTCATCGGCTGTCTGGATAAACCTACACAAGGCAAACTGAACGTCGCCGGAGTGGATGTTACCGGTTTGAACAGAAAACAGAGCGCTCTCTTCCGGGGTGAGAACCTGGGTTTCATTTTCCAGGATTTCAACCTTATCCCGGTCCTGACCGTTTTCGAGAATGTCGAATACCCCCTGCTGATGGTCCGGAAAACCCCGGCTGGAGACCGTAAAAAACGCGTGCTGCAACTGCTGGAAGAAGTCGGGATGATGGATCAGAAAGACAAATTCCCCGACCAGTTATCCGGCGGGCAGAAACAGCGAGTCGCGGTGGCCCGGTCGCTGATTACCCATCCCAAGATCGTGCTGGCTGACGAACCGACCGCCAATCTGGATCACAAAACCGCATACCTGATTATCAACCTCCTGAAGCGGATGCGGGACGAAATGAACACTACCTTCATCTTTTCCACGCACGATCCCAAGATCGTGGGGGAAGTCGAGACCCTTTATACCCTGGAGGACGGCGAACTAAATAACGGGCAGGAACGGGGTGATAAACATGCTTAACATGATTAAAATCGCTGCCCGAAACCTGCTCAGATACAAGAGGCGCACCCTGCTTGTTTCTCTGCTGATCGCCATTGGGGTGATTTTCGTTCAGGTGTTCATGGCCGCCACCGCCTCTTACAAGAACATCATCATCAGCCAGATCACTGACGCCATGCTGGGCCACATTCAGATCCATAAGAAGGGCTATCTGGTTTCCATCGAAAATGTCCCGCTGAACCTGAATTTGAAACCTCACGGAGTGGAGAAGATCGAAGCGGCCTTGAAAACCATCCCGGAGATTGACGCCTATTCCAAACGCCTCCGGCTGGGCGGGATGATCAGCAATTTCACGGAAACGACCAACCTCAGGCTGTTTGGGATTGAGCCGGAACAGGAATATAAAACTGCTCCGCTATTGCCCGGGAGAATCATTGAGGGGAAATCCGATCTTGAACCTGGACAGATTCTGCTGCCTTCCACACTGGCCAAAGGCATGCATTTGAAAGTGGGAGATTTGATCGTCATCATCGCCACCAATAAAGACGGATCGGTCAACGGCAAGCAGTTCCTCGTCGGCGGGATTCTGGATGCAGCTCCCGGCCCTGGCGGGCGCGATGGCTATATTCACATCAGTGATGCGGCGGAACTGCTTCGTATGGAAACGGCGGAGATCAGTGAAATCGCCTTGCATCTGAAGAGCTTTAAAGATATACCCAGCGTGTATGCGCAGCTCACTCAAAAGCTGGGCGGAGAATTGAACAAGGAGGGTAAACCCGCCTTTGAAATCCACACCTGGGAGAAACTGTCGCCCTTTGCCAACATCGCAAAAATGCTGGATCTGATGACGGTGTTCGTCAAAGTCATGCTGGTTACTATCGTGGTGATCAGCATTCTGGACGTCATGATGATGTCGGTTTACGAAAGAACGAGAGAGATTGGTACAATCGCAGCCATCGGTACCCTACCCAGCAGAATTCTGGCCATGTTCATCACAGAAGGCTTGCTCTTCGGAATAAGCGGGGTCGTGCTGGGAAACCTTGTCAGCTATATCATTGTCCGCATCATGCAATCCATGCACATCACTTTTTCCTTCGGTATGCGGGAAGGATTGGTGCTGAATCCTCAATTCGACCTTTGGAGTGTCCTGTGGATCTCTCTGATCGTCATCGTGATTTCCGTTATCGCCAGTGTGCAACCGGCCTCCAAAGCCGCCCGACTGGACCCCATCAAAGCGTTAAAAACCACTTAACTTTAAGGTGATACCTGATGATCCATCGCTTACTGGTTTTCTGTTTGCTTCTGGGTTCGATATCCTTATGCGCCTATGCTATTGACGGCAACCAGCTTTTAAAGGAAGTGGACCGAAAACTAGAGCCGGAAGCCTACGAGATGTACAGGAAATTCGTCAATATCGACCCGGAAGGAACTAAAAAGGAATTCACCCTCTACATGGTGAAAAAAGGGCAAGACAAAATTGCCGGCGTGTTTATAGCTCCGGCCAGCGAAAAAGGCCGAACGACCTTGCGTCTGGACGAGAACATGTGGCTCTACGTCCCCAACGTCGGTAAACCTGTCCGGATTACCAGCATGCAATCGGTGATCGGCGGAGTTTTTAACAATTCCGACATCATGCGGCTGGATTTTTCCGTGGAATATGATGTCGAGAAGGTTGAGGAGGCGGGGCGTGAATACCTGCTGCATCTGAAAGCCAAAACGAATAATGTGGCCTATGACCGTCTGAATATGTGGGTAAGCAAGAGCACCAAGCTCCCCAGTAAAATCGAATGCCGCACCAATGCCGACATGCTCATCAAGACTCTTTACTACAAAGAGACGAAGGACTTCGGAGGCGGTATTGTGCGGCCCTCGGTCATCGAGACGGAAAGCCCACTGTACAAGGGTTACAAGTCCATTATGATCTATGCCAAGATACAGGCCAAAACCTTAAAGGACGAAGTATTCACCTTGACGTTCATGCCCCATCTGGAATCGTTGCGATAGATGAAGTCAATTCCGGCGACACATAATCAGTTGAGATCCCCTGGGGTTGCCCATCTCCTGATAGGCGGCCTCATTTTTTTTGTTCTCATGCTCCTTTCTCCAATGGTGGGAAGGGCCGGAGACTATGACATTGACTTATCCGAGATCGATAAGAAACCCTACAGCCTCGGCGGGTACGCGGAATTCGTTCCGCTATGGGGTGCGAGGGATAAAGAGTCTTCCCTTTACAAGCTGAACTTCTACAATTCACCGCAATCAGACCTTGCGCAGGAATATAATTCCAGGTTGCAACTGGAAGGCAGTCTGGAAAAAGGCGCTGCCCTGTTGTTCGTCAGAACAAACTCCCTGGTAGCGCATACCAACCAGGGATGGTCGGGCGCCACTAAAATCTATGACGCGTATCTATCGCTGAAACCGTCGCCGCTTCTGACCGTCACCCTGGGGAAAAAAGCTCCCAAGTGGGGGAAGGGGTACGCCTGGAATCCGGTGGCTTTCCTGGACAAGCCAAAGAATCCCGATGATCCTGAACTCAGCCTGGAAGGCCTGGTTTGCGCTTCGGCGGATTTCACCCGCAGCTTTGTTGGATCGCTGAAAACCGTCTCGTTCACGCCGGCAATAGTGCCGGTCTATGACCATCTCAATGATTCCTTCGGAACCTTGAACCAGTTGAATTTCGCGGCTAAATTATACCTGTTGCTCTACGACACCGATATTGACCTTATCGCCTTGAGCGGCGGGAGCAAGTCGGCGAGGTACGGTCTGGACTTTTCCCGCAACCTGACGGCCAATTTTGAGGTCCACGGCGAATTCGCTTACCTTAGTAACGCACAAAGAAAAGTGCTATCAGACGACGGGGGGACGCAATTCCTGCGCGGAAACGGCAGAAGTTGGCTGCTGGGAGTCAGGTATCTTTCGGGACTCAACACAACCTATATTCTGGAGTACTACCGCAATGAGGATGGCTTCACGCCGGGCGAAATGAATTCTTACTATAATTTGGTAGACCAAGCCTACCAAGCTTTCCTCGGCACCGGCAGTGATTCATTGATGAATCAAGCTATCGGGCTTGCGAGCAACTATACGCGGATTAACCCCATGAAGGATTACTTATATCTGCGCCTCAGTCAAAGCGAGCCTTTAAACATCCTCTATTTCACGGCTGCCATCACGACGATTTTCAACGCCGACGACCAGAGCTTCAACTTGACGCCGGAACTTCTTTACACCGGCGTCACCAACCTGGAATTGCGGCTGAAAACCAGCTTCATCTCCGGAGTTGACCACAGCGAGTTCGATGAAAAAATTTACGACACGAGGCTGGAATTCAGGGCGAGGTATTATTTCTAAACGATTAGAAGGTTCTCAACAGTGCCGTGAAGAATGCCGCCGAGCGCCGATGACCGAGAACCGAAAACCAATAACAGAGAACTGAACACCATTGTCGGGGTCGGGGACGACCCCGACTACGCATGAACCCCCTTCGGGGGCTTGCTATATACGTAGCCCCGTCTTTGAGGGTGAGGCGGGCGGAGCGAGGCATTAAAAACGAGATTGCTTCGTCAGCCCTCAAGGGCTTTCTCGCAATGATCTGTTCCCAGTTTCTTATTCCCCCTTCACAACTTCCCCCCACTTTCCGCTTGCCTTTCCCCGGCCATTTTCCTATATTGTAGGAATTTAATGGCCTGTGCGGCGTCAAACGTCCGCGTCTTACACCAGAGTATACAGGTGGCGCTCGGCCTGGACGCCTGTCATCACACTTAAAGCGTCCACTTTAGTGGACTGAAAGATGGTAGCCCGGGAATTTATTCCCGGGCAGGAGCTCCCTTGTCTAATACCCTTCCCCCTGACCCCCACCGCAAACTCACTCCCGATGAGCTGGAGCGCGAGTGGTTTGAAAACGTCTACACCGGCCGCGGTGATTCCATGGTGCAGCTCACCTGGCGCGCCGTCATCATGGGGTCGGCCTTAGGCGCGTTCATGTCGCTGTCCAACCTCTACATCGGCCTGAAGACCGGCTGGGGTTTGGGCGTGGCCATCACCTCCTGCATCCTCTCCTTCGCCATCTGGAAATCGCTGCGCAAGCTGCTCCCGCGCCTGTTCAAAACCGACTTCACCATCCTGGAAAATAACGCCATGCAGTCCACCGCCTCTTCGGCGGGATATAGCACCGGCGGCACCATCGTCTCGGCCATTTCAGCATTTTTGTTGATTAACGGCCAGCATTTGCCCTATGGGATATTGACCGCCTGGGTCTTCTTTTTGGCGGTCTTGGGCGTATCCATGGCCATCCCCATGAAGCGGCAGATGATCAACATCGAACGGCTGCGTTTCCCCTCCGGCATCGCCGCCGCCGAAACGCTAAAGAGCCTGCACGGCATGGGCAAAGGATCGGCGGATCCCAATGCCGAAGGCGCGATAACCTCAGCAGAAGCCGGTTCCAAGAGCGCCAAGGCGCTCTTTTCCGCCGCCGGGCTGGGGGGACTGGTGGCCGTATTCCGCGACGGCCTGGCCTGGTTGCCGGCACAGTACAATGTCTTCGACTGGACGGCTTCGCTTTTCCGACGCGGCACGCAACTATTCCAATATACACTATCCTTTGACGCCAGCTTGATCATGGTGGCCGCCGGAGCCATCATGGGGTGGCGCACCGCCTGGTCCATCCTGCTGGGCGGCATCACCTGCTGGGCTGTGACCGCGCCGATCATCGTGTCCATGGGCGATATTCACGACCTGGGCTATCGCGGCATCGTCTCCTGGACGCTGTGGGGTGGAGCCGCCTGCATGGTCACCTCCGGCTTGCTGAACTTCGCCCTGCAATGGAAGACCGTCATGCGCGCCTTTTCCGGATTGACGGCGATTTTTTCCAAGCAAAAGAAGGTAACCGACCCTGTCCAGCAGGCCATGGACAACATCGAAGTGCCGGGCTTATGGTTTATGGCGGGTATGACCTTGGGGACTATCGGCATCGTCTGGATGATCCATGCCTACTTCGGTGTGGCCGTGTGGATGGGGCTGCTTGCGGTGTTCATGTCCTTCTTTCTGGCGCTGGTCGCCTGCCGCGCTTGCGGCGAAACCGACACCACGCCGGTCGGAGCGATGGGCAAGATCACGCAGCTCATGTACGGCGCGCTGGCTCCCCGGCAGATGAACACCAACCTCATGACTGCCTGCGTCACGGCGGGCGTCGCCGATTCCGCCAGCGACCTGTTGACCGACCTGAAATCCGGTTACGTCCTGGGCGCGAATCCGCGCCTGCAATTCCTGGCGCAGTTCGCGGGGATCTTCGCCGGGACAGCCATCACCGTGCCGACGTTTTACTTGATCGTCCCGACTGCGGATGTTTTGGGATCGGATCAATTCCCCGCTCCGGCGGCGCAGGTCTGGGCGTCGGTGGCGAGGCTTTTATCCAATGGATTCAATTCGCTACCGGTGAGCGCTCGCTGGGCTTTAGTGATCGGTGGACTGGTGGGGATCGCTCTGCCGCTGTTGGAACGCGCCTTCCCCAAGAAGCAGAAGTACATCCCTTCGGCGATGGGCCTCGGCCTGGCCTGGACGTTCCCGTTCTGGAACGCCTTCAGCATGTTCCTGGGCGGATTGATCGCACTCATCATCGAGAAGAAGCGCCCGCAGATCGCCGAATTGTATACTATCCCAGTCGCTTCCGGTCTGATCGCCGGGGAAAGCTTGATGGGGATATTTATCACGTTGGCAGCGGCGATGGGATGGATTGGGTGACAATGTCACTTTTTACGCAAACTGCTGCGCGAGTTTGCGCTCAAGAGATGAATGGTAGCGCGGCAGCTTGCTGCCGCCACAACACCCAATGATGTCATTCCAGCGGTCGCAGACCGGTCGTGCCGACCGAACGCTTGAATCCAGATGTTTCACTCTTGTCAGAATCGCAGATTAAACGGATTCAACGGATTTCGCAGATTTTACAGTTGTCTGAACCGGGGATTACGCGGATTACGCGGATTTCGCTGATTACAATCCCAAAGGGATTGACCTTGAATAGCCGTAGGTTTTAACCTACGGAAAAGGGCGGCCCCCTCCTCATTTATCCCCCCCTTCCCCCCTTAAAAAGGGGGGTGCCACGAAGTGGCGGGGGGATCTGAAACACCCTGAGAGGGTGAAACATGGGTAACCGGGGATGCAACCCCTGGAGGGCGAAAATAAAAAACCAGACGACCCTGGCGGGGTCGGACAAGAGGATAAACCTCAAGACACCCACAGTAAGCTGTGGGGCACCCGAGCACGCTGGGGAATCGCCGTTAGGAGGAATAATGGCTGGATACTCAAAGTTATACTGCATTGGTGATGAAGGTGGATTTATGGGCTCGGACGGCATCAACTCTATGCTATTTCAAATATTAGTTGGAGATGCAGGTCGGCAGTGGCTGGAAGTCCATTATTTCAAACGTTCTGTTAAGCCCCTTGGAAAAATCACGAAAATAATTCCCAAAGGACCTAACCATCCCGAGGCGCTGCTAGATGCCTGTATTGCCTTCTTTCCGGACCATTTCCATTCCTGCCTCTCCCTGCCATACATGCGAATGCTGCTGGCAACTGAAAAGTGCATTGACTTTGATGTTCAAGGCGAACCGCTGGGCTGGAATAAGCTACGCCAGGAAGCTCTGCCACTGTTCAAACAACTTTCCATCTGGGAAGCCACGTTGAAAAAGGTGGAGTTGTAAGATGCAAATACCTGAAAATCCGAATTTACCCTTTTTTGCATATGGTCTATTCAAACCGGGACAATTAGGTTTTTTCCGCATAAAACCGTTAGTAGATAATATTAGATTAGGCCAAATATATGGCTATCTAAAGGAAAGGGATGGTTTACCTCTATTAATCCCAAAACCGGATTGTGGTCAAGTATCAGGTACCTTGATTTTTTTTAAATCAGGGTATAGTGAAGATGCTTATTCTAGAATTATTGATATTGAACCTGATGAGATTTATTTATGGTGTAGTCCGCCTAAAAAGATAAAAACTGAAGATGGCGAGTTTGAAGCCAATTTATTATCTGGGAAACGATCTGATAGGGGCAGTGCAGAATTTGAAGATCGAGAATGGGATGGAAGTAAAGATCCGTTATTCAATGAAGCATTGGATGAGATAGATGATATTATTAACGCAAATTCTGAATCATCTTGGGATCCAAGGGCTCTATTTAGACTCCAGATGGCTTATGGGTTACTCTGGTCCGCAATTGAAAGATACACTTCATTCCGGTATCATCTTGGAACAGATGTTATGGAAAAGGTTAAAAGGATGGCAACAGAAGAAGCATTTGCCATAGCCTTAAAAGAAACTATTAAAAAAAGAAGGGTAATAATAAATATCGGTAATCTTGATAAATTAACACTTGATTCGGAGAATCCCTTAAAATCAATCCAATATTTTTACCAAGTAAGATGTAACTCGGTACATCGTGGTAAAGCTATGTTCAGGGACTTCGATATTATTCAGCAGTCATTAAAAGATCTTCTAGTGATTTTTAGGAGAACAAAAGATCAAGCTTTTCTAGATGCGAAATTTAGCTGATATTTTATATCCTAAAAATATTACATTCTCATTCTCAGCTCGCGGCAGCAAGCTGCCGCACTACGACTGGATTCCCGCTTTCGCGGGAATGACACAATGCGGGTCGGGACAAGCCTGACCCCTACCCGTCGGGGTCAGGGGCGACCCCGACTACGGCGCTCGAAAAAGGCATTTTCTGAACAGCTAAATGGAGAATGGAGATTGAAGAATGACGAATGAAGAAGGAAAAGAAAAAAATGAATTAGTTATATTCTCACCGGACAGTTTAGGTGGACAGGTGTAGCGCAGTTGCAGCTTCCAATGACTGCAACTGCGCGATCCCCCTGATCGGTAT
>JAGVQJ010000069.1 GCA_020051775.1 Calditrichota bacterium | reverse complement strand
TTCCAGGATGAAGTCAAGCATGTATTATTAACGTCGGGGTCTGAAGTGATCCCGAACGTGATTGTATAGTAAAATTAAGTGACTATCGGCTCATCTTCTCGAGAAATGTCAGCGCCCAGCGAGCGCAGCTTCTCTTCGATGCGTTCGTAGCCGCGGTCTATGTGATACACGCGGGACAGATCCGTCCGTCCTTGAGCCGCCAAACCCGCCAGTATCAGACTGGCCGAAGCGCGCAAGTCAGTGGACATGACCGGCGCTCCTTTTAAGTGGTCCACTCCACGCACCAGGGCAGTATTGCCCTCCACACGAATGTCTGCCCCCAACCTTTGCAGTTCCGCCACATGCGTGAAGCGGTCGGTGTAGATAGTATCGGTGATCCCAGAGCTACCCGCGGCCAGACTCATCAGGGAAATCCATTGAGCCTGCATGTCGGTGGGGAAACCGGGGAAAGGGGCGGTGCGCAGATCCACAGGTAGAGCGCGTCCTTTGGCTTGGATACTGACCTTTTCGGGACTCACTGTAAGGTTGAAACCCGCACGTTCAAGCGAATCGAAGACAGCTCCAATGTGGGCGCTCTTTAAATTTGTAAGCGTTACCTCCCCCCCTGTTAGCGCGACTGCACAAAGGAACGTGCCGGCTTCAATGCGATCAGGGATGTTCTCGAACTCGACCGGTTTTAACTCCGAAACGCCTTCGATTTCGATCTGATCTGTACCCAGACCAGTTATCCGTCCCCCCATAGCATTGATATATTCCGCTAAAGCCACTATCTCAGGTTCACGGGCGGCCTTTTCGATAATCGTCTTCCCTTTGGCCATAGCTGCCGCCATCATGACATTGCCGGTGGCGCCCACTGAGGCCACTGGAAAAGTAATACGAGCGCCAACCAGCTCTTTTGCCCGCGCTTCGATATATCCATCTTGCAGATTAATTTGAGCTCCAAGGCGTTGCATGCCCAAAATGTGCAGATCCACGGGACGAGGTCCCCAAGCGCAACCACCGGGGAGTGATACTCGCGCTCTGCCGAACCGAGCCAGCAACGGGCCTAAAACGTAGACCGAAGCGCGCATAGTCTTGACCAGTTCGTAGGGCGCCTCGTAAAAGGAACAATCCCGACTGTCAATGGTCATCGTATGTTCGTGCAGCTCTACCCGAGCGCCAATAATACGCAGCAAGTGCGCCATAGTGCTCACATCGCGCAGATCGGGCACATTGTGGATTCGGTGGACACCGGGTGCCAGCAGAGCCGCGGCCATTAAGGGCAAAGAGGCGTTTTTTGCTCCGGATATTTTCAGCGTGCCGTTTAACGGCTTGCCGCCATGAATGACGAATTTGTCCATTACTGAAAGTCGTTTTTGGTTATGGATCTATGGTTGATGGTTAAAAACACTTTTCGCGGCGTCGAGCATTTCGCGGGCATTCAACAGGGCGCCTTCGGAAATGCCGGAGGCTGCTAAGAGCGAGGCAATTTCCTGGATGCGCTCATCATCATTCAATGTCATCACTTGAGTGCCGTCATCGCCAGTGGTTGATCGCACCGAATGATGCGATTGACCCAGGCTGGCGATTTGGGCCAGGTGAGTAACGACAATGACTTGTTTGGTGCGCGCCAGTTCCGCGAGTTGCATTCCAACCATGTGCGCCACACGGCCTGATACCCCCTGATCAATTTCGTCGAAAACCAACGTTTCAACCCGATCCACTCCGGCCAGAGCAACTTTCAATGCCAGTAGAATACGGCTCATCTCGCCCCCTGAGGCCACCTGGCGAAGAGGTTGAGTGGCGAGCTTCCCGTCAGGCGAGAGCGAAAATTCGATGCGATCAAGCCCGTCAGCGTAAGGTTGATCGGTCTGCAAGGGCGCAAACATCACACTAAATTCAGCTCTGGCCATGCCGATGGTTCCCAGCTTCTCCTGCACGGCAACCCCCAGTGTTTTCGCCGCCTCCCGGCGATCCTGCGATAGACGCTGCCCCACGGCGATTAACTCTTTCTCCTGATTCGTAACAGCCTGGCGCGTTTCCTCGATGCGTTTGTCCAAGCCCTCAAAGTCAGCAAGACGCTCTTCGATCTGAGCGGCGATGGCGACCAGATCCTGGGATCCATAATTCCAACGTTTGCAGAAACCGGTTAGGGCGGTTACGCGCTCCTTCAACGCATCAACATGAGCGGGATCTAGGCGAGTGGTTCGGCTGAAATCCTGCAAGGTACGGTTCAAATCTGCCAGCACCACGCGAGCAGCCTCAAGGTCCTTGCTCCATGATTCAAGTTCGTTATTAAAGGGGTAGAGTTCGGGCAATCGTCGCTGCGCCGCGACGAGGTTTTCCACGGCCGATCCCGGCGCTTCATTCAAGCGGTCGCAGATTTCCTGACAGAGTTGGAAGATACGCTGGGCATTATCAAGGCGTTTAAGTTCGTTCTCGATGCTCTCTATTTCGCCGGATCGGGGATTTAATTCACGAAGTTCGCGTTGTTGGATTTTCAAGACTTCCCGACCGGACTGGGCATCCAGGAGGCGTTCTTGGAGTTCAGCGAGTAGTTCTTGTGTGGCTTTTACTTGCCAGTAAATTTTTCGGTAATCGCTCCGGATTATTTGATTATGGGCATAATCATCGAGAAATTCCAACTGCCGATGGCGGTCAAAAAGCGCTACTACCTCGTGCTGACCGTGCATATCCAGAAGCAAATCGCCTAAAGTGCGAGCTTGAGCTAAAGTGGCGGGGGTATCATTGATGAACAAGCGATTGCGCCCACTCTCCTGAAATTCACGCCTTAAGATAATGGGATAATCCGAAGTGAAGCCATTCTCTTCCAACCAAAGTGGAATAGATTTGGATAGATTTTCGACAAATTCGGCCTCAATGACGGCACGACCGGCTCCAGCGCGAATTGGATATCCTGATCGCCTCTCCCCCAGAAGGAAGCCTACCGCGTCCAGGAGCAAGGATTTACCGGCGCCGGTTTCGCCGGTGATGATATTTAGCCCCGATGAGAAAACGACCTCCGCCCGGGGCATAATCGTGTAGTTTTCGACCCTAAGCTTGTGCAGCATGGCGATTGCTTCGCTTCGCTCGCAGAAACCTTTTCATAGCTATTGGTGAACTACTGCAACTTTGCCGGTATGGGCGCTGCCGTTGGAGGAGTAAGCGAGAAGCAGGTAGACGCCGGAGGCAACCAGATCACCGCTGCCGTTCCGCCCATCCCAACCGTACCCGACGTCCGTCGTGGATAACTGGCGCACCAGCAGTCCGGAAGTTGTGAAGATCTTGATTTTGGTATCGCCGGTCATGCCCATCATATCGAAGTTCAATCGGCCTGTTAAGCCCTCGCCGACGATAAAGGGGTTAGGCCAGAGATTCACCGAAACGACGTTGGGACCGGTGGCCTGATAGGGAGTCTTCAGGCGCACCAAACCTTTATCGGTGCCGATATAAGCGTCGCCGGAGCTGGGATCGAAATCAATGGCATTGACAACGCTTCCGGGCAGAGGGCTGGGGAAGTCGCCGTCAATGGTCGTGTAATTGGCCAGCCAGGTATAGTCGTCAGCGCCCAGCACGCTGAGGCCATCAGTGGTGCCGAACCATTTATTATTCTGTGGATCTACAACAATGGTGCGAACATTTTGGCTGACAGGGATGACCAAGTTATATCCGATCAATAATTGGGGATTGGCGGTGGTGTAATAGTAGCGAACTCCCGCCGAGGTTCCTACCCACATGATACCGTCGCGATCTAGAGCCATGGCGCTCACAGAGTCAGAGGGCAGGTTCGTTAACGCATACCAGTGGTCGTCACTTTCCGATAGTGTGCCATTGTCATCCAGAACGCGCAAAGTGAGGTGGTCATTGTTTAAGGGGGCGGCGTTGTTGTACGCTCCGAACCATTTGTTTCCGAATGAGTCCTGTGAAATGCGATCCACGCACAGATTGCCATCTTCAATGGTGGAACCCGAGGAGTACTTCGGCGTCAAATAGGCCCAGTTGGGAAAAGCAGCAGTATCTTGGATAAAATCGGCTGGGACAATGGCAATAGGCTGGGCTCCCGCACCCGTAGCAAAGCTGTTACAGATCCAGATATTACCCTGGGTGTCCGTTAGCAGAGACTGAACCACACAGTAATTCGCGCTGATGTCAATGCCCCACAAACGACCGGAGGCGGCTCCGTAGTATCCGTTGGCCAGAATAGTATCTCCCGTCCAGCGAAACCAACCGACGCCTCGACCGTAAACGCCCAACCAGAGATTCCCGTCCAAATCCTTGGTCAAAGATTTGCCTTCATCCCAAAATAAACTGTCGCTGCTGACCGGATTGAAAAGCGGAATGTCATCCGGTCGAGTCAGATTCACCCAGTGCCGGCCATCGTAATGGGCTAATCCGCCATTATTGAAATTCTCCGGGGCGACCTGGCGTCCCGTTACCCAGACCGAACCATCGTTTTCCACTAAAATGTCGCTGATCTGCTCGAACCTGGGCCCCTCGGGGCGGTAGAAGGTCCAACCTTCAGAACTGCCCATATACTGCGCCAGCCCGCCGTGGTAGTTCCATTCAGTCTGGAAACCTCCCCACATGCTCCCATCTTCATCGAACTCGGCGGCTAATCCCGTCGCTTGCACGGTTCCATAGATTGAGATTGCCCCATTTTCCAGCCAGTAGATACCGCCGATACGCCCCAGAACCAAGGTGTCGGCATGAACCTTCAAAAAAGAAATACCCGCATCGTTGGGCACTTGCAGGTTAATGAAACTCGATCCAGACATCTTATTCAGGCTGAAAGGCGCCCCGGTCACGGCGATATACAGCGTATCGTGGAAAATTTCCAGGGCGGAGATGTCGTTGCCGGAAAGGCCGTTGGCAGTCGTGAAATTTGTCCAAGCTTCCGGCGATTCCAGGTAGGAGGAGCTTAAATCGCCTCTGGCCAAGCCTTCGCTGGTGCCGGCCCAAAGATCGCCATCGAAGACAGAGATGGCTTTAACTGGGACTTCGGGATGTTCCGGGATCAGGTGATTAAAATTGCCTTGGATCAAATACCGCCCTATGCCGGCATTAAACGTCAAGCGACTGACACCCAAGTCTGTGCCGGCGTAAATGGTGCCTTGATCATTGTACAGAGCATAGATTTGAAAAATCTGACTATTGGAGCGAAAATCGGGGATGTGCGTCACCTGGTGAGTCGTCAGATTAAACATGTCCACGTAAGCATTACCCATGCCCAGAACAAGATTCCCGCGCCCATCCAACGTCATGGCGCGGATATCATTGGAAGACAGCCCCTCAGCGTTGGTGAAGGTCTGGAAGGTCTTGTCCGGCAAATGGAATCTGAATAGACCTCCGTTGCTGGCTCCCCACAGATCGGGTCCAACCCGGATTAACGATCGTACTGTATGCAGTGAAAAGAACACTTCCCAGTCCGCCGCAGCACCGAATCCCGACGCCGGCAGGATCAGGCAAGCGATCAGTAATAAAGAGTAGAGGCGCATCATGGATTAAAGCTTCTCCCAGAGGTCAGACATTTCAAGCGCCGAAATTGCGGCGTCCCACCCTTTATTACCCGCTTTAGTGCCGGCTCGTTCCAGCGCTTGCTCGAGGGTATCGGTGGTTAGCACTCCAAAAGAGACCGGAAGCAGGTTTTGCAGGCCGGCCTGAGCGATACCTTTGGTGACCTCCGCGGCGATGTAATCGAAATGCGGCGTACCCCCGCGAATCACAGCGCCCAGGCAGATGATCGCCTGAAATTTCTTGCCGGCTGCCAGTCGCGCGGCGGTGACCGGAATCTCGAATGATCCGGGAACCCAAATCACTGTTAGATCTTCCGAAGTGGCGCCGTGTCGAAGCAAACAATCAATTGCGCCATCCAGTAATTTTCGCGAAATCAATTCGTTGAATCGTGAAACGATCAGGGCAAATTTACGCCCTCTCGCTTCCAGATGACCCTGAACGGTACGGATTTCCGTTGTAGCGGTGGCGTCGGGAGCAGCTTTGGGACTCATGATTTCTCCTTGGGTAGAACCGGTGCAGCGGCCATGATCATATGGCCCATTTTCTCTTTCTTGGTCCGCAAGTATCGAGTATTGACGGCGTTGGGGGGAATCTCGATGGGAACTCTTTCTATGATGTCCAAATGATAACCCTGAAGACCGATGACTTTGCGAGGGTTGTTGGTCAGCAGGCGAATGCGACGTACTCCCAGATCGTAAAGTATCTGGGCGCCGATACCGTAATCGCGCAGATCAGGTTTAAAGCCCAAGGCCAAATTCGCCTCGACTGTATCGTGGCCTTCATCCTGTAGTTTATAGGCCAGGAGTTTATTGTCCAGACCGATGCCGCGACCTTCCTGATTCATATAGAGCAAGACGCCGCAGCCCTCTCGCTCGATCATTTCCAGTGCCCGTTCCAATTGCTGGCCGCAATCGCAACGCATGGATCCGAAGATGTCGCCGGTCATACATTGAGAATGAACTCGCACCAGCACCGCTTCGTCAGGCTTGATCTTGCCTTTCAGTATAGCCAAATGGCTGTTGTTGTCCAGGCAATTGCGGTACTGTATCAGGCGAAAATGTCCGTATGCCGTGGGAAAATCCACACTGACGAGTCGTTCGACGAAGCATTCGGTTCGCTGGCGGAACTCGATCAGATCCTTGATGGAGATGATTTTCAAGTCAAAGCGCTTGGAGATTTTCAGCAGTTCCGGAAGGCGCGCCATGGACCCGTCATCGCTCATGATTTCGCACAGGACGCCCATAGGAGCCAGGTCTGACAGACGCGCTAAATCCACCACGGCTTCAGTGTGTCCGGCACGCTTCAGGACGCCGCCTTCGGCCGCTCTTAAGGGGAAAATGTGACCGGGACGAGCCAATTCATCAGGCTTGGAATCGGGGTTGACGCACGTCTGGATGGTGATGGCGCGGTCATGCGCAGAAATGCCCGTAGTCGTGTTCTTTACCGCGTCTATGCTGACGGTGAACGAGGTGCCGTGTAGGGCGGTATTCTTGTCCACCATCAAATCCAGACCGAGTTCGTCCGCGCGTTTACCCGTCATCGGCAGACAGACCATGCCGCGGCCATGTTTTGTCATGAAGTTAATGGCCTCAGGAGTCACTTTCTGGGCTGCCATGATGAAGTCGCCTTCGTTTTCGCGATCTTCATCGTCTACCACAATCATGATCTTTCCCTGCCGATAGTCGTTCAGGGCTTCCTCTATGGAATTCAAACTGGAAACTTTTTCGATATCATCCATGATATGTCCATGAGTTAGTGAGTCATTCCTAATCAAAACCCCAATTCCGTAATTTCTCCGCATCAATACCAGTATTACGGCTCAGGAGGGATTCCACATACTTAGCCAATACATCCACTTCCAGATTTACGTGGCTACCGACTCGCAATTTCGCCAGGTAAGTCCGCCGCAAGGTTTCCGGGATGACGGCGATGGTCGCCAATCCCGTTTCCATTTTCGCCACTGTGAGGCTGACGCCCTGCACCGCCAGCGAACCTTTTTCGACTACATAAGCTTGAAGGTTTTCGGGTATTTCAATCACCAAATCAACCCCGACGCCTCGCGGAATGAGTTGGCGCACTATCCCTATGCCATCAACATGACCTTGCACCAAGTGGCCGCCCAATCGGTCGCCCAAACGCAGCGCTCTTTCCAGGTGCACCTTTTCGCCAACTTTTTTAGCCTCCAATGTTCCTCGCCTCTGGGTTTCGGCGGAGGCGGTGCAACTGAAACCATTATCAGTGTAACTTTCGACCGTCAAACATATTCCATCCACTGCGATGCTCTCCCCCACCCGGAGATTCTCACCTTCGAAGCGAGCGGTGATGGCATACGACTTGCCTTCGGACAGCGTGCGTGCGGATTTAATCACACCGATGGTTTCGATCAGGCCGGTGAACATAGTCGTTGGTCGTTGGTAGTTCTCAATTGAGGTCTTAGCCAGACTACTATATCTCGACCAAAGGCTTTCCTCTGGACGGTTTGCAATTTCACCACATTATCCATTCGCGCGACGGCAAAAGCCCCGGTGCTGGCAATGCCGTCAGCGCCGATTAAACTTGGCGCTATGATACACACGATTTCGTCGAAAAGCCCCTGCTGAATGAAAGAAGCGATTACTTTTGAGCCACCCTCCACCAGAAGATACAAAATCCCACGTTGGCCCAGTTCCTTCAACAAAGCGTTCAAATCCAGTTGTCCTCTTTCGCCGGGAACAGTCAATACTTCCGCGCCGAGAATCTTCAGCGCTCGAATCTTATCTTCGGGGGCACTTTGACTTGTGGCTATCAGGATGCGGGCTTTCCCATCAGTCAGCATGGCCGCTTTGGTCGGGAAACGTAAGGCCGAATCCAGGATCACGCGAGTGGGGTGATGGCCGCGGATATGACGCACGGTCAGTTGCGGATCATCGGTTAAAACGGTGTTGATCCCCGCCAGCACAGCGTCGTGTTCGGCGCGCAAGACGTGGGCTAATTTCAAGCTCTCCGGACCGCTAATCCAGCGTGAATCTCCGGTGAACGTTGCGATGCGCCCGTCCAGACTCTGAGCCCATTTAAGGGTCACCCAGGGAAGCCCGGTCTGACGATGTTTCAAATAACCGCGATTGATCTCTCGACAGTCCGATTCCAAAACAGGCCCGTGAACCTTCACCCCCGCTTTGGTCAACTGATCCAATCCCTGTTTATTGACCTGAGGATTGGGATCGGCGAGGCCGTACACAACACGTTGAACACCCGCTCTGGTGATCGCCTCGGTGCAGGGCGGGGTCTTACCATGATGACAGCAAGGTTCCAGGTTGACGTACAGCGTGGCTCCTTCGGCAGCCCGGAGAGGCAGCTTGCTCAAGGCATCCACTTCGGCATGAGGCTCGCCGAAGGCGCGATGAAAACCGCGCGAAAGGATCTTGCCACCGCGCATTAAAACCGCTCCGACACGAGGATTGGGGCTGGTGGTTCCCAAGCCGCGTCGCGCCAATCGGAGCGCCATTTTCATAAAGCGAACGTCTTCCGTCACCGAGCACTCACAAAAAAACCCGAAGAGGCTGTCTTCGGGGCGTAATTATCCATCGTGGGAACGTAACTGTCCCATGGCCGTCTGCTCTCATCCGGACTATAACCGTCGGCGCCGGAATTACACCGGCTCTGTCTGCCAGATCCTTTACAAAAGGGGAAAATGATGATTGTATTGATCCCCCATCGCCCATTATAAAGGGTGACCAGGAAGTAGCAGACTCGCGGGCTTTCACCGCCGGTGGGGTCTTTCACCCCGCCCCGTAGACGACTTACTATTAAATATATATAATTCCGATCGAGTTGTCAAGCCAAATCACAACTTCTCGCGCTGGTATGTGAAAGGATAGGGGGTCTCCAGCGATGTTTTATTTTACCAGCATGATTTTTTGGCGTAAAACGTGCCCATCCACATTCATCACGAAGAAGTAATTGCCGCTGGACAGAAAGCGGGTGTCCCAGTGGAGTTTGAAAACGTTAAGAGGCGCATCCGGCATGGTGAACCGCTGGACGATGCGACCTTGTAAATTGAATATCGCACCATGAATTGAACGCGCATAAGCGACATTAGGCAGAACGAAGGCCAGTTCTCCATTCCCGTTGTAAGGATTGGGGAAAATATTCATCTCCAACTGGTTAACCAGCAGCGGATTGATCGAGTATTGATTGGGCGAGTGGTGATAGCCGAGATCCACCACGACTATATCCAGCATCTGGTTGGCTACAGCGGTTAATTGCGAGGCGTACATGGCATCCGGGGGATTAAGCAACGGCGTCAGCACTGGATTCCGGTAAGGCGCCTGGTCGGCTGGTCGCGATCCGGCATCCACCGCCGGGCTGAAGGGCTGTAGTTCCAACTGGTACGTCCCAGGGTTGACGAATTCAGGATCGGCAAAAACCACTCCAACGCTGTTAAGCGGATTAATCTGACCAGCGTAGTATTTGTACTGATTCAAGTTCCAGGACGATCCTCCCTGCCCCCATTCATTCGATCCCCAGTCAACCAGCCCTGCCCCAGAATCCGGCGCCCAGAAGAGATTATAGGAGTACGTACTGGTGCTGTCCTGCGCAGTTTTTTCCTGTACTTGCAATAACAAGCCGGGATCAGGCCGCGCGAAGATGTTGTCGCGCACGTCGGAAAAGGCCGAGGCCATACAGGAATCTGAAGCGGTGCCATTGTAAACGCTTACGGCCGGGCCGCGATTGTTCCAGAAAGTGTTGTTGATAACGCGATTACCCGTGCCGCAATAGTAGGTGACCGCTCCACAAGTCTCTTCGCGGCCGTTGTCATAAAACAGGTTGAAGACCACGTCATTTTCCGAGGAGTGTTTCAACCTCACTCCGGCTTCACGCGAATTGCTGATGACGTTATGCGCGATGTAATTGCTGCGATTATTGTTGAATTCCGCGTAGCCACCGTTGCCTTCACAAAAGACGCCAACGTCGTTGTCGTAAATGCGATTGTTGATGATGACGCCGTGGCTGCCGAAGGTGCGCACTGCGGCCCCATGCGCGGTGGAAGTGGGGTAGGATTGGGTCAGGTAGAAGCCTTCGATCCAGATATAATCGTCGGAGGTATCCACCAGGAAGCAAAAGCTCTCTTGTGCTTTGATAATGGAAGGGCCATCGCCGGCGGCGAGAAAATAGATATACCGGATCGCGCCTCCGGGATCGGCCTCGCCGGAATTGTAGGATTTCACAGTTTCGTAGTAGGTTCCTCCGTGAACCAGAACGGTGTCGCCGGCCAGAGCGGCATAAGTCGCCGAGGATATCATGGTGAAAGGTGATTCAGGGGAACCGTTTCCATTCGGTGGAGCGTCGGCTCTAACGTGCCAAACACGAGCCAGAGCGACCGAAGAGGTGAGACTTAAAATTACGACGAGCAGTGCGTTGAGTAGTAGACCTCTCCAAAATTGAAGGATTATTGTGGGTTTCATACCGGTACCTCCTAAAAAAAATATTCGGCCCACCGGTGCATTAAATTCAATTCGACTTAAGGTGGATCAAGCCCCAAGGCCTGGCAGTACGCGCGATAAAAATCCATAAAATGCGGCGGACAGCCTTTCAGCCACTGGGCGCCCTCCGTGCCCTCAAACTGTTTTATGAATAAATCAAGGCTACAGTTCCCGTAGCACCAAATATTTCCCTGTTCATTTTTCAAATTCGGAGATTGTGCTTGATCCCTCATTCCCAGTAGAATTGTCTGAGGGTCATCTTTCAGCTTGCCGGCAAGATTCAAGCGATCCAACGCATGGCGCAAGGACGATAAACATCCGACGCAGGCTCCCCGCACCATGACGTCAATGCCCGGATACACATCCTGCGAGGACAGGACGGGACGATGAAAGAAACGGCGCAGGGGTTCTAAAGGGGCTCCATCAATATTGATCTGCGAAAGATCGGCTACCCCCAGTCCTTCGGCGGCCGCCATGCGGATCATGGCGATTTCCGCAGGATCGTATCCCATTAACCAAGCGCCCACCGCATCGGCGGCAACTACGTCTTGAGAAGCAACCAGGAGGTTGAAATCCTTCACCGGCGTACCGCAAATCGGAGCTTGCCCTTCCAAGGCCCATAAACCGTCAATTAAAGTCAAATCAGGTTTGACCAGGTAGAGGTAATCCACCAGGAAACGCTGCAAATCTTCGCGGTGGTGTTTCATGCGAAAATGTTCGGGCACCAATCCGAACAAATTCTTGATCCCCAGAGAGACGCCCACGTGCATGTGCAACTTCATCTTGGGAACGTCCAGAAGAATTTCCCAACGACGCAGCTCCGAAGGGATGGGGACCTTATCGCAAACGCGCGCCTGCGGATTATCCTCCCAAACTTCCTCTGACTCGTCGAAATAGACGAAATGCGCGTTGGTTTCGGCCAGGTAATCTTGAAGCCCCAGTAACTTTTCGGCGCCGCGGCAGGAGAGGCCTATGCCGGGCTTGTCACCCAAACCAATTTCACGAGCTCCGGCATCACGGCACAGCCGCAATATAGCGATCAGGACGCGAGAATCTGTGGTAGTAGCGGTGGGGAAATCAGGATTGGGACGCACAAGATTGGGTTTGATCAGCACACTGCGATCGCGAACCAGATCGGCAAATTGGTTACCCAGCGCCAAAGCGGTCATCTCCTGCACCGCTAAAAGAGATTCAGCACTGAAATCTCCCGGAGCGCCGGGAACGAAGTCTCGGTGAACTATACGAACTGTCGAGGGCATACGAAGCTCATCTATCTCTTCTCCCCAAGCCATCATTGGGTTACAGGTATTTCAGTACGGTTTTTAGCGCTGGCTTGGTGACGGGAAGACTATTTAAGCCAATCCAGCCTGTACACAATACCCATAGCCGTTATAATCCACAAGAAAACGCAGAGCCTCAAGGGACGATCTGATAGCAGCAGCACTTCCGGACGGCCACCCAAATTGCGCTGATAGACAAGATACAAGTACCGAAAAATGCCGTAAATTACGAAGGGAACGGTGAAAATTAGATTTTGGGTATGAAACTTGGCGATGGTTTCTGGATCTACAGTATATAGTACGTAACTGAAAATCGTGCAGGCAGTGACCACCGCGATCATTTGGTCCAGAAAGTTCTGGCCATATTCCTGGAGGATGGAACGGTGACCGGCAGCATCAGAGCCCAATTCGATAATCTCATTGCGCCGCTTGGCCAGAATGAGAAACAGCGATAGAAAGATAGCGCAGGCAATAAGCCACCGGGAGATCATCACATCCAACACCACAGCCCCGGAGATCGCTCGAATGATGAAACCACCGGAAATAATCAGGATATCCACGATGACAATGTGCTTGAGTCGGTAGGTATATAAAATCATCATGCTCCAATAAATTGCTAGGAGCACACCAAAGCTCACATTCAATTTGAAAGCCAGTGCAAGGGAAAATGCCGAAAGAAATACGGCTGCTATAATGGCATGAGTCTGGGTGATCCGCCTCGCCGGCAGCGGACGAAGCCTCTTGATGGGGTGAAGTTTGTCCTGCTCAAGATCTTTCAGATCATTAATCAGATATACAGCACTGGCATTCAGGCAGAATGCGATAAACGCTAAAACAGTGGTCCGCAGATGATCCAGGTGGAAAAACTGTTGCGAAAACACCAATCCCGCGAAGATAATCAGGTTCTTGGTCCATTGCCTGGGCCGCATGGCCGCAACAAGCGCGGTGAACATATCCCTATTCCCTCTTTGCTTAGTACCTAAATATAAGTATTTGTCAAAGGAAATACAATAAAAAATTGCTCGTTCCAGAGTGTGAAGAGCGAAATCCAGTAAAATTTTCCGACGTTCGATAGTGATTATCAAATAGATAATGTTATTATATTAACATTATTTGCAAGCAGGGAAGATCCTCTGTGTTTTCTTATATAAACAATTGTTAATTATTTAATGATTCCTGTATATTTCATAACATAATTAATATTATAATGTTATAGTATGAACAATTAGTGCCTTCTCTCGAATAGCTCCAATACGGCACTTTAAGCCTATTGAAAAAAAATAAGAAAATGCTTGACAAAATCGGCAGTACATGTTATATTACTAACATATTATGCGATATAGTTCACATGGTTTCATCTGCAACCATTTTTACCTCATACTGATGAATATAATCTCTTAAAATTAAATAACAGGTACATGAAGGAGAGATCCGCTGTGGCTCCGAAAACAGTACAGCAACTGGATGACCGCAAACCTGGCATGGTGACGCGCAAGGAATCCGAACTGCGGCTGGAATTTCTTAATCAGGTCATGGACATCCCCGGTGGCGAGAAGATCAATCGCTGTATTCAATGTGGTACTTGCTCCGGTTCCTGTCCGGTATCCTATGCCATGGATGTTCAACCCCGTGAATTAATTGCTCTGTTTCGCGCTGGATTAATCGAGAAGATATTACAATCCCGCTCCATCTGGATTTGCGCCTCCTGCTACCAATGCACTTCCCGCTGTCCTTCAAGCATCAAAGTTACTGATATCATATATGCTCTGAAGCGCATCGCGATGGAGCGCAAAATTTACCCCGATAAATTCCCCGTGTATGCCCTCTCTGCCAAGTTCGTGGATAATGTAAACCGGTATGGTCGAAACTTCGAGTTGGGATTGATGATGCAGTTTTACCTGAAGACCGACCTCATGAGGTTATTCCGGATGGCGCCAATGGGCTTCAAGTTGATGAAATTGGGAAGGATTTCCATCGCACCCAAACGCATTCGCGCCCTCGAAGATATCCGCAAGATCATCGCCAAGGCAGACACTTTCGCCGTACCGCGTGAAACCCATAAAAAGGAATATATTGAAGGAATGATCGGGTATCGCGCCGTTGATGGCGAGGTCCCGGATTCCGGCGGAGTCCAAAGATGAATTATACCTACTATCCTGGCTGCAGCCTGGAGGCTTCGGCCGATTCCTACGATAAATCACTTAAGTCGGTGTTTTCCGACTTGGGATTGGGTTTAAGCGAAATCGTTGATTGGAATTGCTGCGGCGCGACTGCTTACATGTCCGTCAAGGAAACGGTCTCGTTGGCCATTTCAGCGCGCAATTTAGCTTTGGCGGAGAAAGCTGGATTGGACATCGTGGCGCCATGCAGCGCCTGTTACACGGTATTGGCCAAGACGCATAAAATCATGGCGGAGAAGTCGCAGCTCTTCGATCATGTAAATTCAGCCTTGAGTCAGGTTGGTTTATCCTATAACCTAGGTTGCCGGGTGCGTCATCCCTTAGACGTGCTGGTCAACGACGTGGGAATCGAAGCCATCGCGCAAAAAGCCAAAGTATCGCTGAAGGGTTTGAAAATTGCGCAGTACTATGGCTGCCAAATCGTGCGCCCTTATGCCACATTTGACGACGCTGAGAATCCAGTCACCATGGACAAACTGTTCGAAGCGCTGGGGGCTGAGTCGGTTTACTACCCCAATAAAGTACGCTGCTGTGGAGGCATGCTCATGTTCACCTTTGCAGACGTCGCCTTGAAATTGACCGATGAACTGCTCCGTTGCGCGCAGGAGAACGGCGCCGATGTCATTCTGACAACTTGTCCCATGTGCCAGGCAAACCTGGACATGCACATGGATGAACTCCAACAATCCTATGGCCATTCCTATACCATCCCCACCCTATTCTTTACCGAACTGTTGGGTGTGGCAATGGGTAGCAGTATTTCACAAATGGGAATTGATAAACACCTGGTACCCTTAGCCGCAAACGTAGCCAAGCTTTTGGAGACGAAAATATGAGCAACGGTAATGGTAACGGCAAGAAATCCCCGGAGAAGATTGGCTTTTATATCTGCCACTGCGGCGTCAACATATCCACAACGGTTGACGTTACCAAAGTACGCGACGCCATGAGGCAAATCCCCGATGTCGTCGTTTCGCGGGATTACAAATTCATGTGTTCCAACACCGCCAGGATTTGATCAAAGAGGATATCCGCACGCTGGGATTGACGCGTGTGGTTGTGGCAGCATGTTCGCCATTAATGCACGAGCTAACGTTTCGTACCGCCTGCGAGGAGGCCGGACTGAATCGCTATCTATTTCAAATGGCTAATGTGCGCGAGCATTGTTCCTGGGTGCATAATGACCGGGTCGAAGCCACGGCCAAGGCTACCGACTTGGGACGCGCCGCGGTTTTCCGGGTGCGACTGCACGAACCGATGCAAGTATCCCGCGTCCCCATCAACGCCAATTCGCTGATCCTGGGAGGAGGCATTTCCGGCATTCAGGCGGCGCTGGAAATTGCTAATGCCGGATACCCTGTGTACCTGGTGGATCGTGAGCCGACCATTGGCGGGAATATGGCGTACTTCGACAAGACATTCCCCACTTTGGATTGTTCCGCCTGCATTCTAACCCCCAAGATGGTTTCGGTGGGGCATCGTAAGAATATCAAACTCTTCACTTGGTCTGAGGTGGTGGGAATATCGGGTTACATTGGCAATTTCAAGGTGAAAATCCACAAGAAGGCTCGTTATGTGGACCCGGAAATCTGTACCGGCTGCGGGCAGTGCTGGTCTAACTGTCCTTCGGTGCGGATCCCCCACCGTCGCACCATAATGCTGGGGGAAAAACAGGTTATCTATCGTACCCGCAAAGACCCGGGAAGATTACTCGGATAGAATTTCCATGAAACTTCGCGAAGTAGAAAAATTGCTGGAAGCCCAGACTCTTGCTGGGACTCAGCGCCTGGATGACCTGGTGATAGAAACCGCCGGCGCTGCCGATCTGATGAGCGATGTACTCGCCTTTTCTCATCCGGGAACTTTGCTGCTGACCGGCCTGGCTACCGTGCAATCCATCTCGACGGCAGACATCGCTGATATCAAGGCTATTATATATGTGCGGGGCAAACATCCCGACATCGAGGTGGTTACGAAAGCGGAGGAGCGGGGTATCCCATTGTTGTGCACCTCCTTGGGCATGTTTGAATGTTGCGGCCGGTTATACCGCGCCGGAATTCGGGACGACGGCCATGCGGCCCGATGACCGACAAAGTGATCGGGTTCCGCTCCTGAAGCAGCGTTGGGAAGTACAGGGCGGGAATTTCATCACCGCGGGTAATGTCTCGACCAAAATCAAAGATTTACTGAAAGAAATCCAGATTTCTCCGGACCTGATCCGGCGATTGGCTATCTGCTGCTATGAAGCCGAAATGAACATAGTCATGTACGCCGGTAAAGGCTCCATGACGCTGGAAATCCACTCTTCAGAATTAGTTTTGATTGTAGAAGATCAGGGGCAGGGCATTCCCGATATCAATTTAGCCATGCAGGAAGGGTGGTCAACCGCGACCGAAGCAATGCGTGAAAAAGGGTTTGGCGCGGGGATGGGTTTACCCAATATCAAGCGTAATGCTGACAAGTTCGACTTAACCTCAAAATTAGGGCAGGGAACCACCTTAAGAGTCTCCATCACTTTGACATAAACAAGCATGCATTCTCCGATGTTGAAAATCATTCCCGAACTTTGTGATGGGAAAATGCACTGCCTGAGAATCTGTCCCACTCAGGCTATTCGCATTCGCAATGGGAAGGCGATTAATATCGAAGAACGGTGTGTGGATTGCGGCCGATGTCTGCAAGTATGCCCCCATCAGGCCATTGCGCCCCAAACCGATGCTTGGGTGCAGTTGGAGAAATTGAAATATCGCGTGGCCGTACCTTCGCCGGCGTTATTGGGACAGTTCCCGCGAGAATATTCACCCGAAGAAATTTTGCAGGCCCTTTCGCGCATTGGTTTTCAAGAAGCAGTAGATATCACTCAGTATTGCGACTGGGTGAGTTGGGCGATCCGGGAGTTTATCCTGAGCTACCGCGGGCCCAAACCGCTGATCTCCAGCTTTTGCCCGGCGATTGTGCGGTTGATACAGATTCGCTACCCGTCACTGATCAACCAGTTGATTCCCTTGAAGGGGCCGGAGGTGATCGCTGTAGAGGCCTTGCGCCAAAAGCGCAGCAATGGGCAGATGAAAGGCCCAAAAGATTTCAATGCTATTTATTTAACGCCTTGTCCGGCCATGGTAACTCAGGGAGAAAATGACCCGGATCACCAAACGATCTCGGGCGCAGTCTCGATCCGCGACCTCTATAATCCTTTGTTGGCATTCCTCAATCAACAACCAGATGCTTATCGTTGGCCCATGCCCACCATGGGAACTGGACTGCGCTGGGCGCGGTTGGGGGGATCGGGATCAGCCTTAAGAGAACAATCCTGGATTACGGTCTCCGGACTCTATGAGATAGTCCGAGTTTTGGATGATATTGAATCGGGCAAATTAAAAGATACCGATTATGCTGAATGCTGGAGTTGCCGGGGCGGTTGCATCGGTGGCCCCTTAACGGTAGAGAATTATTACATGGCCTACCACAAAGTCATTCTTTTAGAACAACGCAAAATCCACACTTCGCCCTTGGAGGTAGATCAGCTTCGCAAGCTCTACCATCAAGGGTTCTTTCACCTGGAGGAGCGGCAGAAGCCCAAGAGCTATTCCGGACCTGAAGTCAACCTAATCGAGGCTCTGGCGCGGCGGCGGGTTAAGGAGCAGGCCTTGGCGCTCTTTCCCATGATCAATTGCGGAGTCTGTGGCGCTCCCGATTGTAATACGCTGGCCGAAGACATTTCGCGAGGCCAGGCAGAGGTGAGCGATTGCATCTTTCACGGCCAGGCTCACCTGGAAGAATTAAAAAGAATTTACAAGGTGCCTGCCGAAGGCGATAAAGAATAGGTTACACTTGGATTATACGAATGGGATGAGTCTACTATGACTATGCTGAAACAAATCATCGGCTCATTGGAACTGAAGGTCTTTTGTTGCAAGGAGCTGACCGAGCGACCCGTCGTGGGTGGATACTGCGGGGATCTGCTCTCCGATGTGATGGCCAATACCCGAGCGGGTGAAATATGGATCACGATCCAGGCACATCCCAACATCGCTGCAGTGGCCAGTCTAAAAGAGCTTACTGCAATCCTATTAGCCAATGGTCGAGAGCCACTACCTGAGACTCTACAAAAGGCCGAGGCGGAAAAGATTCCGCTCTTGGGTAGCCCGCTGTCCGCTTTCGAGCTGGCCTTCAGGTTAAACCGGTTGCTGGCGACAAATGCCAACCGTGCTGAAGCGCATCCGAGCTGACCTGCACATTCACACGTGCCTGTCACCCTGCGCTGACTTGCTCATGTCACCCAAGGCGATTGTTCAGGCGTCTGCTCAAAAAGATTTAAAAGTGATTGCGGTGTGTGATCACAATAGCGCCGAGAACACCTGGGCCGCCGTAAAGGCAGGGCGCAAGACCGGTGTGTTGGTCATCCCCGGAATGGAAATCACCAGCCGAGAGGAAGTGCACATCCTGGGGTGGTTTCCAGCGGTGGAAGCTGCACTGGAAGTGCAAGCCAAGGTCTACGGCGCTCTACCCGGCCAAAACGATCCCGAACGCTTCGGCATGCAGATCGTGGCAGACGAAAAGGATAACATAACAGATTTCTCCCAGCGTCTGTTGATTGGGGCAACGACGCTGAGCCTCGAGGATATCGTGCGAGTGATCCACCGCGCGGAGGGGTTGGCAGTCGCAGCGCATATAGACCGGGAAGGATTCGGCATCATAACGCAGTTGGGTTTCATTCCGCCGGACCTGAAGCTGGACGCTCTGGAAATTAGTTGGAATTTTAGCGTAGCCAAGGCACGAGAAACCTTTCCGGAATATGAGTCATTTCCCTTTGTGTGTTCTTCGGATGCGCATGAGCTGGAGGCCATTGGGCGGGGCGTGACGGAATTGGAGACGAATGAAATTTCATTTGAAGGATTAAAAGCCGCGCTAAGTAAATAATGAATGATCTTTCCCTTCATATATTGGACGTTGCCGAGAATTCTGTAACGGCAGGGGCAACGGTATTGGAAATCAGGGTGGTGGAAGATCCTGTTGCTGACCGCTTGATCATCGAAATTACCGACGACGGCAAGGGCATGGATGAAGCAACCCTCCAAGCGGCCAGGGATCCCTTCATGACCACGAAGAAGAAGATTAAGCAGGTCGGATTAGGTCTGCCCTTTCTGGCGGAATCAGCGCAAATATCGGGCGGGGATTTGCAGATCGAATCAATTCTCGGAGCAGGAACCCGAATCACGGCCACTATGGGATACCACCATATAGACCGTAGACCGCTGGGTGATTTGAGAGCGACGATCACCACACTGGTCATAGGCAATCCAAAGGTCGAATTTCGGTTTAGCCATGTGGTGGAAAACAGAGAATATATTTTCACCACCTGGGAATTTAAAGAAAAATTAAATCATACCAGCCTAAGTTCGGCAGCCGGTATTCGCGCCTTGAAAGAATCCCTGGCGCAAGGCGAAGCCGGTTTACGATAACTGGTGGAGGTTGAGGATATGCCGGTAACAGCACAAGAAGTTCTCGATCGTTGGGAGCATAAGCAGGAATGCTTAATCGAAATGCTCCACGACGTTCAATCGGATTATAATTACTTGCCCCGGGAGATCTTGGAAGAAGTTTCCGGGGATCTGAAGGTTTCGGTTCCCAAAATCCTGGAGATTGCCACCTTCTACAACGCCTTCAGCACCAAGCCCAGGGGCGTGGCCAAGTACAACATGCTCATGTGCAACGGTACGCTCTGCTATGTCAAGCAATCGCCGCTGATTATTGACAGGCTTGAGGAGGAGCTGAAGATGAAGGTCGGCGAGGTGTCCGAGGACAAGCTTTTCGGTCTTGAGACAGCGGCCTGTCTGGGTGTTTGTGGTCTGGCTCCGGTGATGATCATAAACGGCGAGGAAGTTATCGGTCGGATAACTCAGGAGCGGATTCCGAGGTTAATCGAAGAACTGCGAGGCCGCGCCGAAGCGGAAAAGCATCATCCCAAGGAACGGGATGATTAAAGTGCAGCATGTCAAGGTCAGGGACAACCTTGACTACGGAATTAAATCACGTCATCCACTGATTTTGTAGTCGGGGTCATTACCGACCCCGGCACGAACAGCAAGAGGATCTATCATGCCTAAGTTGACGATTCAAGATCTGGCGAAAATGCGGGATGACGCTCGCAAGCACATCGCCCTGCGCGAAGGCGGCGAGCACCGCGCCCGGATCACCGTGCACATGGGCACGTGCGGCATTGCCGCCGGCGCTCGCGATATTATGAAGACGGTCTTAGAAGAAGTGGAGAAGGCTGGCGTGGGCGATATCCTGGTGACTACCAGCGGTTGCGGAGGATTATGCAGCCACGAACCGATGGCCACCGTCGAGTTGGCGGATGAAACGCCGGTAAAGTACATTGATCTAACGCCTGAGAAGACCCGCAAAATTTTCGGCGAGCATCTGTTGGCGGGCAAACCCATCATGGAGTTCGCGCTGGCGATCGGCAGCGAACGGAGAGGATAGAAGTCATGCCATTCAGACTTCACGTGTTGGTCTGCAGCGGTCAGAACTGCGTTGAGAAGGATTCCCTGCTGGTGTTGGAGGCTTTTCAAAAGGAGATCGAAAAGCATCACCTACAGGATGAAATCCTGGTTGTTCCTACTGGTTGCAACGCTCTCTGTGGCCGCGGCCCCACCGTGCTGGTCCAGCCGGGGGAAATCTTCTACACGCGGGTGAAAATCGGCGATGTCCCCTACATCACCGAAGAGCATTTATTGAAAGGGCGTCCGGCGGTTAAGAAGATGTATAAGAAGCCGGTGACCAAGGATGTCGTCCCCATGATGTCCCAGATCCCCTTTTTCAGCGATCAAATGCTCATCGCCATGCGTAATCGCGGCATCATTGACCCGGAGAAGATCGAGGATTATGTCGCTCGTGACGGCTACCAGGCGCTGGCACGGGTTCTGACCTCTATGAAGCCGGAAGAAGTCATACAAGAGATTAATCGTTCAGGATTGCGAGGGCGCGGCGGCGGCGGATTCCCCACGGGCGTTAAATGGTTATCCTGTCGGGAGGCGCATAGCGAAGACGGTGTACGCTACGTTATCTGCAACGCTGACGAAGGCGATCCCGGCGCTTTCATGGATCGCAGCATCGTAGAAGGCGACCCGCATTCGGTTATCGAGGGGATGCTGATCGGCGCTTATGCAGTGGGATCAAGCAACGGTTATATCTACGTACGCAAGGAATACCCTCTGGCCGTCAAACGCTTTCACACGGCCATTAAGCAAGCCCGTGAATTCGGTCTGCTGGGCAAAAATATTCTTGGTACGGATTTCAGTTTCGATATCACTGTTCGACGCGGCGCCGGCGCCTTCGTTTGCGGGGAGAGCACTGCGTTGATGGCTTCCATCGAAGGCCGCACGGGTGAACCCCGCGCGAAATACATCCACACCGTCGAGCATGGGCTGTGGGACAAACCCACCGTGTTGAACAACGTGGAAACCTGGGCCAATGTGCCCGTCATCATGACTCGAGGAGCAAAATGGTTCGCGTCCATCGGCACCGGTGATGTGTCTGAAAATCCCTGGGGTGGAAGCACCGGCACTAAAGTATTTTCGCTGGCCGGTAAAGTGTCCAATACCGGTTTGGTGGAAGTCCCTATGGGTATCACCCTGCGCAAGATGATCTTCGATATCGGCGGCGGCATCCTGGACGGCAAGAAGTTCAAGTCGGTGCAGACCGGCGGCCCCTCAGGCGGATTTCTGCCGGAAGCTCAGCTTGACCTGCCGGTGGACTTCGATGCTCTGACCGAGGCTGGTTCCATGATGGGATCAGGCGGTATGGTTGTCTTAGACGAGACTGACTGCATGATTGACATGGCCAAGTATTACGTGGACTTCCTATCCAGAGAATCCTGTGGCAAATGCGTCCCCTGCAGGGAAGGCCTGAAAAGTATGTCTAACATCCTGGGCCGCATCTGCTCTGGACTGGGTCATCCCAGCGATATTCAATTGCTGGAGGAGATGTCACAGATCATCGCCGAAGCCAGCCTGTGTGCTTTAGGCGGATCGGCGCCTAATCCGGTCATGTCCACCATCCGTTATTTCGCTCATGAGTACGAGACTCACATCAAGGAACTGCGCTGTCCGGGCAAAGCCTGCCGATCGCTGATTGTCTACACTATTGAAGCAGATAAATGCAATGGTTGCACCATCTGCAAACGCGTTTGCAAAGTGGAAAACTGCATCGTTGGCGATTTGAAACAGCCGCATAGCATCAATCCTGAAACCTGCGTCAAATGCGGGTCTTGTGCCGCCATCTGCAAACGTCATGCAGTGATCAAAGTTGATGCTGTTGATGTGTTCAAGGATTTCGCCAAGAGGATTGGCGCGGACATAGCCGCCTGATAACTATTGGATACGCAAGGACACTACCGTGGATGTCCCTCTGAATCCGTGACCTGTACGGAGGATTGTAATGTCAAGTGAAGCTTCCGGGGATAAGAAATTGGTTAATTTGACGATTGATGGGCGCTCGGTGGAAATCGAAAAGAATTCCACTGTGTTGCAAGCTGCGCATAAGCTGGGTATCGAGATCCCAACCTTATGCCACGTGGATTGGATGGAGCCCTACGGCGCCTGTCGGTTATGCAGCGTAGAAGTAATCAAAGGCAAACGCCGCCGCCTGGTGACTGCCTGCAACTACCCTGTGTCCGATAGAATCGTCATCGAGACGATCAACGACCGCATCCGTCGGGTGCGCGCCATGATCATCGAGCTGTTGTTAGGCCGCAGTTCCAACGTGCCTCTCCTGCAGGAGCTGGGCAAACAGTATGGCGTGGAAAAATCACGCTTTGGCGAGGGCACGGAAGGCTGCATCTTATGCGGACTGTGTACTCGGGTCTGCGATGAGATCGTGGGTGTGGGCGCCATCGCTATGGACGGGCGCGGCATCAAACGTCGCGTGGCGACTCCATACGATGAAGAATCCAAGACGTGCATTGCCTGCGGTGCTTGCGCGGCTGTTTGCCCCACCGGGTACATCAAGGTCATAGATGACACTCGCACGGAAAAGGGGGTGCCGCTGGAATTTCCCACCGGGCCAACAACTTCCATTTACGTCAAGACGCTGCAATCCGTCCCCAAAGTGCCGGTCATTGACGTGGAGTCCTGCATTAAGATGCAGACCGGCGGCTGCGGCGTCTGCGCCACATATTGCGAACCGGGCGCCATCAATTATAATCAAAAACCGGAAGAGATCGAAGTAGACGTGGGGCAGATCCTGATTTCAACCGGCTTCCAGACCATTGACCTGAAGAAATTCGCCCAGTATGGGTATGGGCGCTTGGATAATGTTTACAGCGCTTTGGAATTCGAGCGCATGTTGAATGCCACCGGCCCGACCGGCAGCCAGGTCGTGTTAAAGAACGGGCAAGAACCGCGCGCGGTGGGAATCATCCACTGCATCGGCAGCCGCGATGAGAACCACCACCGGTATTGTTCGCGAGTATGCTGCATGTACGCTCTGAAGATGGCGCATTTAATCAAGGATCGCACCAAGGCGGCGGTCTATCAATTCTACATTGACATGCGCGCGTTCGGGAAAGGCTACGAAGAATTCTATCACCGCCTGCTGGATGAAGGCGTGACCATGATTCGCGGCAAGGCGGCTGAAGTCGTGGAAGCCGGTTGGGGGCAACGGGATGAAGGCGTGCTTCTGATTCGGGCTGAAGACACTTTGATCGGTAAGTTCCGAGAAATACCCGTGGACATGGTAGTGCTTTGCGCAGCCATGGAACCGCAGCATGACGCCGACGAAGTGGGTCGCCTCTTCTCAATATCGCGCAGCCCCGACGGTTTTTTCCTGGAACGTCACCCCAAACTGGACCCCACCAGCACCATGACGGATGGGATTTACCTGGCCGGCGCCTGCCAAAGCCCTAAAGACATTCCCGACAGCGTGGCTCAGGCACAAGGAGCAGCGGCGCGCATCCTGCAGCTAATCAGCCGTGGTTATGTGGAAGTGGATCCGATTCGCGCCGAGGTAGTCGAAGAGCTCTGCGGCGGGTGCCGCATGTGCAATAACCTGTGCCCTTATGGGGCCATCGAATTCGTTCTGGACAAAAAGATATCCCGCGTCAACGACGCCCTGTGCAAAGGGTGCGGAACCTGTGTAGCCGCTTGCCCCGCCGGTGCTATCACCGGTAAAGGCTTCACCAACGCCCAGATCATGGCGGAAATTGACGGACTGTTCGCCAAACCGACTCAAGGAGCGAAAGCATGAGCTGGGAACCCAAGATTGCCGGATTTCTGTGCAACTGGTGTTCTTACACCGGCGCCGACCTGGCAGGCACTTCCAGGTTGCACTATCCACCCAATATTCGCGTTATTCGCATGATGTGCACCGGGCGAATGGATCCGGTCTTCGTGTTCAAAGCTTTCCAGGCGGGCGCTGACGGCGTGATCGTATCGGGCTGCCATCCCGGAGATTGCCATTATCAGGAAGGCAATTTCAAAATGCTGCGCCGAGCGCACTTAATTAAACGGGTGTTGGCCGATCTGGGCATTCATCCGGATCGCTTCCGCCTGACCTGGGTCAGCGCTAGCGAGGGCGACCGCTGGGCTCGATTTTCAGCGGATTTCACGCAGACCATACGAACCCTGGGTCCCTTGAAATTGACCAGCGACAGCATTCTTGAAGGCACCTATAACGCAGCATAAAACAAGTCTTTGCGAACCCGACTTTAGCCGGTGAAGCAATCTGGTCCGAAGGAGATTGCTTCGTTAGCCCTGAAGGGCTTCCTCGCAATGACATAAGTGGAGATAACCTGTGAAACCAAAACTGGCCTTATATTGGGCGGCGTCCTGTGGCGGCTGTGAAATAGCCGTCGTGGACGTTGAAGAGCATATCCTGACCATCGCGGACTTCTTCGATATCGTGCTGTGGCCAGTGGCTATGGATTTTAAATACAAAGACGTGGAAGCTATGCCCGATGGGGAAATCACTCTGTGCCTCTTCAATGGATCCATCCGTAATTCCGAGAACGAGCACATGGCCAAACTGCTGCGCGCCAAGTCCAAAGTGTTGGTGGCGTTCGGATCCTGCGCTCAAGAAGGTTGCATTCCTGGCTTGGCCAACCTCTTCACCAAGCAGCAGATCTGGGATTACGTCTACAAACAATCGCCTTCCACGGTGAATGAGAGCGGCATCTTCCCGCAGCCGATCAACAAGATGCCGGAAGGGACGATTGAAATCCCCACCATGTGGGATACTGTGAAACCGCTGAATCAGGTTGTGGATGTTGATTACTATGTCCCAGGCTGCCCACCCCAATCGGATCAAATCCTGAACGTAGTCGTAGCGGTCATTGACATCCTAAAAAACGGCCAACCGTTACCGCCCAAGGGAACCATCCTGGGCGCCGGCGATAAAACCTGTTGTGATGAATGCGGCCGTGAGCGGAAGGAGAAAAAGATCAAGAAGTTCGTCCGCCCACATGAAATCATTCCTAACCCAAAAGAATGCCTTATGGATCAGGGGATCGTCTGCTGTGGGCCGGCGACACGATCCGGTTGCGGAGCCAAGTGCACAGCCGTCAATGTCCCTTGTCGAGGATGCTACGGGCCGCCTCCGGACTGCCTCGATCCCGGCGCGAAGATGATTTCAGCATTGTCCTCAGTCATTGACGCCTCTGAACCGGAGGAGATTGACAGCATACTGGCCACTTTAACCGATCCAGTAGGGACATTCTACCGCTTTAACCTGGCGGCGTCCATATTGGGGCGCGGGCAGATGGAGGTGAGGAAACAATCATGAAGCAGATCAAGATTGATCCCATAACGCGACTGGAAGGTCACGGTAAGATAGATATCTTCCTTAACGACGATGGCAGTGTGGCCAACGCGTATTTCCAGGTGCCGGAATTGCGCGGCTTCGAGAAATTCTGCCAGGGACGTCCGGTGGAGGAACTGCCGCGCATCACGACGCGATTGTGCGGAGTCTGTCCGGAAGCTCACCACCTGGCCTCCGCCAAGGCCTGCGACGCCGTTTACGGCGTGGACATTCCTCCCACCGCCAAGAAATTGCGCGAGCTTCTGTACAGCGTCTTTTTCGCCGCCGACCATGCCGTGCACTTCTATATCCTGGCGGGGCCAGATTTTGTCTGCGGCCCGAGCGCGCCGGTTGCGGAGCGCAACATCCTGGGATTGATTGCCAAGGTGGGTATTGATGCCGGCAAGCGGGTCATCAAGCATAGGGCGCAGGCTCAGGAGATCATTCAAGCGCTGGGTGGTAAGAAGATTCACCAGGTCTCCTCAATTCCGGGCGGTGTAACCATCGGTTTAAAGGATGAAGATCGCCAAAAGTGGATTGGTTACTGCAAGGATTTTGTGGAATTTGGGCAGTTCACTATTAAGGTGCTCCACGACATCGTCATCGCCAATAAAGGTTATGTGGATCTGATCCTCTCTGACGCTTATACCCACAAGACCTATTATATGGGTATGGTGGATCAGAACAACAAAGTGAACTTCTACGATGGCATGATCCGCGTGGTAGGGCCGGATGGCAAGGAATTCGCCAAGTTCGAAGCCAAGGACTACTTGCAGCATATCGCCGAACATGTCGAATCGTATAGTTATCTGAAATATCCGTACTTAAAGCAGGTCGGTTGGAAGGGTTTGGTAGACGGCCCGCAATCGGGTGTATATCGGGCTACACCGCTATCGCGCTTAAATGCTTCCGAGGGCATGGCTACTCCGCTGGCACAGGCCGAATACGAAAAATTCTATGAAACTCTGACCGGCGACAAAACCGGCCGCACTCCCGTGCATCAAACTCTGGCGACTCATTGGGCGCGGGTCATTGAGCTTCTTTATGCCGCCGAGCATGCCCTGGAATTGATGTCAGATCCTTCCGTCTGCGACACCGACATTCGCACTATCCCAAAGAACATCCCGCATGAAGGCGTGGGTGTGGTGGAAGCTCCCCGAGGAACTTTGTACCATCACTACGTGACCGATAACAAAGGCATCGTTACCGACGCCAACTTGATTGTAGGGACGACCAACAACAATGCCGCCATCAGCATGTCCATCAAAAAAGCGGCGCAGGGGGTAATCAAACCGGGCGTGGAAGTCACTGAGGGCATTCTGAACATGGTGGAGATGGCCTTCCGCGCATACGATCCCTGCTTCGGTTGTGCCACGCATACTTTAGCGGGGCAAATGCCGCTGGAAATTAATCTGCGAAATCCGCGCGGCGAAATCGTGAAGGTATTCCGGCGATCATGAAAACCGTCATCCTGGGCTTGGGTAATCCCATCCTCTACGACGACGGCGCTGGTTGCGAGGCGGCGGAACAATTGAGGAGATGGGTCGTCGCACCAGAGGTGGAAATTCGCACCGCTTCCGTCGGAGGATTGCGCATTCTGGATGAAATAACCGGTTTCGATAAAGCTATAATCATTGATGCCCTTATGACCGGACGCACTGAACCGGGAACTGTGACGAAAATGTCAGTGGAGGAGCTGAGTGGCGATCTCCATGCCTCCTGCCTTCATGATTTGAGCTTTTCCGAAGCGCTGAAATTGGGGAAAATGATGGGGATGATGATCCCCGAGCAAATTACAATTTACGGAATTGAAGTTGCAGATCCCTATACTTTACAAGAAGGATGTTCGTCGGCAGTCCTGGATGGCGTAGGGGAAGCCGTAAAGAGGATCAAGGAGGACTTGGTGGAGGAGCATTAGATGCTCGACCCGCAATCCGAGGCGACCAAGCGCTTCGGACACCCTGGAGATCGAAAACCGCAGCCGGTAAAGGCTGCGGTTTTTTTCCCCCCTATTAAGGGGGACTGGGGGATCTTGTAACTACTTCACCAACACCAATTTCTGTGTTGCGGTGAAATCCCCTGCCGTTAGACGCGCGAGATAAATCCCGGAAGCCAACGCTGATCCATCAAATGTTACTTCGTGCGCTCCCGCCTCCCCCTGCTTATCCACCAGCGTCGTGACCAACCGCCCGGCCGTATCGTAGACCTTTAAGTTGACGTGGCTGAAAGCTGTTAACTGGTAGCTGATAGCTGTGGATGGATTGAAGGGGTTGGGGAAAATCATCATAGTCGAGGGCATCCTCGACCCCGACGTTGACACGGTAGCGTTTGTCCCTCCGACAAAATCATCACCCGTGATCGCCCAACCGCCGCATCCCAAACCCTGAGCCCCCGATCCCAACTTCCCGAATATGAAGCTATCCTTTGAGGTATCTGATCCAACTACGGCGTATACATTGAAAAGATAGACCCCCATTGCAGCCGTGGCGGGTATTGCCTGATTGCGCTTGCGACTGAGATTCAGGCCAGGACCGACTGTAACTATCAGCGGGTCCTGCACCGGGCCGAAAATAGTTCCATCAGGCAGAGTGAGGTCACACCAAACTCGGGCCAGATGCGAGACATTTTCTCGATTACTCAGGTATATGGTGTAATCCAAGCGCCCCCCTTCCGTCGGAATCAAGGATGGGATCTCGTGCGGCCTTAAGGATACTCGCAGCGGCAGGGACTGATCGTAATAGAAAGCGCCCATATCAGCGCGAGTTCCGTCAGGATCGTTGTAGATTACGCTGGCATTTCCAGAATCAATGCAGGGCGAATTAGACAACAAACGAGTATCATAATTCGCGGCGCTTATAAATTCGGGGTCTTCGTTAATATTTCCCACCCCTGTCCATCCGCCCTGGACATCACTGTAACTGACGCCTCCGCTACTGTAGACCAACTGGTTGCTTACAGGACTATTACCCCAGAGGATGCTGTTAGTTAACCACAAAGTTGCGCAACTATAGTAACAATATATACCACTGCCGACAGCCGCCCGATTTGCATAAAAGGTACATTTGTCAACTGTACGACTGTTACTTGATTCATACCCAAAAATGTACATACCGCCACCTGAATTCGCCTGGTTATCAACAAATGAGCATGTTGTCAAGAAACACACCGGACTGCAATTTATGCGAATTCCTCCGCCGTTTGCCGCTGAATTTCCTACGAATCGGCAGCGATTGATTTGAGCGTAAGTTGAAGGGATACAACTCATTCCACCACCATATCCTCCAGCAGAATTATTCTGAAAGAGGCAATCGCTAACATGCGGAATCGAGAAGTTGTCATATCCGATGCCTCCACCGTTACAAGCTGTGGTATTCCCATAGAGGACACAGTTATTAATGGTGGGTTGTGGCGCCTGTTCCCAGCCGCAATAAATTCCACCGCCGCCCATATCACCCCAAACTCCATCAGCGCTATTATTATAAATTATACAATACTGAATCAGAGGATCGCAGTAACCTTCGATGGCGATGCCACCGCCAGAGTACCAAGCTTCATTGTTGGAAATAAGGCAGCGGCTGATTAGCGGATCGGAATCGTTTTCGCATAATATCCCGGCGCCTATGAAACTAAAATTCTCTGTCACAATGGAATTTACAATTCCCGGGCTGGAATGGTTTAAATGGATGCCGCATGCGTTATGTTGAATCGTGCATTCAGTTATGATCCCGGAACCTAACGAATCTGCGAATATCCCTTCCACCGAATTATCGGCAATCAGATCATGGCTAATGACTGGGCCGGCTGCTTTGTAGTACAATCCCGCTCCGATGTTATCGGTGACCGTGTTGCTATCAATGACCGCCGTCGAATTATAAAGAAAGATTCCTCCGCCGTTATAGGCAGAATTATTGGTAATAGTGCAATTGGTTACGACGGGACTCGAAGCATCACAGTAGATGCCGCCGCCCTTCCTCGGGCTTCCTGTGATCTGATTTCCGGTGATAACGCAGGATCGAATAATCGAATTGCAGTTTTGAGTGCAATTGATGCCTCCACCATTGAATTCTGCCACATTGCCTTGAATTTGGCAATTGGTGATAGAGGGACTGGAGTTGACTTTTAGTCGAACGCCTCCTCCCATCCCGGCCTGGTTGCCGGTTATGGCACATTGGGATATCACGGGATTGGAATAGTTATAGCAGGATAGGCCTCCACCATCCACCGCCGTGTTTTGCCGGATACTGCAATGGGCTATCACGGGATGAGAATGATCGCAATATATGCCGCCCCCCCGGCATTCCGGGTGCGCGCCGGAAGCTTCCCCATAGCGAATAACACAATAAGAGAGTCGGCTGCTGTCGGCGGAGTTCTCGAACCGGAGCCCATGCCAGCTTGCGCTCGCACTGTTCGAGGTAAAGATTATGGAATCACCTTGAGTACCGACCGCCAGGAGCCAGCCCTGCACGATCAATTTGTAGTTCCCTTGAAAAAGAATCGTACATGCCGGAGCTATCGTCAGCGAATCACCGGCCAGCACAGTAATGGTTCCTTCAATCAGGTAGGGTGAACCGGAAGCAGCCCAAAAACCTGACACCGGTCCAGCGGGAATATGGGTATCTGCATGGACAGGGATGGTAATCAGGACCAAGGATAGAATTAAAGGTGGGATTTTTCGCATGATATGCTCCCAAGATCAGTGATTTGAGAGTTTTGAGGTTACAATAGACTGCAATTTACATGAAGAAATTGACAAAATCAAGTAATTTACTAAAATATTTTCGCTATGGCAAACGTCCCCACTTATCACTGATAAAGCGCAGGACAAGACTTCTGAGCGTACAAAAATAAAAAGAGGGCGCATTTCCCTGCACCCTCACAATGATCTTGTATTTTGAATCAGGTGACTATTTCACCAGCACCAATTTCTGCGTCGCTGTGAAGTCCCCCGCTGTCATCCGCGCCAGATAGACGCCGGCTGCTAGACTGGAAGCATCGAAATTAACCTGGTGAGTTCCTGCCGGCTGCCAGTTATCCACCAGGGTACTGACCAACCGCCCGGCAGTATCGTAGACCTTTAAGTTGACATGGCTGAAAGCTGATACCTGATATCTGAGGGTGGTGGAAGGATTGAAGGGGTTTGGATGTGGGTTGTGCAGCGCAAACTCCTGCGGCGCGGCCAATTCAGGATTGACTACCCCCAGAGGCATATAAACCTGAACGTCCCAGTCGGTGCTATCGCTGCCGCCTTCTTCGTTGATCACTACGCATTTGACTACACTGGTATCCGCCTGTTGCCACCGATACCGGAACGTTGAATCCGGACCGGCTACCAATTCGTTCTCATCAATCCACCAGTGATAAGTCAGGCTGCCGCCCAGGGAATCCATCACAATCACGCTGAAGTTGACGATGCTATCCGTGGGGACAACGAGGGGGCCGGCTTGAGGATTCTGTACCAGAATGTTGGGCGGGAAGTTGTAGGCGATGGCCGCCATGACATCAATGACACCCCAACCGTAAATATTATCGGGGGAGGTGTGATTATCGGCCGTATTCATGAGGGCGGCACGGATTTGAATGGGCGTCCAGGTAGGATGCGCCTGCACTACCAGGGCGCAAGCTCCCCCAACCAACGGTGTAGACAGCGAGGTGCCGCTTACTCCGCTATAGCTGCTGATGGAGGTGGGTGTTGCGCACCAGGTGCTGACGCCGCGGGCGCAGACCTCCGGCTTGATGCGTCCGTCGTAGGTGGGGCCATGCGAGCTGAAGCTGGCGATCGTGCCGGTACTGTTGACAGCTCCGCAGGCAATGACTGCAAAGGCATCGGATGGGGCGATAATGTGATCCCAGGATGAGCCGTTCTCGTTGCCGTTGGCCGTTACGCAGACCACGCCATTGGCCACCGTCTGATTCACGCAGATGGTCGTTACCGCCGTTAAACCGTTCATGTTGGAGAATTGATACCAGTCCAGATAACCCAACGAGGTGGAGATCACGGCGACTCCCAAGCTATCTTCCCATTCCATACCAGCCACATACCAATCCTCTTCGACCGGTTGTTCAAATGCAACGCTTTCTGTCTTTCCTAAAATAAATTGGGATTGATAGGCAGGACCGTATAAACTGCCGGAATAGGCTCCTCCCAGGGTTGACCAGGTATAGGTGCCATGATTGTGCTGATTCGGGTCATCGCCAGTCTGATTTATGACCGTGGTGTCCCCTTGGATGAAATCATATTGGGCAATGACCGGTTGATTGACCAGCGCCTGGTGCGGGCGGTAAAAGCCGGTGTCGAGCATGCCGACGAGAACCCCCAGGCCGGTCCATCCGGCGTCATGCGCTGCCACCACGTTGATCTGATTCAACTGGTTTAGGGAATTGCCATAGTTGAGCCGATCAGTCTCATCCATTTGGTTGGGGGTCTCCCCCATCCCCTCGATCCATTCAGTCTGCGGTTCATATCGCCAGCCTTTGGCCACCGGTTGGATCTTGGCGACAAAGGGGAATTTGGCTACCTTTTCCAGGAGTATTCGCGGTAGTCTCACCGATAGACCATTGATCGTACGGCTGACAGTGCGAAAGCGTCCACCCACGTCGAGAATTTGTCGCACAAATTCAGCATTTACAGGCAAATCGCTTTCAGTAACCAATGATCCCCTGCGCATTTTCGCTCGGCGATCAGCGGCACGGAGTGACAGGCTGCGCTCCGCTCTGAGAAGGGCATCTTCCAGAGCCTGGGAGCTTTCAAACCCCCGGTCACGAAACAATACCCATACGTCCACCGAATCGCCTTCCAGGATAAACCGATTGGGACCCATCAGTGCGGGATGAATGCTGCCGGCCTGGATTGAGAATTGCGGTAAGGAAAGTATTGCGAGCGCCGCAACAGTAAGCAAGATCATGGTGCATTTCATGGTATTACCCTGGATTAGGATTCGTGTTATAGTATTAAAATACGAAATTAACCGCGCCTACGCAAGAGGTACATCAAAAAAAACACCGATGCGCCATGTGCGCATCGGTGTTCCCGAAGTGGGAGGTGCAACAAGGTATCCCGTCCATCATCTCACTGCAGGTGATCTCCCCTCGGCTTTTGAGGTCGTAAACCGTTAAGTCATGCAAATCAAGGAAACCGTGCTTCATTCAGCTCGTGAGAACCGTGCCGTTTTCAAACCAAAGCGAACCGTGCCGAATTCAATCCGTGTTAACCGTGTTGTACTCAGTGCTTGGCTACCGCAACCGTTTCAGTGCTTGGACCTCCTGTTCACCTGCAAGTAATTACAAAACCTGTGCCAATTGCTAATACGGGTAACTTCGCATGGTTTGCGTTCGTTACCTATAACCATGCCTGCGAATTGGATGTAGAGTCTGCAAGATATGCACAATTTAATAGCGCAAAGTGAGTGTGACCATTCGATTCGGCTGTGGCCAGATGGATAAAGTGAGCGGGCTGGTCACCGGCTTGGGAGGTTCATTGGAGAGGGCATCGTAAAGAGAATAAAAATAGACACCGGCCGCTAAAGCCAGAGTGGCATACCGTGCCCGGTTATAATTATTGTATGTAGAGTATCGGTCGGACATTTGAGCAGGATCGCGCTCTTGAAAATAATCGTCCCGCGCCTGGCTATATTGAACCTGACAGTATGCGAAAGCGCCTAACAGCAATATTTCGGAAGCAAACATGGCAATACCTTTGGTCTGTTTCCCAGTGTAAAGCTGACCCAAGCCGGGGAACAGCATCGAACGCTTCGTAGCGGAAAGTTGGGTCCTCAATCCCGCTGGGTCGCGGGCTGGTTCGCGCATCTGTTTTAAGGCGGTTTGCGCTTCGCGAAATACAGTAATGATCTTCGGTGATACATAGACCGAATCCAATTGCGCCAGAGGATCAATGACCAGCCATTCGGTGAACTGACTGCGAGCTTTGTCATTTTCACCCATAGCCACGTAGGTAAATCCCAACGCTCTGTGAATCCGTCCCCGATCTACGGCGGCCAAGTCAGAAGGCTCCTGAAGAGTTCGAAGAGCGGTGAGCTCGGCGTCGCGGAAACGCCCTTCATTGTAGAGCGATTCCACCACTTCTACAGCGCTGGATTTTTCTGCCTGTGCCTGAAGTTCCGTGGTCAAACTAAGGACGCAGGGAATCACCGCCCACAGTGCCAACATTGCTGCCCAACCGCAGAGAATCCGCTGGGGACTGGACGGGATGTTCTTGAGGTGTAAGTAATCCATGAGGGGTTTTAAAATCCACTTTCAAGGTACAGGGAGGATCATCCCGTTGAAAAGTTATATCCCTTTCCCAGAGAGGAAAATTGGGATTTTTCAACTCTATTTTATGGACTCCAAGGGGGACAATCAAGGGTTCCTGAAGAGGCGTCACACCTACTTTGCGGCCATCAACGTGAATTTCTGCCCAAGTATCCACCAAAACATAAATGCGCCCCACAGTACTCCAGAGGTTGACATTCAATTGAATATCCTGACCAGGTTTGGCGTCAATTTCTCGAAAAACCGGGGGGAAAGCAGGGTGACGAAAGGCCAATTGGTGTCGGCCGGGAGTTATCGAAGCCGATTCAAAGGGAGTTTTATCAATCAACACATCATCCATATAGACGTCCGCCCAGGGGTCGCACTGCACTTTGAGACGAGCCGGACGAGCGTCGGCAAGCTGGACCGGTGGGGGTTCCTGTTTTGACGGCGCTTTTATCGGTGTTGGTTTGGGTTCGATCTTAATGGGATCGGTCCGAGAAACCGAAGACCGATCACCACTTTGATTGGCGTCCGGCTTGGCACCGGCTCGAATGGCCAAGGTATCTTGATTAATGGTTTCACGATTGAGGGTATCCGATTGCGGTCGGGCTGTGAGGCTCTTTACCGTATCGGTGGTCATAATCCCGGGGGTCTGGGATTTCAAGCCTTCGTTAATTATCGGAACAGGCTCACGACGCATCATTACAAATACTATTACCGCCAGAACGAATATGGCGAGAGACAGCCAACGGATTAACTTTCCGCGTTTTCGGACTTTTAAGTAGTGGTTTGTGGGTGAAGGTGTTACCTCTTGCTGGTGGTCATTCGGATTCTCCCAATATTCGCGGATTATCTGCTTTGGATTGCTTAAATTCGCGGTCAATCCTTGATTTTCCAGTGCGCTGAGAATGTCGCCGGCGTTTGACCAACGTTTGGATGGCTGCTTTTCCAGCATCCGCAGGACGATGCGGTCAAGTTCAGGAGAAAGATCATCGCGCCATTGTCCCAGCGGCGGGGGATGATAGTTCAAGACCTTTTTCAGGCTGTCCGAGAAGTGTTCCGCGTAGAATATTTTCTGGCCTGTCAATAGCTGGTAGAAAGTGACGCCCAAAGAAAAAATATCGCTGGCTTGGGTGATAGCGGCACCGCTGATGGCTTCAGGCGCCAGATAGGCCGGCGTCCCCACCACCGCTCCCGGTTGCGTGATGCCGGGCGCGCCTTCCAGCATAGACAAGCCAAAGTCTGTGATTTTAACCCAGCCGTCTCGGGATATAAGAATATTACCGGGTTTGATGTCGCGATGTATAACGCCCTGGGAATGGGCATAAGCCAAGCCTCGCAGGGTCTGAAGAATGATCGCCAGCGCCAATGTGGGAGGCACGCGAGGATAATCCGCCAGCAACGATTCCAGCGAACCTCCCTTAACGTACTCCATTATCAAGAAAATGCGGTCTTTCTGCATGGAACGGTCGTAGATATCCACGATGTTCTCGTGCTTGATTCGAGCGCATACTTGAGCCTCGCGCTCAAATCGCTCCAGGACATCCTTATCCTGGATGAGTTCGGGACGCAATTCCTTGATCAGTACGGGACGCTTCAATGAATGCTGGAAGGCGCGATAAACCGTTGCTGTGCTGCTGCGCGAAAGCACCTCCTCAACGCGGAAGCCCTCGAATTCTCCTTCCGGGATCATTCTTTCTGCAGGTTGTGGAAATTCAAGTTTTTCAGGGTCATTCCTGAATGGATCGTACGGGTTTGACTACCTGCCATTCATTTAGTTTATAATGCAGCCAGCGCAGTGACACTCCTAGAACTTCGGCGGTCTTGGTTTTGTTGCCTTCGCACTCGTCCAACACCTTGATCACTATCTCTTTTTCCTGTTCTTTAAGCGTTTTGGACTTCAGTCCGTCGCCGTCAGATTCCGGTATGATCAATTCTTTCAAAGTGATGGACTCTTCCCCGGAGAGAACGACGGCACGTTCGATCGTGTTTTCCAACTCGCGAACGTTTCCCGGCCAGTTATAGTTAGTCAGAGCGCGGATCGCTTCGGGCGCAAGCCGTTTGACTTTCTGGCCTGATTTATCGGCGATTTTACGCAGGAAGTGTTGCACCAAGAGCGGGATGTCACTGCGGCGCTCGCGCAGCGGCGGCATGGTGATAGTGATGACATTCAAACGATAGAATAGGTCTTCGCGAAAATTGCTTTTCTTTACTTCGACCTTGAGATTTTTATTGGTGGCAGAAATAATGCGCACGTCCACCTTGCGATATTCGGTATCGCCCACACGCCGGAAGGTACCTTCCTGCAGGACGCGCAGCAACTTGGCCTGTATGACCGGGCTGATATCGGCGATCTCATCTAAGAAGAAAGTGCCCCCATCGGCCACCTCGAACAATCCGCGTTTGTCGTTGATGGCCCCAGTGAAGGAACCCTTCTTATGACCGAACAATTCGCTTTCCAGCAAATTCTCCGACAGGTTGCCGCAAAACTGTGCCACAAAGGACTTGTCCTTGCGGTGGCTATTGTAATGGATAGCCCTGGCGACCAATTCCTTACCGGTGCCGGATTCGCCTTCCAGAAGAACGGAGATATCGGAATTCAGGATCTTGCGCATGATGTCGAAAACGGCCTGCATCTTAGGACTGGCCCCGATAATCTCGCGGAAGGCATAAGTGCGTTCCAGTTCGGATTGCAGCCAATTTTTTTCAAGTTGTAGCTCTTCGATAAAATTGGCGTTTTCGATGGCGATGGCCGCCTGATTGGCGAAGGCCTGTAAAAAGTTCAACGTAGTATTGTTAAACTGCTGGCGGTTGATGGTGCTATCCAGGTAAATGGCGCCAATGGGCGTCCCTTTCAACACCAAGGGGACGCAAGCCACTGCAGTTAGTTTCATGTTCATTACTGATTGGGAGCCTCCAAAATCCTCCAGAGGTTTAACCGACCACACGCCGACGTTGCTATCCAAAACCTGATTGACGACGCTGGAGGAGGGCCGTAGGATATCCGCTGCTTGATGCTCGCTGATATTGCGAGCCACAACGATCCGCATTTCATGCGTGGAGTCGTTGCGTAAAAGCAGAAATCCGCGTTCAGCTTGAATCGCCTCAGTGGCAATATCCAAAACCTTCTGCAGAAGGGGCTCCTTCTGCGAAATGGAGTTAATCGCCTGCCCCACTTCGACCAAGGCCTTAAGCTGCTGAGGATCCATCAAAGAGTTATTTTCTGCCATGGGGACGCTATTGCTTGTTGATATTATACAGTCAAATGATGATGATATGAATTAAAGGGGATCAATTATACACGACGAAATTATCCGGACGTGATCGGGCTGTGTTACCATATTCGTCTTCGATCTCAAGGGTCCAATAATACGACTCCAGCGGCAAAGATAAACTGACACTTAAAGTAGTGCTGGGAATCCCCATTTGGGACCAAACCAGTAAATTACTGGAATCATCGAAGATTCTGACATTGTAAACATAGGGATAAGAAACATTGTAAGAATTCCATTCGCGCAGAAATGGCTGTTGTTGAATGATGGGATTATTGGGAGGCAAGGTCGGAATCTCGGGGAGTAGTCTTTCGACATAGTCAACAGCGACATCAGAGGCACCGGAATCATCCCAGACGGTGCAAGCGAAAAGATCGCCGACCAGATTCAATCCGATACTGTCACCCGGAAAAACGGTTTGTGGTAATCGAAGAGAATGATAAGAGAGCGATCCCGAAGCGGAATCCAGGGCCACAAAATTAGTATCAATATAGCCGTCACGCAGTAAATTCAGGGAACTTATGTTGGAAAAGCCGTCAGCATCGAACACTGTTATCAGGGCGAAAAATGCGCGATCCAGGAACGGCGGGACGTCGCCCCAATCAATATATTGGGAAGTAATCCTGAAATTCTGGATAACAGGTATAGCGTCAATACGGAAATTTATAATAGTAGGCAATCCGAGATTTACCAGGCAAGTCAGAGTATCGGCTATGTAACCGGCTCGAGTGCAAACCAGTTGATAAGAGCCGGTTTGAATATTTGAAATTGTGAAAAATCCCTGTGAATTGGTGGTGGCGGAGACAACATACCCGTTCGTATCGGCCAGGCTGCTGACAAGTGCGCTATCGAGGCCGATTCCGGAGAGGCTAGTTGCTTGCCCCTGTATTGATCCCATTGGCCCGAGGTAATTTTCAGCGTCTGGATCATAAGGATTGTTGCGAGGAACGTCACAACCCCAAATCAGCAGCTCAGCGCTGAGAACCAGGAGTAGGATAAATCGCCGCATATATTCCTGCATAAAATGCACAATGTGCAATTGCTTTGCGATTAAATTTAATATTAATTTGCACACAATGCAAGGAAAATTGTGCGATTTTTCTCGTGGATGAAAAAATTGCACAAAAAAACCGGCCATAGCCGGTTTTTCCATATATCTATTCTATCCATGAATTATTTGATGAGTGTAAGTTGGAGAACTTGAGTTCCACGATCGGTTCTCAATGTTGCCCAGTAGATACCAGAGCCGAATCTAGAAGCGTCCCAACTAAAGCGACTTTCCCCGGTGAAGAAGATCCCTGTCTTGATGGTTTCAACGATGCGACCTTGTTGGTCATAAATAACCAGCGATCCGGTCTGGGTGGTGGGGAGCGTCAAGCGAATGACACTTTGAGCGTTGAAAGGATTTGGAAAGGCTTGAATCAAGGTGAATGAGGCCGGTGGGACGAACGGCTCGGGTTCTACGCCGACCTGTGTATTGAAGTAAAAACAGCCCATATCTGAGACCGTGGAGTCAGGATCCTCAACGCGGGCGGGATTGCCGGCATTAATGCAAGGCGAATGTCGTTCCAAGGTAAAATTACCCTGTTCGGGTCCTTCAAAAATGGGGTCTTCATCAATGCAACCGGTTCCCAAACTGTAACCGGCGGAGGTTGGCGTCAGGTTGAAAAAATCACTATATAAAATATCCGGTTCACAGCCTTCCGCCACATAGATACCAAAAGAATTCGGACCATCGCCGGCAAATATATTGTTATCTACGATAGGACTGGCATTTTGCAAAAGGTGCAGCCCGTCGCAAAAGGCAAATTCGGATTCCATAATGACCGTATTGTTCACGAAATCGGGGCTGCTGGCTAGGAAGAAACCTCCATTGGCATAATAGGATGAGGTGATGTGAATCAAGTTGAAGGATATATCTGCTTTAGGGCTGGTCTGCGACCAAATTCCGTGGGCTCTCTGCGAGGCGTCAACCCGTATGGTATTTTGCCAAATTTCCGGCTTTGAATTAACCTTATAGATACCCATAGCCACTCCCTGGTCTTGATACCGGCTGGCCTGGATATAGCATTCCTGTATATGAGCATCGGAATGATTTAAATAGATAGCTTTAGCATCCAAAGAATCGCATATCACTGTGGAATTTAAAAGATTAAACTTGGAGAATGCACCCCAGACAGCAACCGATTGTGCGTAAATATTTGAGTGTAATATATTTAAAGGTGACGTTTCACTACAATAATAGGCATAAATACCCCAAACCGGGTACTTAATAGACACATAATTTATAATGCAGTCGTGCGAGGAGGGCATAAAATGGAGTCCGGTCCAGTTGGCTTTATTTTCATCCCAAATTCTGATGGAATCAGAGACCGTTCCTTGAGCTCGGAGACAGCCATTGATTTTAATGAAAAAAGGCCCCTGGAAGAGGATAGTTACACCTGGCTCGATAAATAAAGTGTCGTTTTCTTCGATGACCAGGGAGCTATCCACGATGTAAGGGGTTCCCAGAATATCCCAAGTTCCGGAAACGAAACCTTTAACGTGCGTCTCGCCCCAGACGCATAGGGGTAGGGCGATCAAAAGCAGGCAGTGCGAGAACCAGGTCTTTAGCGTTTCTCTACGCAACTGGCCCTCTCCGCAGGAAGTTATGGTTGTAAGGCTTTATTGATGGGCTTTTACTGCCCACAAAAATCCCCTCACCAGGATATAAGGTTAGCGGGTGCGGTGCGAAATCTCATTATTAAGTGGTACAATATAATAACATTTTCAACAAAAGTCAAGATCCAAATCACATTATTTCATTTTTTTGGTCGTATTTAGATCACATCAAGATTCTCCCTAAGTCATGATACGCTATTTGTTGGTTAAATGCGAGGTTTTTTGCAAAATTATGCGTACAAATCCAAAAACCGCTTGACATCCGCCTTTAAATGGGTTAGATTAAATTCCAATCTTGAGATCCGTAAAATGGTGAATAACCCGTCAATCGCTCGAAATCGCAAGGCTTTACACGACTACCACGTGGTGGACAAGCTTGAGGCCGGCATTTCGCTTCTAGGCACTGAAGTGAAAAGTCTGCGTGCCGGCAGCGCTAGTCTACGGGATAGTTACGCCTCCATCCATCATGCGGAAGTCTTCCTGTATAACGTGCACATTGGGCCTTATGATAAAGGCAATATCGCTAATCATGATCCGTTGAGGATCCGTAAGCTCCTGCTGCAAAGACGGCAAATCCGCAAACTCGAAGCCTCGGTCCAAGAAAAGGGATTGACCTTGATTCCCCTGTCCCTATACTGGAAGAACAACCGTGTCAAGGTCGAGCTGGCGCTGGTGAGAGGCAAACGGCAGTACGATAAGCGCGCGTCCATCGCCAAACGCGAGGAAAAACGATCACTGGATCGAGTCATGAAGGAGTACTCGAAACGCAAATGAACCAGGCAAGACAGAAATTCCCGCCGGTTAAAGATCAAATGGACCTCCTTCTGCGAGGCACCTCGGAAGTCATCTCGGCGGAAGAACTCGAGAAAAAACTGCTGCGGTCTTTCACAACCGGCACTCCCTTGATCGTCAAGCAGGGATTCGACCCCTCGGCGCCGGATCTACACATCGGACATGCCGTGAGCATCCGTAAGTTGAGACAATTCCAGCAATTGGGGCATACGGTCACCTTTCTGATCGGTGATTTTACGGGCATGGTAGGCGATCCTTCGGGCAAATCTAAAACCCGTCCGAGACTTTCGCGCGCGGACGTTCTACGTAATGCAGAGACATATAAGGCGCAGGTGTTCAAGATTCTCGATCCTGAGGCTACCGTGATCCGCTTCAACTCGGAATGGCATGGCACTCGGGACATTTATCAATTTCTTGAATTGACCGGCAAGCACACCGTGGCGCGCATGTTGGAACGAGATGACTTTCTCAAACGCTACCAAACCGGTGAAACGATCTCCATTTTGGAATTTCTCTATCCACTTTTACAAGCCTACGATTCCGTGGCTTTGCGGGCTGATGTTGAGTTAGGCGGTACAGATCAGAAATACAACCTGCTGCTGGGTCGAAAAATCCAGGAGGAGTACGGCCTGGAAGCCCAGGTAGCGTTCATGATGCCCATCCTGATAGGTACGGACGGTAAGGAGAAGATGTCTAAGTCGCTCGGTAATTATGTAGCCATCTCCGATCCTCCTGACGAAATTTATGGCCGCGTGATGTCCATTCCCGACAACCTGATCGTACAGTACTTCACGCTGGCCACGGATGCGCCATCGTTTGAAATCTTGAAAGTCGAGGAGGATCTGAAAACCGGCCGAGTCAATCCCATGGAACATAAGAAACGACTGGCGAGGGAAATGGTTGGGTTGTATCATTCACAGAAAGCGGCGAAGCTGGCAGACGATAATTTCCGGGTTCGTTTCCAGGATGGAGGCATACCGCAGGACGTCCCAGATCTGTTTATCACCGGTGATATTAATATTATAGATTTGTTGGTGAAGGCTGGCGCAACCTCCAGCAAATCAGAAGCTCGTCGCAAAATTGAAGAGGGCGCTGTGTATTTGGAGGAGCAGAAAATTACTGATTTCCGACAAGCGATCCAAGTGCAAAATGACCAGATCCTGAAGGTTGGCAAGCGCAAAATATTCCGATTGAAAAAGGTCTGATGGACAGTCAACCTGCTTTTATCTCACCTCCAATGAACTTGGACCACTTCCATTCCTTTCTATCTGACGACCTGAAGCGCGTAGATCAAGAGATGCGCCGACTGCTCTCCAGCGACGTGTTGCTGGTGGATAAAGTCGTTCGCTACCTGGTTAAGCATAAGGGAAAATCACTTAGACCCTTGATGACGCTGTTAGGCGCGCGATTATTCGGATCGATCAGAGAAGAAACAGTCAAGGTCGCAGTCATAACAGAGTTGTTGCATACCGCCACCTTGGTACATGACGACGTTGTGGACGATTCTCCGGTGCGGCGGGGGTTTCCTTCCTTAAATGCCATCTGGAAGAACAAGGTGTCGGTGCTGGTAGGAGATTACCTGCTGGCTAAGGCGCTGGCCAATATGCTCGATCTGCGCGACTTTGCCGTCCTGGAAATCATGGGGACAACCGCAAGGCGCATGAGCCGGGGTGAACTTCTCCAAATTGCCAAGGTGCGCAAACTGGATATTACCGAAGAAGTCTATTTCGACATGATCTCCGACAAGACCGCGGCATTATTCTCAGCTTGTTGTGAATTGGCAGCTATTACTTCCGGAACCGACACGACAGCGCGAGAGCATCTACGATGCTTCGGGGAAAAGCTGGGATTGGCCTTTCAGATTCGCGATGATGTGCTCGATTTTGAGGGGCGGCGGTCGTTGCTGGGCAAACCGACATTGGGAGATGTTAAAGAGCGTAAAATCACATTGCCGTTGATTCACGCCCTGCGCATCTGTCAGAACGGTGAATCAAAGAAAATTCGTAAATTGATTGAGCGAGGATTGAAACCCTCCGGGCGCGCCACGGTGCTGGATTTCCTGAAACGCTATGACGGTATTGAATACGCTACGGCCGTAGCTCACCGCTTGCGCGACGAGGCGTTGGTCTGTCTGAGCTCCTTTCCGGAATCATTGGAAAGACAGATGCTCGAGGATTTTGCGAGGTTTGCGGTGGCGCGGCAGAAATAATAACAATTATTTCTTCATCTTTGATCCCAAACGGTTCACTGCTACTTTAGCTTCATCAGAGCCCAGTTTAGCCGCTTCTAAATACAATTCCAGTGTTTTTGAAAAGTTTTTACCAAACCATTTTTTGTTTTGGTATTTCTCCGCCTGTGACGCAAGTTCCAGTAGATTCTTTATTTTCTTCTCTTTTTCCAGCAATGAGCGCTGTTCCTCCATACCTTTTTTGCGTTCAATTTCCTTTTGCCTGGCTGCCACCTTGGTTTTTTTATGTAATTCTAATCCCGCTAGGCTTTCCTTTTCATAATCAATAAATTTTTCTACACTATGTGAACATTCAATTTCGATTGGCTTAGCTGAAACATCACCTGATTGTCTAATCCAAAGTACAATTCTTTTATCGGTAACACAGGCTAGGAGTAATCCATTTGGGCTAAATTTAACACACTTAACTTTTCCTTCAAAGCGTTTTAGTTTGGCAACAGATTTCCCATTAATTACATTAATAATAGTAATTTCTGGATCCGACCAATCACCTTGCGTACAAACCAGATATTCACCATCCGGACTAAAGCATGATAAATAATGCGGAGCTTTGTTAGCAGTGATGCGCGATAATGTTTTGCCGGTGACAGTATCCAATATGGCGATTTCGTTAACAGAACCGCAAGCTAATTTTGATCCATCAGGATTAAAGGTAACAGTGTGAAAATGTTTCCCTGACTCTAAGCAAAAATTATTTATTGGTTCCATAGTTTCTACCCGCCGAAGGTGTACCTCACCAGCTTCACAGGATGCGAGTAAAGTGCAATCCCAATTGAGTTCTAAAGTTGAAACTGAGTTGTTGTGACCCTTAGAATTAAATACTTGATCTTTCTTATTTATATCCCAGAGTATCATTGATCCGTCATTGTAACCGGCAATTACAATGTTACCGTCCCTACTAATATCAAAACAACTGATATGGCTTCTATTTCCTGATAATGTCGCAATTTCACTCATTGTCTTCAAGTCCCATATGATAATATGATTGTTTTCAGATAATCCTGCGAGGATCTTATTATGTGAAGGAGTCTTTAGGCTCATTATTCTGTTTTCAAAACCAAGATCACGATTCATACTTAGCTGATTTTGGTCTAGGCCCTTTATATATACCTTTCCATGAATATCACTAATGGCCAGAAGTGTTCCATCCGGACTGAAAGCAACATCCAGCACATCACCTCCAAAATCCTTCATTGTTAATTTTTCCACAAATCTCGGTGGTATTACATTTATTCGCCAAATCCTTCTTTTGGCCATTTCATCCATAGCCTTCATCGAATCCAAATACGTTCCCCTTTTAATTAGCTGCTCAATTTCCGCTAAAACCGGCGTGGCTAGGCTTCCTCGAATCATTTTGGCTTTATAATCCTTCAGGATCTGCGATATCCGGTTGAGCGCCTCGTCGCGTAACTGGTGTAACATTTCCCGTACAGCCTGGCAAGACCTGAGATCATCGTCAAGGGCAGCCGCAATAGAGTAGTTCCTGTCACGCGTAACTAGATCCCGTACGACTGTTGCTGACTCCTTATCGTGTCCCCCGGCTGCTAGCGATTTGGCTCGCGCAAACCCCGCAATCAGCATTTCCGGCGCGAGCAAGAAAGCTTTCGCGGCTAATTCCGCCGCTTCTTCGAATTTCCCCTGAACGTAACAAGCAATTCCGGTATGTAAGAAGGATTCCGCCGCCATCAGTTTAATGATTTCTGCAGGAGTTGTCTGGTTTCTAAATTGTCCTCGAATATCACCTATCAAAATATTCGCAATTCGAACTGCCTGGGGATCTGACTCAACAACGGAGTACTTGGCTGCTCGCCTGAAATACTCCTCAGCTTTGGATACGTCAAGATGCTCGGAACTATATAAATAAATCAGGCCGATCCGGTGCAAAACAAAATAATCCGTCTTTTCCAACTTTTCGGCCTCCATCAGTTTTTCCAGTGCGTCCTGATACAGATCCGGATCGAGCGTGGCGTTTTTTAAAAACTTAAGGCCCTGTTCAAGGTAATATTGTCGCTTTTTTTGGGCATCGGGAATGCGGAGGAGCAGCGCGATATTTTCCGCTAGGATGTTAGTTATGCGCTGCCTTTCTATCACCATGGTCAAACCCCAGTTCAATTGATTCAGGCATTCAGTAATTTGATAGAATCCATCTTGCAGAGTACTTGCTACAATACCCAAAGAATCCCGGATTTGATCCGTTTGATCTTGCATGGTGTGTTCAAGATCTTGGATAACGGACTTTTGCTGCAGATAGCGGGACCACTGCGAAGTGTAGCTATCCGGTGACCTGGGATCGTAGGAATAAAAAGCGGACATTATGCCTCCCTCAAATGTTTGCGTATGGGCCAAACAAAATATATGAAAAATTCGAACAAATTTCAAGTGTAATCTATTACAAAATCTATTCACAAATCCCAGCCATGAAAAACCCTAGTAATAAAATCAGCAGGTCAAAGAGTCCGAACTTTTTACTAAGAACCCAAAAATCCAGTCGTATCATGAGATTGTCTTTAACCCCCGGTAAAATTCATCCTTCAACCATCAAAAACAATAAGTTTGGATCACTATTATAAAATTTCATAAAAATCTCTTGCATTTGGTTTGCAATCATCTTAATTTGGGGGATCATAAGGGGGATGTTTAACATTAACAACGGATAAAGGCTAAATTATACTTAGGATCGCCACCGGCCATTAGGAGCAACAACCCATGAAGACCTTCATTAAGAAAGACGTCGTCGAGCGCACAAGTGAAAAACTGGGCAAAGATCCCAAGGAAGTTTCTCGCATCGTAGACACCGTGTTCACTGTTTTACGCGAGATCATGGCCGAAGCAGATCCTGAAGCGCGCATCGAAATACGCGATTTCGGCGTCTTTGAAGTGAAGAAAACCAAGGCTAAACCAAAAGCCCGCAATCCTAAAACCAATGAAGAGATCTTCGTGCCGCCCCGTCGTAAAACGCATTTTAAACCGGGCAAGCTGCTGAAAGGGTCTCTTAAACGCCCTCTGAAATCCGGCGAATAACTCGTCCGACTCCGTCCATCACTAAGCTATACAGCCCGTCAGCCATAAGGTGGCCACTTTGTGGAGGGCGGGCTGCTGCACTCAAGGATCAATGACAAATGACAACTCGCCAACGACCATTGGTTAAATGGCCATTGATGGTAACTCTGACCGAATTCCAATGGAACAAGGAGGAGGTTGGAGGGGTGGAAAAGACATGAATAAGCGACAAATCCTATTTCTAATCTTATTAATACCTATACTCGTTTCTGCTGCAACTCCGCCCTCCCCATCCGACGACAATGACTTCACCGTCGGGCGTTTGAAATACGGCGGGGGCGGGGATTGGTATTCAAATCCCACTTCGTTGCCTAATCTGCTGAAATTTGTGCACGAACAGACCGGAATACCCGCAGCCCCGCAGGAGATTGTGGTAGCTCCCGGAGACCCAGCTATATTTAGCGTTCCTTTCCTGTATCTCACCGGTCATGGACGTATTACCTTCACACCGGAGGAAGCCACTCAATTGCGGCGCCATTTAACCTCCGGAGGCTTTCTGTTCGCAGAGGACAATTACGGCATTGATGAACATTTTCGACGGGAGATACGCAAAGTTTTCCCCGAATTGGAACTTCAGGAAGTGCCATACAATCATCCCATATATAATAGCTTTTTCGATTTCGCCGGGGGGCCGCCCAAAATCCATGAACACGACGGCAAACCCGCACAGGGTTTTGGTATTTTCTATCAGGGGCAACTGGTGGTTTACTATACTTACCAGAGCGATCTGGGAGATGGTTGGGAAGATGAGGACGTTCACCATGACCCGTGGGAAATCCGCCATAAGGCCTTGCAAATGGGAACCAACGTCGTAGTTTATGCCTTGCGGCGGAACGAATTACATTAAGATCCAGAAACTCAATTCTGTCATTGATCACAGGACCTTTGTCATAAAATAAATGTCTTGGAATGATGAAATAAAGAACCGGCTGGCGGAGTTGCGGCGCAAGCTGGTTACTCTGCAGGTACAGGAAGGCACGTGGCGAACTGCCGGAGTTGCCGGGGCTGTGCTGCTACTGGTCGTTTGTGTAGAGCTGGTATTCCCGCTCTCAAGTGCGGCGCGTGGGATCGTTTTATGGGCTTGGCTCACAACGGTAACAGGTCTGACCGGTGTGTGGATTCTCCTGCCTGTGTTGCAGCATCTGTTTCGCCCAATTCACGAGGAAATACTGGCCTTACGCTGGGGTAGATCCCTGCCCGAGGTCAACGACCGGCTCTTGAACGCGATACAAGTGTGGGAAAATCGCCTAACGGACCAAGCTTCCCCGGAGTTGGCGGAGTTGTCATTATCAGCCATCGGTCAGCAATTGCAGGGAGCGTCCTACGAACGGGTGCTGGATCGGCGAAAGCTGCGTGCTCTTCGCCGGGTCGTCTTGATCGAAGCGGGTTGTTGGGTTGTGGCCATGCTGGTGACTTGGGGTAGCTTTGGTTCGGCATTCGCACGGTTATGGCAGCCGGGGCGGGATTTCGGGCCAGTCATGCCATATACCTTGAAGTTGGAAGAGGTGCCGAAGTTGACTATCCGCGGCGAACCTTTCGAAGTTTTAGTGCGCGGTCAATTATCGGGCAACATGCCAGGGACTTTACCAGCCTGGATCACTCTGCGCGTTCGGGAATTGAACGGTGAAACCTCCGATTTTCAATTGAAATTCGACGGCACCGGAACAGCCCGGCAGAGTATTGAAAATCCACAGGACCATCTCTCTATCTGGGCTTTTAAGAACAATATTACCAGCGATACGGTAGAAGTGCGAGTCAAGGCGCGTCCCTTCATCAAGGAGTTGCAAGTAAAGTGGACGCCTCCAGCTTATAGCGGCCAGCCACCTGGGTCCGCCATTGAAAAACGCGGCGACGTATCTGCATTGAAGGGGAGTCGCGTGAGCATCACGCTCGAGGCCGATCGCGACCTGGCCAAGGCACAGCTGAGATTGGTCAAAGATACGCTCCCAGATCAACCGGACAGTCTGCCCATGCAAGTGCAGGGTTCTCAAGCGAATGCGCAATTTACCCTGATGGAGAGCGGACATTATAACCTCATCCTTGAAGACCAAGAGGGTATTGCCGGAGCCACTCCGGTGGATTACACTCTCTGGACCATTGAGGATGAACCGCCGCTCATCGAAATTATTTATCCACCAGGCGACGCGGAGATCAATGAGTCCATGCTGATTCCGATTAAAGGACAGGCGCAGGATGATTTTGCCATCACGCGAGTGCGATTGGGATATGAAATCATCAAAAACGGATCAGCCGACAGCAGCCCTCGGGACAATAAATTTAATTGGACGAATTTGAGCTTCGAGGCTATGGGTGGCGGCAGCTTTCTCGTGGATCACCTCTGGGACTTAACCGGATTGCCCCTGCTGCCGGGCGATGAAATCCTGTACCGATTGGAAGCCCAGGATAACGATCAGATTTCCGGCCCTAAACTCGCACTATCACCGCTCCAGCGTCTACGATTCCCCTCCCTGGAGGAGATCTTCGCGCGTATTGATGAGGGTCAAGGGCAGCAGGTGGAAAGCGCTCAGGAAGCGCTGGAAAAATCCAAACATTTGAAACAGGAGCTGGATAAACTTCAAGAGGAATTGAAGAAGAATCCCAACCTCCCCTGGGAAGAGCGGAAAAAAGTCGAGGAGATGCTCAAAAAACAGGAAGAGGTAGCCCGCCAAGTCGAGGAGATGAGTAAGAGCGCGCAGGAAATGATCCAGCGCATGGAAGAGAGTCGCACGCTCTCCGATGAGACTCTACAGAAGTATCAGGAATTGCAAAAGTTGCTGTCGGACGTGATGACGCCGGAATTAATGTCGGCCATGCAGAAGTTGCAGGAAGCGCTGCAAAAACAAGATCCGGAAGCGTTGCGTCGTGCTGTGGAAGATTTCAGCCTCAATCAAGAACAGATGTTGGCCAAGATCGAAAAGACCATGAATATTTTAAAGCAGCTTCAATTGGAAATGAAGCTGGACGAATTGGCAAAGCGAGCTGAAGAGTTGCTGCAAAAACAGCAGGAAATCAACGATAATTTAGAAAAAAATGGTCCTCATCCCGAGCAAGCCCGAGCAGAAGCCGAATTGCAAAAGGAGATGCAGGCGTTCGAGCAGGAGTTCAATAAAGCCAAGGAAATGTTGAAAGAGTCGCCCCATAATCCGGATGAGGTTATGAAACAGGCTGACTCTTTGATGGCTGAAAATCAGTTTCCCGAGACCATGGAACAGATGTCGCAAGACATGCAGCAAGGCTCTAAACAGCAAGCACAGCAGAAAGGTTCGAAGCTACAGAGTGGTTTGGCGCAGCTTTCACAGAAGATGAAAGAAGCCAAAGATCAGATGACGGGAGCGGCGAAGAAGGAGCTAGCCGACGCTTTGAAGAAAATCGCTCACGACCTGTTGGAGCTTTCCTACCAGCAAGAATCTTTGCTGGACACGTCCAATACTATGGACAAAGCCAGCCCACGATTCCGGGCGCAAGCGCAGGAACAGCAAGAATTGAAAAAATTCCTGGAACAGAGCTCCGCTGAACTTTTCAAGCAATCGCAGAAGAGTTTTTTCATCACGCCGCAGATTGGCGCGGCCCTTGATCAGGCCTTCAAAGGCATGGATCAAGCGCTGCAGGGATATACCGCACGCAACCCACAATCGGTGCAGCACCAGCAACAATGGGCAATGGGCGGCCTGAATCGCGCCGTCATGGAGATCGGCAACAGTTTAAGCCAGATGTCCAGCTCCTCCTCCTCCACCGGCTTTTCCGAAATGATGGAGCAACTTTCCAAAATGGCTGGGCAGCAAGGGCAGATCAATCAAGGCACTATGTCCCATATTCCAGGACCGGGAAATCCAGGCGGCATGACGCAGGAACAGGCCGCGGCCATGGGACGTTTGGCGGCTGAACAGGAAGCCTTGGCGCGGCAACTGGATCAGATGAACCAGGCCAATCAGGAATTGCAGCAAACAATGGGACGTCTGGGCGAGTTGGGTAAGGAGATGCAAGAGGTGGCGGATGCGCTAAAAGAACGCCAGGTGGATGAACGCATCCTGAAACGCCAGGAAAAAATTTTAACGCGACTTTTAGATGCTCAACGCTCAGTACGAGAACGCGAGTATAAAAAAGAACGTATCTCCCGCACAGCGGAGGGGAACCTGTTCAATCCCGCGCCGCGCGAGGCTGACCGTAATATCGGCCCGGATCTCGCCCGGCAACGTCTCCTGGAAGCGCTCAAAGAAGGTTACACCAAGGATTATCAACAATTGATTCGCGATTATTTCGAGGCTTTAGCCCGTGAACAGAAATAAATTGGTGTCATGCTACCTATTTCCGAACCGATTCCGGAAACGGGGAATACCCCTTTCGGAAACAACACAGAACGAGTCATTCCGGCTTGCCCGGAATCGGATTACTATCGCTTTTATCGCAGGCCTTTTGTCATTTGTCATTAGTCATTTGTCATTCGCTCAGTTCTGGGATTTCCCCCCTTCCATGCCTCTCGAGCTTCATAAGCCTCTGGATGAGGAAGCCATGCGCTTGCAACGCAATGCCATGATGTTCGAGAATCGCGGTGAAATGGATAAAGCCCTGCCAGTCTATCAGCAACTTTTTTCCCACTACCCGGAATACGATCCGTTCTATGAGGGCATGTTGCGTGGTTGGGTAGCCACAGATAACTTTCAATCCGGCCTGCTAACGGTTGATTCTCTGCGGCGGGAAATGCAGGCCAAAACTTCCTTGAATGGCATGTCTATCGTGGAACGGGAACGCCTCGCCATGTTAATTGTTGACGGCGGACGCTTGGCCGGGCGTTTGGATCGGAGGGAAGAAGCATTCAAGCGCTGGGACGACCTTTACGCCCTTCCCCACCCCAGTTCCAACTGCTACTTTCGGTTGATGTCGGCCATGATTGAGTGCCGCTACGCAGATGCGCTGCAGGATATGGTCAGCAAAGCCCGGCAGGCTACGGGCGATCCAGCCTTGTTGGCCTCTTCGCTCGCGAGCTTCTGGGCGCAGCGCGGACAATCCGACAAAGCTGTAACTGAGCTGTTGAGTCTGATGGAGTCGCAACCGCGACAGGCGGAGGCCATTCAGCGCCAAATTTTATCATTACCGGAGGACAGAGAAACCAAAGATCAAGTCGAAACCACCTTGAAAAACGCCCTGAAACGCGAATCCATACATCTGTATGTTACGCAAATTTTAGCTCAATTCTACTTTCGCAATCGGCAGTGGGAACAGGCCTACGAACAGACGCGCGAGGCTGATCAATTAGGCGGCGGATCCGGCGAATCCATGCTCGCGTTTGCCGAGACTCTACTTTTAGAATCACAACCCGGCCTGAGCTTGCAGGTGTTGGACGATATGGCCGCTTCCCATCCCGCCATGTCTGGATCACCCCGCTCTATACTGGCACGAGCCAAGGCTTTGGAGGCGCTGGGGATCTACCAGGCGGCGGACTCTGTCTATTCGAAATTGACTTCCAATAAAATACTGCGGACGACCCAGGAACATGATGCCTTACTTTTACAGGCTCGGCTCAAAGTGGATCATTTGCGACAACCTGCCGCTGCCCGCGAACTCTTAAGTAATGGCTTGCAGAACAATCCTCGACTGCGCGGCGGAGGGCAGATAAGTCTATTGATCGGCGATACCTACCTGGTCGAACGAAATTTGGAAAAGGCGCGGAATATTTATCTGGAGGCCTCTCAGGGAGTTTATGCGAATGATCCCGACGTCAAAGCCAGGGCTTTGGTCAGCGCCGCCCAGATAGATTTGTGTCTGGGGCAGGTGAGTCAGGCTATGGAGCGGCTTGGCCAGGCATCTGCCGGCAATCCTGAAGGAAAGTTAGCCAATGATGCGCTCGATCTGGCGGGCTTGCTTGCCGCGAGTTCAGGTGATTCCAGCGCCGCAATCAATCTGGCACGAGCCGACCTGGAGAAAAAACTGGGCGAAAGCGCCCGCGCAGAATCTCTTTTCACGGCCGTTTTGCAGCTATCGAAGGCGCCGGAATTGACCGAATTAGCCGTTATGAAACTGGCTAGGTTGTATCGTGAATCCGCTCGCCCCACGCTCGCTATCTCCACTTTGCAGGACGCCCTAAATCGTTTCCCGAAAAGTCTACGCGCCCCGGAATTCCTATTATTGTCAGGTCAAATCCGAGAACAAGACCTGGGAGACACGCGAGGCGCTATTAACGAATACGAAAGAATTCTGGTAGATTATCCTAATTCGTTGTCGGCCCATGAGGCGCGCCGTCGCATTCGAGAATTGGAATCTGTAAAAACCTAAGGAGCAACCCGGATTATGCCCACGTATGAATACCGCTGCAAGGAGTGCGGCTACGAATTCGAAGAATTTCAAAGCATGGTAGCGGATGCGCTAACCATCTGTCCACGGTGCGAGGGGCCATTATTTCGTTTGATTTCCGGCGGAGGTGGTTTGATTTTCAAGGGAACCGGCTTTTACGAGACAGATTACAAACGCAAAAGCGGTGCAGGAAAATCCAATTCAGAAGGCGGAAAAGTCATTGATAAAACGAAAGATGATTGAGAGACGGGATAATGGATAACCCTGAAACGACCCCTGAACCGGCGGTGGAGCAACCTCAATCCCAGAAACCGGCTTATCCCCCTCCAGCGGATGCTTTCATGATTCTCTTTATCACCCTGGCAGCGACGCTGATTCTGGGATACGCCACCGCCTCCATAAGCAAAGTGGGTCTCTTAGTATCCGAGATATTCTTCCTGATTCCCCCCCTCATTTATCTTCGCCGAAAAGGATATAATATCCGAACATGCCTGCGATGGAATGCTGTATCCCTCAAGGTGTTGATAGCCACCCTTCTGATTGGCTTGGCGCTGGTCGTTCTACTAGATGAACTGGATCGGATCATCAACCAGTTTTTCCCCATGCCGAAGGAATGGCAGCAGATGCTGTCGGGCCTGTTCGTTTTGGAAACCTGGACAGACTACGTATTGGTCGGATCCGGCGTGGTGGTGGTTGCGGCGATTTGCGAAGAGTCGTTGTTTCGCGGTTTCATGCAAGTTTCTTTCGAGGCGCATGGTGGCGTGACTCGTGCGGTCTTGTTTACTGCTCTGCTTTTTGCGTTGGTACATTTTAATCCCTGGTGGATGGTGCAGATTCTCATGCTGGGGGTATTCCTGGGATTCCTCTCCTGGCGATCTGCCTCCAGTGTGCCGGGAATGATCGTGCACGGATTGAACAACGGCTTGGCGCTGGCAGCCGGAGGCGACACCACCGGAACCCGGTGGGGTTGGTATAATGTCGGCACGCATGTTTCACCGGCAGTATTGATTGGAGCCGCCGCATTACTGTTTTTAGGGATAAAATTCTTCTTAAGATCAACTGAAGACACCTTCCTCGAGGTTGCCATTCCTGATGAATCCCCCATCACTTAGAGTCGCCCTGATCTGGGGTCGGGAATCCATACGACTGCGTTGTGGCTCTCCCGTTACAGTCATCGGAGCCGCTGATACCCGCGAAAATCTACCCACCGGTGAAATCAAATTAAAGATCGGCACAAGCCGGCCTGCTAAAAAACAAACCTGGCTCTGGCTAGGGAGCGCGAGCCAGAATGAGCTTGATTCAATTTTGATTCAAGCTCTGGAGTCTCATGGGTGGGCCACCGGTTTTTGGCCTGTGGGATTGAATCCGACCGCAGGCGAATGGGCGGTTAGGGATTATCGGCTTTTAGCCAGACCTGCTGATGGGGAGACAAGCCTTCATGAGCTCAAGACTCGCCTGCGTGAAACACAGCCGGATTTGCAGGCAGAAATAATCGAACTGTCCGAAGGTCAAGGGACAGGAACTGCTACGATTGTCACTGCGGACCGGGAATTTGAAGTCGCCTTACCGATCACGCTCGAAGCCGCCGGAACTATCATCGCGCCGGAAGCGCCAGTGGGGGAAGGCTTCCATTGGGAACATACCGAAGTGTTAGAATTGCCGCCTCCAGCTTGGGTAGCGATAGGAACCGATGGCCAACTGTGTGCTGGTGTAGACCTTGGAGTCGAAGACTACCTGACGTCCGTTAATTCGTCTGAGATGCCGGCGGATTCACCTTTGGAGTTTTTGAAAAGCCAGGTGGTGGCGGCACGATCCTGGTTGCTGGCTAACTGGGGTAGTCATCATCCCGGTGAACCCTATACGATTTGCAACGGCGATCATTGCCAATGCTACTATGGCCTGGGACGTATTCGTGCGGCTTCCCAAGAGGCCGCCAGCCAAACAAGGGGTGTGGCTCTGATGTACCAAGGGCGCGTCTGCGACGCCCGGTACGCCAAAACCTGCGGCGGCGTTATGGAACCGGCGGGTAATGTCTGGGCATTTGCCAACGAACCGTATCTGGGGCATTTCCGCGACCTGCCGGAAACACCGACTCTTGATCTATCGGAAGAAACCGCTTTCCGGGAATTTCAGCAACGAAACTTGCCGGAAGACTCGTGCTGTAGTCCCGGATACGCTCCTTTGACAGGGCGATTGCAGGAACTATCCCAACTTTACCGTTGGCAGGAAAAAGCTACTGCACGAGAACTTTCCGAAATAATCGCGATAAAAACCGGCATAACACTGGGCGAAATATCGCAATTTAAGCCGCTGCGACGCGGCCCTTCCGGGCGTTTGATCGAATTGGAGATCATCGGCAGCCTGGGACGCTTATCACTCACTCCCGAACTGGCCATACGGAGAGCCTTATCCCCCACGCATCTGCCCAGCTCAGCCTTCTGGATTGAACATGATGGGAAAAGCATTTCGCTGCACGGCTTAGGCTGGGGACATGGAGTGGGATTATGTCAGATCGGCGCTGCGGCCTTGGCTACTAAGGGAATGGATTATCAGCGAATACTGGCGCATTATTACCGAGGATCGGAACTCCGTAAAATCTACTGAATAAAGCTGTCGAAAGAGTTATTGATTTCATAGGATTTTTTGCTTATCTTTAACAGCAACAATAAACTACACCCAATCGTTCAAAGATAAAGACCCTACCATGGGGTTTGTTAAAAAAATCGTCCAGTTTCCCTCGCAAGTGATTACCTACGGGGTGGTGATTCTGGGCTTCGTGATTCCTTTCATACTTTTCATGAAGTTGCTGAACCGCACCGAAGTGCGCGGCCGTAGGCATGTGCAAAATACTCGCCCCCCGTTTCTATTCGTGAGCAATCATGTCTCGATGCTGGATGATGCGTTTGTGGGGCCGTTGGTGTTCGCTCCACGAGCATTCTGGGACTTCCGCTTTATCCCCTATCATTTGCCGGAAAAGAAGAATTTCTTTCGCGGCCCGTTTTTCTCCTGGCTGATGCGCGCGGTCAATTGCATTCCCATCACACGCGGCCAGGGGGTTTTCCAGCCGGGCATGGAAGAATCCATTCGCCGCTTGAAGGCGGGATGCACACTTCATGTATTCCCGGAAGGAACGCGCTCTCGAACCGGTGAAATCGGCAAGGGCAAGATCGGTGTGGGGCGCTTGGTGCGCGAAACCGGGGCTAAGGTCGTCCCCTGTTATCATACCGGATTGAATGAAGTTCTGCCCATAGGCCACAAAATCCCTCGCATCGGTAAGCGCGTGCGTATCCACGTGGGCGAAGCTCTGACATTCGATGATTTTATGGAGATGCCCAATTCTCCAAAAACCTGGCAGATGATCGCCGACAGGATTATCATGGCCATTCGGGAATTACGAGACAAGATGAACGCTGAGCGCATTTCCCTCCCCTCGTTTAACGCTCAGCGTGACACCACCTAATTAATAGAAAAAGGGAAATTTGAAGTGGCGGATATATACGAAAACAATGAGAAACCGGAAGACGACGTTAATTTAGAAGTCATCCTCCAGCGTATCTTCAATGAAAAAGATCCCACTGCCCATAAAGCGGCCATCTGGGATCTATTCGGACCTTCCGATGACTGGGAATTATTCGAGCGCTTGAATAAGATTGGCGGACAACGCAGCATCGAGGCGTATTTCCACAATTTACTGGAAAATTTCGACGAAGCCGCCGACGATTTCGGGGTGGAATCCGAGGAACAGCGTGATCAGATCAAGGAGTTGTACGCTGCACCCGTAGTCAACCTGCACAGCGGAGATTGGGCGGGTTCGGCGGCAGCCATGCACGAAATTCTGCTGAACGAAATCTATGGTCTTTACGAGGTGAACGAAAAGGATCTCCCCTACGATGAGGCGACTGCCTTCAACTTGCGAAAATGGGTTGGTGATGAGATTCTGTTCCCTTTGAGCGTACTGGAGTACATGGCCTTCTCCGACTATCTCGTAGGCGAAGTGAACACGGAATTACTGGATAATAACCTCTCGCTGATGCTGACGATGTTTTTCAGCGCCCAGGCGTATCTGGATCTGCGCGAGAATACGACCGATGACGATTTGAAAATCAAGCCGGGAGAGGACGAATGAAACTCCTGGAGATTAAATGCGAACCCGTACACCGACAGTTGGTGCAATTCATCCGAGAGTATACTGGGAAGCAAGGTTTTTCCAAAGTGGTCCTGGGACTTTCAGGCGGTTTGGATTCGACGGTTTCAGCTTACCTGGCGGTCGAGGCGTTGGGTCGGGAAAATGTTATCGGTGTTTTTATGCCTCATCGCATCAGTCACCCCAACAGTTTAAAGGATGCACAGGCCGTGGCTGCCGGTTTGAACATCTTTACCCGGCTGGTGGATATCACTCCTATGGTGGAAACGATCAGCGCTGCCTTTCCCGCAATCACCGGATTACAGTTGGGCAATATCATGGCTCGCTGCCGCATGATCGTTCTTTACCAAATCTCAGCAGAAGAACGAGCCTTAGTGATGGGCACTTCCAATAAGTCTGAAATTCTGATGGGTTATGGAACCCTCTATGGGGATTTAGGCTGCGCCTTCGACCACCTGGGAGACTTGTATAAGACTCAAGTGCGGCAATTAGCCGAACATATCGGCGTACCTGAAGAGATCCGCCATAAAGCTCCCAGCGCCGATCTGTGGGATGGTCAATGCGACGAAGACGAGCTGGGAGTCACGTACTCTGAGGCCGATCGGTTTTTAATCCGGTGGATAGATAGGCAAATGAGTCGCGAGGAGCTGCTGGCCGAGGGATTTTCAGTGGATATTACTGACCGCATCATGAAGAGGGTTGACAGCCAGCAGTACAAGCGCACGATGCCTCCTTTCCCCAAGGTAAATAGCTCCGGAATGGGATAATATGACCCCGGAATCCGCAGGCAAACTTTATCTCGTACCCACTCCGATTGGCAACTTGGAAGACATCACGCTGCGGGCCCTACGCGTGCTGAAGGAGGCCAGTCTGGTGCTGTGTGAAGATACCCGCCGTGCCGCCATCCTTTTCCAAAGACATGGCATCAACACTCCCCGCGAAGCTCACCACGATTTTAACGAAGCTCAGCGCACGCCACACCTCATCGAAAGATTGAAAAGCGGCGAAGTGATCGCGCAGATTAGCGAGGCGGGCACGCCCGGAATCAGTGATCCGGGCTTTTACCTGGCACGCGAGGCGATTGCCGCCGGCATCCTCGTCGAAGCGTTGCCGGGCGCTTGCGCTGCAATTGTGACACTAACAGGATCAGGGCTACCCAGCGACCGGTTTATCTTTGAAGGATTTCTGCCGGCCAAAAAAGGACGCATGACGAGACTGGAAAGCCTTAAGGATGATCCCCGCACATTGGTTTTTTACGAGGCTCCCCATCGCATCCGTCGCACGATCAAGGACCTGTTGGAATCGTTGGGCGACCGCCGTGCCGCCTGGGGGCGGGAATTAACCAAGATACACGAAGAATACCGCCGGGGACGATTGTCCGAGTTGCAAGTTGAAATCGAGGCAAAAGCGCCGCGCGGTGAATATACACTGGTAGTTGAGGGCAAACCAAAAAAATCGCATGTTTCCTGAAATCGTAAGAATCGGTCCGTTCGCCATTTACACGTACGGCTTGATGATGATGCTGGCTTTCTTTGTGGGCATCTTAGTGGCTGTAAAACGGGGTGAGAAGGCCGGCCTGAAAAGTGGAATTATCTGGGATCTCTCGCTGTGGATCCTGTTCAGTTCTTTGGCTGGAGCTCGCATCCTGTACGTGTTGACACATCTCAAGGAATTCCAAGGAAACTGGCTATCCACGATCAATCCCATTCAGCCAAGTGGGAACTTTGGGATCGCAGGTATGGACCTGTTGGGCGGTATCGCTTTAGGCGCGGCAGCGTCCATCTGGTTTATGCGCCGAAAGAAGCTGAATTTGTGGAAGATCGCCGATGTGGTGGCGCCGTCTCTGGCCCTGGGGATTTCCCTGGGACGAATTGGCTGCTTCGCCAACGGCTGCTGTTACGGAGTTCCCACGCACAGCGGTCTGGGAATGATCTTTCCTCCGGATTCACCGGCAGGTAGTGAATTCCCCGGAATCCCCGTGTTACCGACGCAACTTTTCGAGGCGATTTGGGCTATAGCCCTGTTCGCGGGGTTGCAGTGGCTTGAACGCTGGAAAAAATTTCCCGGTTATACTTTTTCGCTTTTCCTGATCGGGTACGGAATCTGGAGGTTTTTCATTGACATGCTGAGGGAATACGTCCCCAGTGAGTTTCTGGTCCACACCAGCGCAATATACCTCACAGTTTACCAGGTTTTGGCCTTTGTCATGTTGATGGTAGGGATAATTCTTTACCTGAGACTGTCAAAAAAAGCGCCGCCCACTAAGGGCAAACGCCATAACGCGCAAGCTACAACTTGAAATAAATACAAGTTTCTTAATCTTACTTATGATTTTAGATGAAAAAGAAATTTTGTGTTCTGATCGAGGACGACTGGGAGCTGATGGGGAACGGCTCTGGGAACGTGGCTTCACATCAGTATTTGCCGTCGCTCTTTTTAATGAACCTGGCTCGCAAGCTGAACCTCAAGCTAACCTTCATGGTCGAAGTAGCCCAGCAGTTGGCTTTCATTCGATTTCAGGACGCCGATCCCCGCATTCGGCTGCAACGTCAGTTGTGGGATGCTACCGTCAGACTGATGAAGGAGAGTGGATTCGACGTCCAGTTGCATTTGCATCCCCAGTGGTGTGAAGCCACGTTGAAGGAGGGCCGACTCAAGGTCGGTCTCAACTGGAACCTGGCCTCTTATGATTCACTGTTTCAGGAAAAGCTCCTGAAGGATTCTGTAGAATACTTGCAGGATTTGTTGCAAGACCTTGATCCCGCCTTTAAAATCCATGCATTCAAGGCTGGAACCTGGGCGCTGCAACCGTTTGAAGTACTGCAGGGTCACCTCACGCGATTCAATATTCAAATCATCTTGGGCGTGCGTAAAGGACTGGTAATTCCCAATGCTCAGATTGATTATACGACGCTGGAGGAGGATACATTGCCGTATCATCCCGACCAGCGGGACGTCACTCGAGTGTCTCGGGCAAGAAATTCCCTGGTAATCATTCCTCTGGCTTACTACTCCCCTGATCCGTGGACTCTGTCCCGGTTGGCCGCTAACGCGGTGAAAGCGAAATTAGGGCAGTCTCAATCGGGACGCGATCAATACGATTGCTCCGAAACTGAAGCCCGTGAGGGGCCAAGCCCTTTAGAGGGAAAAGTAAGGCTTCATTTATCTTCAAGGCCTTATATGACGCACTTGAAGATCGGCGGTCAGCCTTTCTGTTATTTGAAATCTTCCTTCGACGCTGTCATCCAACGGTTGCGGAAGCACCCCGCCGAGCGCATACCCATCATTATCGAGAGTCACACGAAGCTGTACGCAAAGAGCTACCTTGACGTCGAAAGATTTATACGCTACCTCATGGATAAATATGCGGAGGAGATCGAATTCACTGATTTGACTTCTTTCTGGCAAGAGGTGACGGAGAATCCCCAATACGTTCGGTATGGCGATGTCGCTTGATCTCGACGATCCCCGGCTTCGGCGAGGCGACCTGGCAGAATTCAAGCAGCAATTGTTGTCACCAGGGACTTCAGGATCGTTGGTTCCCGCTCCGCAGTGGGAGGATTTGATCGGCTCAGGTTTCGATCACTGGGATTCAGTGAAGAAAATCTTTCCGCGTGATTTCAGATTCTTCGATCTGCTGCTTCACCAGATTCATTTCAAAAGAAAAGCGCCTTTAATTCCGGTTGCCAGAGTCCATGTGGTGAAATTCCTCCTGCTGGGTTACCTTCTGTCCAGCGACGTGCGCTATTTCAACGAACTGCTGTGGTTTTATAAGAAAAATACGGATCTGGATGACTATCTGCATCTCGGTGTGCAGCATTTTCATTCTTGCCTGGACCATGATGGCTTTCACAGTTTTCCCTTGGCACGCCGGGAGGAAGTGCGGCAATTCGTCCAACAGGTTTCGATGAGAGTAGAACCCGATTCGAGACAAGTCCAGACACGCAAGCCTCGCATCGGCTTGATCGGCACGCCAACGTTTTTTAACGACATTTATACAGCCTTGAAGCGGGACGGGTACGAAGTTGAAGTCTTCTTTCTCCCGCACCATAGCCAGAAGATCAAACGATGGATTCTGCGTAGTAGATTAATCTTCCGTAGTGCGCTGTGGATCAAGGGCGTTCGTCTGCCCTTCCAAACCCTGAACTTGCACTACAAAGATCCCAAGGTCACAGACATTCTGAAAGCCCGAAATCTGGACCTGGGCTTCCACAAGCTGGGTTTTATCATTAAGAACAATATCATCAGCTCCTTTCATACCGGGCTGCTGAACGACCACTGGGGTGTGCTGCCGTTTGTGCGGGGTCGGTCTACGATCGAATATTCGCTGCTGTTCGGGTTTCCGGTCTGCGCGACACTACACTTCATCCAGGAGTCAGTGGACACTGGCAGCATTGTTGGAATCTACACTTACGATAAAGCCGTGAAGATCCACAGGTCCTGTCGTTCGGTAAAACGGGCCGTGCGAAGCCGCCTGAGCGAGCGCGTTGTTGAAGCGATCCAAAGAGTCTCGCAACAACCCGAACATAAAATTCCCAACGATCAGACGAAGGGATTGACCTATTATTTCATGCACCCGGGTTTAATAAAATTCATTGACCAAAAAATACTAAAAACGCCTGAAAGCTAATGATATACACTCGTGCTACTTTGACCTGCCCGGTTTGCAGCCATCAAGTCGAGATGGAGATGCCGGTTAATTACTGCCTGCACACCTACACCTGCGAGGGTTGCGGCGCCGTCCTGACCCCCAAACCCGGCGACTGCTGCGTGTTCTGTTCGTATGCCGATCACCCCTGCCCGCCGCTGCAATCGAAGGAGGCGGGCATCGAGTGCGACACGTGAAGTTGAAGTGCATCCGCGGTCGCGGAATATGTTAGAGCCGTCCCCCGGAAATGAATTTCCGGGCTAAAAAGCTTCAGTCCACTTAAGTGAACGTAAAACATCCGCTTTAGTGGATCGAAGGAAGGTAGTCCGGGAATTCATTCCCGGACAAAAATGGGATAGGATATGCCCGGTATGTGAGCAAGCCAGGGGTACACAGACCATCATCACCGAAAATGGAGAAAAGTAATGGATTATTGGAATGATATAAAAACTAGAGTGCCTTATTTATTTACGGACAACGAAAGATTCAACCAGCTTATTGGAAAACTTGAGAGTGAAATTGATGAACACCAAGAAATATTAAATCATATCCAGGAGCATTTTCAAAATGGATTGGAGCCGAGTAACTATTTTTCTGGTGCATTGCTGAGTCATCTTTTATGGCATTATAATCATAGCATTATGTTTCATGTGAGCTTAAAGTTAGTAAATCTGTCCTCGGCTTACATACATCTTAGAGTAATATTCGACAATCTAGCTTCGTTACTTTTTATCCTGTCCGAACAAGATAAAAGGGAAGTGCGATCAGAAAGATTCTTCATGCATTCAAAGTCTGAGGGAAGAATTAGCTCTCATCCTTGGTATAAAACATTCAAGTACAATAATAAAGATTTAAATCTTTGCACACTCTGCCGCCTTCTTACTCAATATTCTCAACAAGAATATAAGTACAATATGAGTGAGAAATATTCGAGCATATTTAGGGATGGTTCTATTTTTATTCATCCTTCTTCTGCATGGACTGGACAATGGTGGATGTTTGATGAAAAAAAGCAGAAACATATGCTTGGATATTGTGTTGAAACAAGGTATTTTGAAAATATAGCGAATGAGGCACTTCAAGTATTTTGGATTATCAAAAATATTTACAAGGTATTTAAAGATCCAATTCAATAAATGCTGTAGGTGATAAATCAGTTAGGTTTGCCTGGCAAAGCGTAATCCTAAATAGGACAAAATTGACTGTTGAGTTGCATATCGCTGACCCTGCAGAAATTACTCAGTACGCAATGACGGTCCAGGAGGAATCCATGGCATCCCTTCATAAGAAACTCTTTAAAGACAAGGATTTTTTATTAGATCCTACCAAAATGCCATTTTATGATAATGGAGCGAAGACGGGAATAATAGTTAAAGCATGGGAATGGCTGATCCAGAAATTATTTTTATTGATTTTAGCAATAATCGGAATAGCTATTCTGTTACTAGTTATCGGGCCACCTATTTATTCAATATTTGAGATGCTTAAAACGGAGCGACTTGTATTCCTGATAATAATTCTGCAGAGTGTGGTTATCGCCATGCTCATTAATTTTAGAGATAGAATTAAACGGCTGGAAAAATTACAAAAGGAATCATCGAATTTTCATAACTCATAACTCCTAATTCATAAATTCTTTAATAACAAACTGTAACGTACCCATCACCCCAATGCCAAATAACACTACTACTCATTCGTCCGCGTTAGGCATGGTCGAGTTCAACTCCATCGCCGTGGGGATTGAAGCGGCGGACGCCATGCTGAAGATCTCGCAGGTGGAACTGGTTATCGCCAAGACCATCTGCTCGGGCAAGTACATCGCTCTGGTGCGCGGCGACACCGCCGCCGTGCGCGCTTCCGTGGAAGAGGGCAAAAGCGTGGGCGCCATCGCCTGCGTGGACGACTTCGTCATCCCCAACGTCCACCCGCAGGTCTACCCCGCCCTGATCGCCTCCTCCTGGAATCCGACGGTCAACGCCATCGGCGTCATCGAGACGTTTTCGGCGGCTTCTGCCGTGCTCGCTGCCGACCGCGCCTGCAAGACGGCGCAGATTGCCTTGATGGAAATCCGGATGGGAATTGGCATCGGAGGCAAAGCCTTCGTCACACTGACCGGCGACGTGGCTGCCGTACGCAACGCTGTGGATGCGGGCGCTCAGGCCGCGTTGGATCAGGGGCTGCTGGTGCGCAAAGTGGTGATTCCGCAGCCGAGAGAAGAGATATTTAATATACTATCATGACCAAACTCACCGAAGATCAGATTCGCGCCATCGCGAAAACCGCCCAGGAAGAGCTGGGTGAAGCCGCCACCTACGAGCGGTTGCACCAGATCGTCAGCCGGGTGGTGGCACAGATGGAGACCGACGCGCCAAAACCGGGATCGCGCCCGGAACGGCTCTTGATAATCTGTCTGTCGCCGGATAACCGCGCGAATGCCGAAGCACTGTCGCAAGGCTTGCAGGACACCGGTTGCCGAATAGCAGATCGGGTGGAAAGGATCATGGGTGGATTTCAGGTTATGCTGGCTTTGGTTGATACAGCAGGAGCAACCAGCGATTTGAACGTGCTCAGGCAACGCCTTTCCGACGCCGGCGCCAAAACGGGAGTCAAAATCATGGTGCAGCCGGAAAGCCTGGTATCAGGCAGCACATAGATTGATTCGTTGTGAAATAGCGGGTCGCTCGACGCTTGGGAGCGGCCCGTTTTACGTAGCACATATAGCTCTAAACGCTCGTATAACTACGGAAAGATCCCCACCCCCCTTGATAAAGGGGGGATAAAACCATGTCAAATCCCTTCGATGATGATGAAATAACGGGCAAAGCGTACGACGCCCGATTGATGAAGCGATTGTTGCGCTACGGCAAACCCTACCGGTTTCTGTTGCTGGGGGGAGTGTTCCTGCTGCTGGTCGTCTCCGGTTTGGAATTAATCGGTCCACTACTGACTAAGAACGCCGTAGACGTGTTCATCCCGCAGAAAGACATGACCGGCCTGCTGCACATCCTGGTCTGGTATTCGCTGGTTTTGATCGGCCTGTTTGTCTGCCGTTTCCTGCAGATCTACCTGACCAACTGGGTGGGCCAGAAGATCATGTTCGACATGCGCAGCGAACTGTTCGACAAGCTGGCTCGCCTGCCCATTGCTTATTTCGACCGCAACCCCGTTGGCCGCATCATGACCCGCATTTCGTCGGATGTGGAAGTGATCAACAATATGTTCACGCAGGGAGTAGTGGCCATTTTTGGGGATATTTTCGCTCTGTTGGGCATCATCGCCGCCATGCTGTTCTTGAACTGGAAACTGGCGTTGATTACATTCTGTGTGATACCGGCGCTATTCTGGGTGGCTTTTATTTTTAAAATCAAGGTGCGGGATAGTTTCCGCGAAATGCGCAAGCGGCTGGCCAGGGTTAACTCTTACTTGCAGGAAAACATCGTCGGCATGCGCATCGTGCAGCTTTTCCGTCGGGAGAGAGTCAACTTGGAGCACTACCAGCAGTTGAACGCCGATCTGCGGGATTCGCACGTCAAAACCGTATTCTACTTCGCCGTCTTTTTCCCGGTGGTGGAGCTGCTCTCGGCCGTGGCCATTGCATTGATCCTTTGGTCGGGTGGTGCGATGATCCTGAAGAGCGCACTAACTCTGGGCGTGTTGATCGCCTTCATTCAATACGCTGAACGTTTCTACATGCCGGTCCGCGATTTGGCCGAAAAATACAATATCCTGCAAAGCGCCATGGCCTCCTCCGAGCGGTTGTTCAAACTGCTGGATGAGGAAGAAGAAATTAAAGATCCGGCCAAACCACTCCACCTGGACGCAAAACCCTCCAGTATCGAATTCCGCAATGTCAACTTTGCTTATCAAGGGCGCGACTGGGTGCTACGCAACGTCAGTTTCAAAGTAGAGGCCGGAAAAACAGTAGCTATCGTGGGACACACTGGGGCGGGCAAAACCACGCTGGTCAGTTTACTAACGCGTTTTTATGATCTGCAGGAAGGGCAAATCCTCATCAATGATGTGGACGTGCGCAACTTCACTCAGCACGCTTTAAGATCCATGCTGGGAGTCGTGCAGCAGGACGTCTTCATCTTCGCGCGAAGCGTGGAGGAGAATATCCGCTTGGGTAGCGATATCCCGTCCGAAAAGGTGAAGCAGGCAGCTCAGGCCGTAGCGGCTACCCGCTTCATCGAAAAACTGCCCGACAAATTTGACGAAAAACTTGAAGAAAGAGGCGCAACACTGTCCACCGGCGAACGGCAGCTTTTGGCCTTCGCCCGAGCTTTGGTGCACGATCCGCCCATTCTGATCTTGGACGAAGCAACCTCTGCGGTGGACACCGAAACCGAGCAGTTGATCCAGAAGGCTATTGCCGCCCTGCTGGAAGGCCGCACGGCCATCGTGATTGCACACCGGCTATCCACCATCCAGCGCGCCGACCTGATTGTGGTCATGCACGAGGGCGAGGTGCGTGAAATGGGCACCCACCAGGAACTGTTGCGCAAGCAGGGGTTGTATCACCGCTTGTATCAACTCCAGTACGAAGGGCAGGAGATGCAGTTATCGGCGTGAACCGGCGAATTCGCGAAGCAATTCGCCGATAAAAGTGCCATTGGCACCATGCACTCTAATTCACGTCGAAATTACTTGATTTTGCCCCTATCCGGGGGTAAATTTTTGTTATTATGCGAAATCACCGGAGATTATCATCGAACCGCTAATCGTTAACGGCCTTCAAGCCGTACCGGAGCTTAAACAGGTTTATGCCCGCATGGGTTTCAAACCCCAAAAAGCGGAGATCCCCACTTCGATGCGCGGCCTGGTGGATGAAGCCATCCATCGGGGGCGTGAACTAATCACTTCTCAGGCCTGTTTCGGTTTCCAACCCATTGCCATGACGCCACCGGATCTTATCGAAGTTCACGATGGATTCAAGATCCAGAGCCGGAAGGTGTTCGACTGGATGAACGGCTCCGTCGGTTTGTATCTCTCCGCGATCACCATTGGGCCTGCCCTTGACGAGGAGGTTGCCCGGTTATCGTCATCCGGCGATATGACGCGAGCCTTCCTGCTGAATGCCTACGGCGCCGAGGCTGCCGAAGCCTTGATGGAGGAGCTGAACCGCGAAATTGCTCGCACTGCCAGGTTGCAGGGATTCATCCTGACCAAGCGCTACAGCCCTGGCTACGGCGATTGGCTCATCACAGCGCAGAAAGATCTGCTGGGATTACTCCAAGCTGAAAATATCGGTATTAAATTAACTGAAAACTACCTAATGATACCGGAAAAATCGGTCTCAGCCATTATAGGAGCCAGACCGGGGGGAAATGAGGGGGAGCATTGATCGAGCGGAACGAATTCCGTCGCCGGGCCGAAACTGAGATTCTAATCCTGGATGGCGGCTTGGGAGTCTTATTGCAGGAACGCGGCCTGCAAATCGGGCAGGCGCCCGAAGAATTGAATCTGACGAATTCTGATCTGGTCGAGAGCGCCCAACGCGAATTCGTCAAGGCCGGCGCACGAGTCTTGCTGACCAATACATTCGGCGCGACAGGCATCAAATTGGAAGAGCATGGATTGGCCGAGCGCGCCTGCCAGGTCAATATCTCGGCAGTACAGATCGCCCGGCGCGCCGCTCAGGGTTTCGACGTCTGGGTGGCTGGATCCATCGGGCCCTGCGGCAAATATCTGAAACCGGTTGGCAGCTTGGATTTCAAGCCGGCGTACGAGACGTTTTCCGAACAGGTCAAATGTCTGGCCCTGGCCGGGGTGGATCTGCTGATCATCGAGACCATGTCGGACATTCGCGAAGCCAAGGCCGCCATGATGGCGGCGCGCGAACATTTCCTCGGCCCGATTATCGCTCAGATGACTTTCGCGGATGGCCGCAATACCGTCACCGGCACCGATCCCTTGACGGCGTTGACGGTGTTCGAGACGCTGGGCGCCGATGCCTTTGGTATCAATTGTTCCACCGGACCGGAAGAGATCTTCGGCGCGATCAGCGAAGTGCTGACCAAAACGTTGCTGCCACTCTGCGTGGAACCGAATGCAGGAATGCCGCGCATTCACGAGGGGCGCACCTGTTTTCCCGCCTCCCCTGATCACCTGGCAGAATATGCCGTCCGATTTGCTGAGGTCGGCGTTAACTTGATCGGCGCGTGCTGCGGAGCAGGTCCCGATCACATTCGCGCCATGGTCAAAGCTCTGGCCGGAATGAAACCAAAGCCGCGTCTTCATGATCGCTGTCGTTCCCGGCTGGCTTCCCGCGACCGTACCGTGGAAATCTGCAGTGACCAGCCCATTCGCTCCATTGGAGAACGCATCAATCCGACTGGCCGTAAAAAGCTGCGCGAAGAACTGAAAGAAGGCAAATTTCATTTGGTGCGTCAGGAAGCCATCGAACAGGCCAAGGCGGGCGCGGATATTCTGGACATCAACATGGGCGTGCCCGGCATCAATGAACCTGACATGCTGCGCCGAGCCGTTCAGATCGTACAGAATGCCGTAGATCTTCCCCTCTCGATTGATTCCACCAATCCGGAAGCCATCGAAGCAGCCTTGGAAGAGATTGAAGGCAAAGCGTTAATCAACTCCGTCACCGCGGATGACGAGAAATTAGATCGAATCCTACCCTTGGCTAAACGTTTCGGCGCAGCGGTCTTGGGACTCACTTTGGACGAACGGGGCATCCCTGAAACAGCCGAGCAGCGTTTGGAATTAGCTCGGAAGATCGTCAATCGCGCCCTGGAACATGGTTTGCGGCATGAAGATATTTTCATTGATCCATTGACGCTGACCGTCTCGGCGGAACCGGAACGATCCAGCCAGACACTCCGGGCGCTCAGGATGATCAAGGATGAACTGGGTGTGACTACGGTGCTGGGTGTATCCAATGTTTCTTATGGATTACCCAATCGGTCGCTGGTCAATCGCACTTTTCTCTCCATGGCGTTGCAGAACGGTCTGGATCTGCCCATTCTGAACCCTTTTAGCGAATCCTCCCGCGAAACCATCCACGCCTGCAATCTGCTCTTGCTTCGCGATCCCTCCGCGAAGAAATACATCGAGGTTTATGGTGGTGTGGAAGAAGAGAAAGCCGCATCTGGGACGGACACGCGCCCGGTGGATCAGCGACTGTTCGATGGAATTCTCTACGGCAACCGGGAAATTATCCTTGACTTGATCGAGGAGGCCTTGAAGAACGGCTGGGAAGCTTTGAGTCTGAACGAAAAGGTCCTGATTCCAGCTTTACAGGAAGTAGGTCGCCGTTATGACGCTCGAGAATTCTTTCTACCACAGGTCATCTTGGCCGCTGAAACCATGCAAGTCGCTTTCCAAAGACTGAAGACTCTATTTCCATCAGACCAGGCAAAACATCGCGGACGGATCATTCTGGCAACAGTCAAGGGGGACGTGCACGACATTGGCAAGAATATCGTCTCCACGGTTCTGCAGAATTACGGCTGGGAAGTCATTGACCTGGGTAAAAACGTAGACACCCGGGATATTGTGAAACAAGCACGCGAGCTGAAAGCCGACTTTGTGGGTTTGTCGGCGCTGATGACCACTACGATGGTGGAAATGGGGGCGGTGATCCACGACTTGAAAGCTGCCGGAGTGCCTGCGAAAGTCATCATCGGAGGAGCAGTGTTGACCCGATCATTCGCAGATGAAATCGGAGCCGACGGCTATGGCAAAGACGCCATGGAAGCTGTCCGTATAGTGGATTTGCTGCTGTTCGGAAAATCATGAACGCGATAGAGATCATATCCCGGAAGCAGGCCGGAACTGAACTATCAGCAGACGAGATCCGCGAGATTGTGTTTGGGTACACACGTGGTGAGGTGCCCGATTACCAGATGTCCGCCTTCCTCATGGCGGTGTATTTTCAAGGAATGACGCAACGGGAAACCGGCGATTTAGTACGCACGATGACAGCCTCAGGGCGGAGGGCCGACCTTTCCAACATTCCGGGGCGTAAAGTTGACAAGCATTCGACCGGTGGTGTGGGCGATAAAGTCAGCCTGGTCGTAGCTCCCCTGGTCGCGAGTCTGGGTGTGCCTATCCCCATGATTTCCGGTCGAGGTTTGGGACATACCGGCGGTACGTTGGACAAGCTGGAATCCATTCCCGGCTTCACAACAACGCTATCCGTCGCACAATTTATACGACAGGTTGCAGACCTCGGCTGCGCTCTGATTGGTCAGACCGATGAAATCGTCCCGGCAGACCGTAAGATGTACGCCTTACGCGACGTGACTTCCACGGTTAGATCCCTCCCACTCATCGCCGGAAGTATACTTTCCAAGAAGCTCGCTGAGGGGGCCCAGGCTCTAATGTTGGATGTGAAGTTCGGTCGCGGAGCCATCTTTGATAATGTGGCCGAAGCTCGCTCGTTGGCCAAATATCTGGTGGACATCGGCAGTGAAACAGGTCTGGAGATAACCGCTCTTTTAACGGATATGGACCAGCCCTTAGGTTACGCGGTAGGCAATTGGTTGGAAGTTCGGGAATGCCTGGATCTTATGCGAGGGACGGCCGCAGCGCCGGATCTAAAAGAGTTATGCCTGGTGCAGGCGGCAATCATGCTGACATTAGGCGAAAGAGCGGAGAATTATACTGAAGGCCGCGCGTTAGCTGAATCCGCACTGCATTCCGGCAGCGCTTTCCTGAAATTTGTGGAGATTGCCCACCGGCAGCAGGCGGAAGTGCGCTTCCTGGAAAATCCCGATCTCTACCCTACAGCCAATGCCAATCGAGTACTCGAAGCTAAGCGCAATGGGTATGTCTCGGATCTTAATGCGCTGAGTATCGGACAAGCGGCAGTATCTTTGGGAGCCGGTCGAATGCGCAAAGAAGATCCTGTGGATTACACCGCCGGAATTATCCTGCACCGCAAGCGAGGGGATTACGCGGAGAAAGGGCAGCCGTTGGCGACACTATTCGGCGCAACCGTTGACCGAATTGCATCTGTTGCTGCCGCTGTCGAGGCAGCATTCACGATCGAAGATACTCCCCCTGCAAGTAGGCCCTTGATTCTAAGTCGCCTCACTATTAACGGTGAAGAAAATTGGGAATAACCGTGGATATATTAGCGACATTTCCCGATACTCAGTCAGTTCTCCAAGCGGAACAGATTTTATTCCGCCGACATATCCCCTTTGAAACAGTGCCTCAATCACTCTACCGACGACGAAAATGCGGACTCGGCATTCTCTTTGATGAAAAATTCCGCCAAGCGGCTCGTCAGGCGCTGGGTACTTTTCATCTGCTGGTAGAATTTACCGACCTTAAAAAATAACCCACCCCCCAAAATATTCAACTTACGCGTTGACAATTAGGCAATTCCTTCCTATATTTTTTCGCAAAATACAGTGGCGATAGGTTTGTTCTGGCGAGGCGGCGCCAGGTGTTTAGCTGGGAGGTGATTTTGGCTACCACCGGTACGGTCAAGTGGTTCAATAAGAACAAGGGGTACGGCTTTATCCAATCCGAAGGTGAGAGGGACATCTTCGTGCACTTCTCCTCGATAAAGGGGAAAGGATACCGCGTCCTCGACCAGGGTGATGAAGTGCTCTTCGATCTGGTGCAGACCCCCAAGGGTCCACAGGCCTTTAACGTAAAAAAGATGAACGGCCAGGAAGAAGACGGTGAAACTCAACAGGGCTCGGGTTTGGTCGCGAGCTGAGAACCGCAACCATCTTGACTAAAAAAGTTTGCCGGCTGTTCGCCTCTGCAGGAGAGAGCGTTCAGTCCGGCCATTTCCCCAATTGGGGTCCACAATTCGTGGGCCCCTTTTTTATTCTATAGTCCGGGTAGTCATGCGATAAGTTACAGTCGCCGTTGCGACGGATTGGTTGCAACGGAATTGAATATAGGTGTGTTCGGTTGGGTAGGTCAATGAGGTTTGCCCCGTGCCGATGGTGGACCAGTCATTGATCCATTCCACCAGTCTCAGATCGTCGAAGCGCCCTGACCCCGTACCGGAAGTAGGCGCTTCATTGCGGCATCGGACGTTGACGTACCATCCACCACTGGGAGTGGTCAGGTTGGCATAATAGTGCGTCCAGGGGAAACTGCCGGTGCGTTGCAGCGTGGTCTGTTCGTTGATGAAAACATCAGAGGTGCGATATTGATAGAACGCCACCCCAAAATTGGCATTCTTGGCGTTGGTGCCTGAAAGCCATCCTTCGACGGTGTAACGCAAACTTTGATTGGTGGGAATACGGTCTTCGAGATCTCCGTACAAGAGCGCCTGGCCTGAAGTGCGCCGCACGCCCAATGAATATTGCCCGCCATGCGGGTACATCGGTTCCAGGAAAACATCTGACGAAGTATGATTCCACAACCAACCGCCTTCATACTCCATACCGCCGTGGTAAAGGATTTCCTTGCCCCGCGCCAAACTCAGGGTCGCTCCGCCGGGAATGCCGGTGACGGAGATTATCGCGCTTAAGAAACCGGGATCCTGAATACGCAGCGGTTCGGAAATCCAATAGCTGCCTTCGTGCTGGAAGGTAAGCGTTGCGGTCTCATTGCGATTGGTTTCCGAAACCTGCGAGGGACTGATGGCTATTTTGCCGGTTACCGTTGCTGAATCGAAGCTAACCGCGGTGCTGTTCAAACTACGAGAATAAGCCGCCATCCGCCGCATGATAGTTTCCCCCAATTCGCCGGTGGCCGGAGTGGGGACGTAATCATCTATATACACGGGTTTGAAGGTAAAATTATCGAATCCATTTAAATCCGCGTCACAATAGAGAATCATGGAAGGGTAAGTTTCCCAGTAAGTCTGGTCGAAAGCGAAATTGCCGAAACTGTGCACAATGAGTTTGTTATTGTAGACTTCAAATCCCTGTAAGATGTGGGGGTGGTGGCACAGCACCAGATCCGCACCCAGATCAATGGCTTTCTGCTTCAACAGGCGGTCTGTGGAATCGGAATCGGATGAGAAGCGAATGTAGTCGTCTTCCGGCAAATTTGGATTCGGCGGCGGCCCGTTGGCGAGGGTCAACGGATTAGAGTCATATTCGGTGCCGGCGTGGACTTGCACGATAATCAGATCGGCCAGGGAATCGGCGATGGGGATAGTGGCTTCTAAGGTGGCATCGTCGAACATGGCGAAACCGGCTTTGTTGTAGCCGGCTTCCAGGAAAGGCGGCAGGAAGTCCTGACGACCGTCGCGGTTGCAGTAAGATAGCACCGCCACGCGGATACCATCCTGTGTGAAATAGGAGGGTCGCGTAGCCCAGTATTCGTTTAATCCTGATCCGGAAAATTTAAGTTGCACCGAGTCAAGCACATGGACGGTTTGAATTAGTCCGGGTTCCATATAATCTGTAGTATGATTATTCCCCAACGCGACATAATCGAAACCGGCGAATTGCAGACCACTCACGGTGGAGGGATCGGAGCGGTATACAACTTCTTTCGAGGGATGAGGAGTGCCCTGATTAGTCAATGGTGTTTCCAGGTTGATCATGGCGATATCCACTGCGTCGCCGAATATAGGTTTGGTGCGTTGGAAGATGTAGTTCACACCGTAGGTGGGGATGATTCCGGGTTGACCATTATCGTTGACGTAGCGCCGGCCCATCATAACATCACCGGCATCGGCTAAGGTAAATTGTGGCAGGGGGGTCCCAGGCGGTGGTTGTAAATGCACCGCCGCGTCGCCGAAAAGGCTATCATCATCGCGGACGATGAGTGACACCGTGCGGTAACCCCGGTCGGCATACGTGTGGCTGGGGTTGGGCAGGCTGGAAAATGTGGAATCGCCAAAATCCCACATATAATTATGATTCGGGCTATCGGGATCAATCACCAGGCTGGTGAACTGATAAAACGGCTGAAGCTGCGAAGAGTCGCCTTGTGCAGTAAAGTACACCTGGGGGATGGCCGGTTGATCCTCGGTTACGTCGTGGATTTCATCGAAAAACGAGATACCCCACGAGCTGTTATTCCACTTATCATTGACATAAAATATTCGGTCAATCGTGGGCAGCGATCCATAACGAATCTGCCAATCTCGACCGATGGGCATCTGGATCAAAGCCCATTGATTGAGGTTGGCAACGCTGTGATAGACGCTATTCCATGCAATTCCGGGAAAGAGACTGTCTCCTTCGAAGGTGTAAAACAGCTCGTGATTCCCGTCTCCCACTCCGATAGCCTGATTCTGACCGGTTTGACTCGCCCGTACAGAGGCCCGCCATACGGTTCCTGCAGTGACACTGACCGGAGTTATGGCTTCAACTTTCCAGGTATTCCCATAGAGATTCAAGGCAAAGAGGCTGGAATCGTAGGTCACAGTGGAAGTCATTTCCCAATTGCTGGGTTGGTTATCCTGACCAGGATAACTGGTCAAGGACACGAGGCCGTCCTCGAAATCCTCGATCATGATTTCGTCAACAACAACGCTTAATCCCTGGGGAAAGCGGTAAACGCGGTAAAAACAGCGGGAGAATTTACCGGGTAGAAGAGGATCTACATAGGATGACCGTTGGGTGGCGCCTAACAGCGTACCACGACCAGGTGAAAAGTTATAATCCGGGCTGTAGAACAGCAAGTACAATCCCGGGCCTTGCAAAGGCTGGTCAGGCCAGGCAATGCGGACATTGCCACGATCCAAGGACAATTCGGCGCTATCTACGGGGAGACCAGAGTTCAAGTCGGTGTTGAGGAAGGTTACTCCCTGAACCAGCGCGGGCAGCAGGATCAACAGGGAGAGCAGGTAAACACAGTGAGGCATCCAGGAATTGGACGGCAAGCGCATAGTAGCTCCTTAGGATGAGGCCAATACATTAATATAATGAAAATACGAGCGTCTGTCAAGGGCTGAAAGAGAGGAAAGTTAAAATATTCCATAAACCTCCCAATCCTTCCCTTTTATGGTGCTGAGAGTGGCAACTTCTGAAGGGTGGGCGGTACATTTCCCTTATTTTACGAGGATCAACTTCCGAGTAGCCGAAAATTCTCCGGCGGTCAAATGTGCCAGATACAATCCCGAAGGCAAATTAGCAGCTTCAAACCGAACCTCGTAATGACCTGATTCCTGCCAACCATCCACCAGTGTGCCAACCAATCGCCCGGATACGCGAAAAATCTCTAAGCGTGCTTTGCAAGCTGATGGTAGATCGAATCTGATAACTGTCATAGCATTAAAAGGATTGGGTGAAGCCTGGTAAAACGCGAAGTCAGATGCTTTCGAGCTTACCATATCCTCTCCTGGAAAAAGTTCGCCGTAGCAGGGTTCAACCGCATTGGCCGCACATGAAAACGCTGATCCCGATTTGGTAAATGGAAAGTAGCTGGAATCAATTACCAATCCCGGATAGGATAAAGCGGTGTACCCTACGTAGTAATACAATCCCGCAGGGAAAGTCTCAGGGATGTTTTGCGAACGAAGTCGAGTCACCGACACGCTCACTGGGGGAGTAATAGCCAATGGTCCCAGGGTGGGAGTAGACCAACTGCCATCAGGGTATTGCATGCGCGCCCAGACGAAAAACGAGGCTTGATTGGGGCCATGATTGATGACCGAGGCATTGAAATTAAAGGAGCCGCCATTGGAACGGATTTCGATGGGCGGATCCAGCGGCCATAAAGTTACGTCATATTGTGGCGGCGGCGTTATGGTTGAATACCAGGTCTGATTCTGATAAAGAGGATTAGAAGCGGGGTTGATACAGCCCCCGACCAGAAAAAGATTCCCGGCGTCATTGCTGCCGGCGCAGCCCCAGGAACGCACTGCCGGCATGTCAGCTTCAGGCGTCCAGGCGTTGGTTACACGGTTATAGGCTAAAACCGTCGCGGTTTCAATCGTGGGCAGGTAGGTTAAACCCCCAAAGACATATATCCTGCCCGTCGCTTCGTCTCCTACCGCCGCGTGATATTGTCGAGGAGCAGGTAGACCGGATATTTCCGTCCAGCCGCCGGTATTGGGATCGAAAACGAAACAATCAGCAGACGGCCCATTCGAATCAGTTCCGCCCAGACTGTAGATTTTACCTCCCAGGCTGGCGCCGGCCATATAACCCAATCCGGCGGGAAGTGGCGCGATGGGTTCCCAAGCGTTATTCGCGACACTGTACCTTTGGGCGTCATTGGTGAAATTACTCCCGCCGAATACATAAACATAACCGGTGGTCGCTGCTGCGCCATGCCCCCATCGGGGGGTGCAGGTCGCCAGTTCTTGCCAGGAATTACCGGCCATATTATAGGCCTGGTTAGTCCCCAAAGACACCCCCAGATTATCACGCCCACCCACGACAAAGAGCACGTTTCCCGACTGCACCCGACCCGCACCCGCCATGCGCACGGCGTAAGGCGCAGGAGACATGGTTTGCCAACTATTTTCACCGAAGTTGTAGCTTTCACAGACGTTGGTATTCAAAGGCTGAGTGAAGCTGGAAATTCGGCCACAGGCGACAAACAATCGGCCATTGTACCATCCCGTCGTGCTTCCGGATCTGGCTGTAGGCAACAGAGCGCCCGTGTTCCAGATTAAATCATCTGTTTCGGAGGCAAACGCGACAGTGGCCGTTAAGAAACCATTGAAGGCTAACAGTAGGTATAGCGCTGTAGCCAAGGCAGTAATCGGAATCAACAGCCAACGCTGCGGAAAAATCGGTTTGTACATGGGGATATCTCTTATTTTAATAACAAAACCTTACCTGCTGTAGCCTGGTCTTCTATCGTCAGGGTGTAAAGATACAGTCCTGAGGTTAAATTCGAGCCATCGAACGACACTGCATGTGCTCCCGCGTCTCGCCAACCGTTCACCGGGGTGATTACTAATCGCCCGGCAGTGTTGTACACTTTCAATGAAACAAAGCCCGGAACATGGAGCTCGTAGTTTAGTGTCGCTGTGGAATTGAATGGATTAGGCGAAACCTGAAGGCTTAATTCACGTGAAAGTCGAGGAGGGGCGATATCCGCATGTAGGACAATGGTCCAGGCGGCATATTGCAAAAAGGCTGCTTGTTCAAGAGTTAAACCGCCAGTATAGGCCAGTCCCATCGGATTGCTGTTGAATGACGTGGCATAGAAAGTGCAGGCTGCCAGGTAAGATCCTTGAAGCGTAGGGTGACTGCCGTCACTCTGCCACAGGTCTATGGTGGAATCCAGAATTACCGCCTGCGCCCAAGCGTTTCCAACAGGAGACAAGAGGGCTTCAAGTTCTTGCGAAATTTCTGTATAGGCAGCAGCCAGGGTATCCTGCATCTGAAAAAAGTTGACGAAGGGGTAGCTGTAATAGCCGTTGATCATCTGCTGGCCGCCATGCTTCCGTCCCCAGGTCATGAAAAAGACGGTCTGTGCGCCGTTTATAACGATGAGGGAATCGAGGGCTCGAGCAGCAGGGTAAAAACTGTTGAGGCGGTAATATGGAATTGTGGGGTATTGACTCTGTTCCTGAAGCATGATATAGTTCCACGTCCCCTGATTGATCAAGGCGATTGTGGCGGGATTGCCGGCGTGCTGTTCCAGGGTGTACCCGCCGGGGGCGTTCATGGCCGTCAGCACCGGACGCCCGGCGGAAGCGGCCAAGCCGGTAAACAGTTCCGGCAGATTATTGGAGTAGGTGTAACTATTGCCGACGAACAAGACGCGCAGAGTATCCTGGGCATTGATGCAGGGTGCATAAATCAGAAGCAGAGCACCCAACAATTTCATGAATTTAGAAATCATCCTTACTTCAACAACATCATTTTTTCGACCCCTGTATTATCGCCCGATTTCAATTGAACGAAATATAACCCTGAAGATAGCTTCGATCCATCGAATGACACTTCGTCTGCCCCAGCGTCTCGCCAACCCTCTACCAATGTGACAACTAATCGCCCGACAACATCATAAACCTGTAAGCTTAGGTAGCTCGCAGTTGGTAGCTCATAGCGAATAGCCGTCGTGGGATTGAAGGGATTGGGAGAAACCCAAATGCCCTTTGTTGACAGATCGTTGCCAATTGACTCCATGTCGGCGGACTGAGTCGTTGGGACGATTACGGCGGTTCCCTGCCAGGGACAGCAGTCGTGACCGGTGGCACAGATGTGCATCGTTCCCGGTTGGGTGAAGCCTGAGCCTAAACTCAGATTCACGCTACCATTCATCACATAGCCGGAATATTGCAGTAATTCTGCTGATGAAGACACGTTTACAAGAGCCCAATCGGGATAGCCATTGACATTAATTTGAAGGTTGGTCTGACCGATTTGAATCGAATCTGGCGCTACCACCGTAAGAGAATGCGGTATATCCGTCCAGATATCAACTGTAGGGTCTCCCAAGAGGTTGTACAATTCACAGTAATAAACACCCAGTAAGTTGCCGCCTTCCTGTATCCAGTGTTTGATTTTGGCATAATCGGTCATTCCGGCAGTCCACGTCAGGTTCTGATGCTCGCGCGGGGATTGTTGATCAAAGACAGCTTCGTAGAGTGCTCGCTCCAGAATATCGTCCGGCACCCAGTACGAAGTTGCAGCAGCGCCCCAGTAAGCTATAGCGCCGTGAGCTGATCGAATCCAGGTTTCTCCGAAGCATTCACTTCCACGCATGAATTGCCCGGTGTCGCAGGCGAAACTACCTACGAAGGGATAGTAGACATTGGTCAAGGCTTGCACGTCCCTCTGTAAAAAAGGCGGGCCGTCCTGCCAGCAGAAAAAGTAGCCATGCCCAGCGTAAGTAGCCAGCGACCGTCCGGCGTTTATCGCCGTGCTGACCTGAGCGGAAGTGGCTCCAAAGGTGTGACAGTATAGTCGGTCGCTGTGGTAACTTTCCGGTTGCAAATATTGCGCGATCACCGCATCATGCGTGGATTCGGTTAATTCCCAGTTGTCATTAGACGCCATGAAAACGGCGGCTTTTTCCCAATCATCGCCAATCCAGAGAGCCTGTTCGTAGTTCAAGATCTTGTGGACGTAATTGATCAAATCCGAGTCATTGGCCACGGAAACTCGTCCCAGACCAACGTCGCCGAATAGATCCTGGCCTTCCAGCGTCGCGTAATACAGATCAGTTCCCGGGTGTATCTCATTGGCACGATTCCAAGGCGGGATAACGTCTGTGTCTCCGATGAGCATAACGAAATCGGGCGGGATCGCCCAGGTCTCATACGCGTTCTGAAGGTAAGCCCGTATCTGTGCGTTGGTTGTACCGATCTGATCCGTGGTAGCCACAGTCGTATGGAAACCTTTGTGCTGTTTCCATTGTACCAGTTCCTGCATTTCTGAAAGTCCGGCATAATGTGCATTGGTAATGATCAACAGCCCCAAAGGAAGGGTCGCCAATTCCGTTTCGTCATAGCAACCGGTGTTCAGGCTGAGCTTGCGGGCTAACGCCTCGAGGTTTGGATGGTTGTATCGGGTTTTCATTTGCCCGGTCAGGGCGGCATCCGAACCGGTAAGCTTAAGCCGGATCTCGATTTGGTCATAAAAACATAAACGCCCATCGGAGGGGCAGTAATTAAGGGGGTGGATTTCTACCAGTACAAAGCGGTGGCCGCGCAGATAAAGTGGTTGACTCGAGTAGGCGATTTCAGAGATAATAAACCCCGAACGAGAATAGGCAGTCTGATTTAAGACGAAATCAGCGGCTTTTTCGGAACCGGGTCGTTTAGCGACCGGCGCCTGTAAGGGCAAAATCCGGAGCCACTGGCACTCTGCCAGGGTAGTTTCATGTCGAACGATAGGGCCGTATTCTAGAGATACCTGTGCGCCGTAGGGGATTTCCACCAGCCGGCGGATCACCGGCAACGCCGCTGTGCCTACCTCGGTAGAATACCCTTCGTCATCCAGACTCAACGAAGTGAAATCGCCGGCCGGGGTAGAGACGGTTTCGTTCTGGAAGCCGTTCAGCGTTACACTAAATCGGATTTCCTGGTAGTCGCTTTGCAGTAGTTGAAATTCCGGCGCTGTTGCTTGAGTGCTAAGCGGGTGAAGAGAGGCCCTGGCGCTGGAACCTTGAAAATGGCATAACCACGCCGCCAACACCAGGATCAGAATGCTAGATACTAGGGAAGGACGATTCATATTAACTCTCGCAAATTCATTTTAGTAGAAGCATTTTTCCAGCGGCCTGGAAACCTCCGGCCTGTAAATTGTAAATATACACACCTGAGGCTAAAGTGGATCCATCGAAGGTTGCTTCATGCGATCCGATATTCCTCCACCCATCTACCAAGGTTGACACGGGTCTACCGGTAGTGTCGTAGATTTTCAACTTGATATGAGCCGCATCACGGAGCTCAAACTGTATTGTGGTAAGGGAATTGAAGGGGTTGGGTTGCACCGGGTGCAGAGCAATTTGAGTTGGCTTGGCAATTGCCGATACCAATTCCTCCTCCCACCCCAGAAGCGCCCATTCTTGATCATGAGCGGCGGGAGCGGTGCCGGGTAGTTTCAAAAAAGCGAAGGAATCCGCAGCAAGAACCTGGAAGGTGGCGTGGTCGCGCACATGGCTGACGTAATGGTAGGTGCCCGGCATGGCCGTACCGGGAATTATTTGAGTCAAGTTGCTACGCATTAAGTTAGCGCCGACGGGTAGATTCAGGTTTTCGTGCGTAGTGATGGGAAAGGGGATGCCATTTGGAAGTGTCATAATTATCCAGGCATCCACCACGCGGACGGTGTCACTGTAATTGCTGATCCGGACGTCGAATTGGAAACTGCCGCCGCTGGGAGGAATTTGAATGGGCGGATCTTGAGGCATAAGATCACAGGTTACACCGACATAGTCGGGGCCTGTTCTCATCAAGTAGAAATTATAATATGAAGCGAGGTAATTACCAGCCAAAGCAAAACCGCCGTCTGTCGTTTGACAAACTGAATAACATCCTTCATAACCAGCAACAGTGAATGACTTGCTCCAAAGGGAGTCACCGTCACTATCTATTTTGGCGAGCCACTGATCACCACTATGCATTCCCGCCACGACATAGCGGTGATCCCAGGTCTCCACTAAGTCCATACACCAACAATTAGCCTCGGATGGAACCACCAACAAATTCCAAAGCAACTGACCCTCTGAATTCGTTTTCATCACCAAGGGACGTGAATCGTCATAAATGAAGGCGTTGCCGGCTACGACGTACCCCCCATCCTCGTCTATGACTACTGATTTACAGGCTGCTTCCGCGTATGATGAGTAGGTTTGGCTCCAGAGCGAGTCTCCGTTAGCGCTGACCTTCACCAGCCAGAAACGCGGATTACTTGACCCATACGTTCCGGCTACAATATAGCCGCCGTCGCTGGTCTGGCGGATGTCTTTGAAAGAGTCAAAGGTGGATCCACCAAACTGCCTCGTCCACAGTGTATCTCCGTTGGCGTCCGTTTTGATAATCAGTCCATCACTATTGCTACTCCCGCCCGAAAGCCAGATCGTGCAGGCTAAAATATACCCGCCGTCAGCCGTCTGCCTGACGGCCTGGCAATTGCTCCAATCTCCAACGTAGATTCGGCTCCAAAGAGAATCGCCATTTTCATCCGTTTTGATCAGCATACTAAGTTCGCGCGTATCAGTCGAATTAGACCAATAACCCCCCAGAATATAGCCGCCATCTGAAGTTTGCATACCGGACATGCACGTCATCCACTGAGACCCTCCGATATTGCGAGCCCATTGTTGTTGACCTAGGGCATCCGTCTTCACCAAGCGGCAATTACCTCCACTGGGAGTATAATTATGGCCAAACAGGATGAATCCTCCATCCGTGGTCTGCTGGATGGCTTCGCAATCAGCGTAACTCACCGTACCGTAATTATGATTCCAGAGCATTTGCGGAGGCAGTTGCTGGGCCAATGCGGCTACGGCGCATACCAGAATTAATGCATTGGCAAGAAGCAGTCGCTTTAGCATTTCGTCTCCAATGAAATTATGGTTGGTTTGGCTCCGTAAATTGCAGCAATATCATTTAGGTAAATCACTTCAGCAGGATCATTTTTTCTGTCGTCCGGAAACCGCCTGCCGTCAAGGATACCAGATAGATTCCGCTGGAAAGTCCGTTCCCATCGAAGCTGAACTCATGCCTGCCTGCCGATCTCCAACCATTCGCCAATGTCGTCACCAAGCGGCCAGCAACGTCATAAACGGAAAGGTTGGTCATCCCGCTCTGGGTTAGATCGAATTGCAGTGTGGTCGTGGGATTGAAGGGATTCGGATGCGGTGCGTGCAGAGCGAATTCCGTCGGTGCGGCTGACGCAATTGCATTATCATCCCATCCATGCAGGTCGCAACCCCGATCGTTAATGGAAGGGAAACTACCGGGCAGTTTCAAAAAAGCGAAGGAATCCGCAGCAAGAACCTGGAAGGTGGCGTGGTCGCGCATATGGCCGACGTAATGGTATGTGCCCGGCATGGCCGTACCGGGAATTATTTGAGTCAAGTTGCTGCGCATTAAGTTAGCGCCGACGGGTAGATTCAGGTTTTCGTGCGTAGTGATGGGAAAGGGGATGCCATT